>VXMB01000014.1:300000-600000 GCA_009841265.1 Gemmatimonadota bacterium | reverse complement strand
GATGGCGATGAGATCGCCCTCCCGGACCGGCTTTTCCATAGCGTCCGAGTCGACGCCCGATCCCAGCTTCTCGATGACGCCCACGATCTCATGGCCTAGCACGAGCGGGAAGGCCTTGCGCCGCGCGTGGCCTTGATAGACGTGCACGTCCGTGCCACAGACGCCGCACATGGACTGTCTTACGAGCACCTCTCCGGGACCGGGGTCGGGGACCACCGCCTCCCCGACGGTGAACGTGCCCCTTTCCCCGCTCAGGATCGCCGCTCTTCCCGTTCGCGCCATTCAGCCTCCAGGGGTTAGCCGTTGAAGCGTCGTTCCGCTTCCGCCCAGTCCACCACGTTCCACCAGGCCTCGATGTAGGCGGGACGCAGGTTCTGGTAGTTCAGGTAGTAGGCGTGTTCCCACACGTCCAGCCCCAGGATGGCCGTCTTGCCTTCCATGATCGGGCTGTCCTGGTTGGCCGTGGAGTAGACCTCGAGGTTGCCCGCGCCGTCCTTGGCGAGCCAGGCCCAGCCGGAACCGAAGCGCGTCGCGCCCGCTGCCGCGAACTGCTCCTTCATGGCGTCGAGTCCGCCGAAGGTACTGTCGATCGCCGCGGCCAGGTTGCCCGTGGGGTTTCCGCCGCCGCTGCCGCTCATGATCGTCCAGAACTGCGTGTGGTTGGCGTGGCCGCCGCCATTGTTGCGCACGGCGGTCTTGATGGCGTCCGGCACGATGGCGCAGTTATCCGCCAGCAGTTCGTCCAGGCTCTTGCCGGCCAGGTCGCCGTGGTCCGCCAGGGCGTTGTTCAGATTGGTGATGTAGGTGTTGTGGTGCTTACCGTGATGTATTTCCATGGTGCGCGCGTCGATGTGGGGCTCGAGCGCGTCATGGGCATAGGGCAGATCGGGCAGCGTGAATGACATGGTACTCTCCTTTGGGGATGGATCCGCACAACTGTTGAGAATCGCGGTGCCGGCCATTCCGGCCAGGGCGCCGCCTGCTATTTTCCCGATGAAACTCCGGCGCGAAAGGCCGGAGCCGACACTTTCCGTTTCCGCGTTCGAATCCGCTTCGGGAAACGAATGCGCTTCCGGGTTCGAATCCGCCTCGGGGAGCGAATGCATTTTCGGGTTGGTTGGTTTCATTTCAAATCCTTTCCCTGTGCTTGCCTGCTGCTACGCCGGTTCCATGACCTCTCCGAACAGCGTGAAGGGCGTTGAACCGCTCACGCGCACGGGCACGATCATGTTGGATTCGATGCCCTCCCGCATCGGAAACACGACGGTCTTGAAACCGTCCGTCTTGCCGAAGAGCTTGTCGGCGTCCCGCCTGGATGTTCCTTCGACAAGCACGTTCACGGTCTCTCCCCGGTACGCGCGGTTCCGGGATTCGGAGATCGCCTTCTGCATCTCGATGACGGCCGTCAAGCGCCGGCCCTTCACTTCTTCCGGCACGTCGTCTGCCAGGCGTTTGTGGGAAGCGGTCCCGGGCCTGGGGGAATACTTGAACATGAAGGCGCTGTCGAACCGCACGGTCCGCATCATCTCGCAGGTCGCCTCGTATTCCGCTTCGGTCTCTCCGCAGAAGCCCACGATGATATCCGTCGTCAAAGCGATCCGGGGAATGCGCTCCCTGAGCCGCCGGACGACGTCGAGAAACACCTCCGGAGTGTAGTCCCTGCGCATGCGGGACAGGGTCGTCAGTGAGCCGGACTGTAGCGGAAGGTGCGTATGGGGACAGATTTTCGAAGAAGCCGCCATGACCTCGATCAGCCGGTCCGGGAAATGCGCCGGGTGGGGCGAAGTGAACCGGATGCGCTCGATGCCGTCGACTTCCGCCGTCCTGGAAAGCAGGTCCGCGAAATCCACCTCGCCGTCCCGGTACTTGTTTACCGTCTGCCCGAGCAGGGTCACTTCCCGGTAGCCTTCCGCCGCAAGGCGCTCGACCTGGCGGATCACTTCGCCGTGGGGCGTGCTGCGCTCCCGGCCGCGCACGAAGGGCACGATGCAAAAGGAGCACATCTTGTCGCATCCGCGCATGATCGTGACCCAGCCGTTTACGCCGGCTTCCCTGACGGGGTCGATGTCGAGATAGTGCTCCGCACGGTCCCAGGTCAGGCTCAGCGCTGGTTCGCTTTCCGCGTCCAGCGCACGGAGCATGGCCGGAAGGCGCCGGTAGCTGTCGGGTCCCGCGACCAGATCGATGTAGGGCGCGCGCTCGATGATCCGGTCGCCGAGGTGCTGGGACATGCACCCGCAGAGCCCCAGGATCAGGTCGGGGTTGGCCGTCTTGAAACGGTTCAGTTCGGACATGCGCCCGAGTACCCGCTGCTCCGCGTTCTCGCGGATGGCGCAGGTATTCACCAGGATCACATCGGCCCGATCGACCTGGTCGGTGACCCGGTAGCCCTCGCGGGCGAGCAGCCCCACGATCAGCTCGGAATCCGCCTTGTTCATCTGGCATCCGTAGGTCTCCACGTACAGGGACCTCGCCTCTGCCGCGGCAGGCGCCGCGGGCGGCTCGAGAACCGTGCTGTCCGTGCTTACCGTGCTGTTCGTGGTGTCCAAGCTGTCCGTGCTTTCCATGCTGTCCAGGCTGTCCGCCACCATGCATCCCCGTGTGATTTCGTGTTTTTTTGGATTCCGCTAATCTATAAGTCCGGCCAGGTACCGTCAATCAAAAACATACCCTGCGCGATGTATCCGGCGCCTGAGTTGTTCCCGTCCTTCGCGGACTTCGTCGCGGGGCAGTCCGCCCCGTTCCAGGCGGTCGTCCTCCGCGGATTCGAGCCTTTCGTAGAACGCCATCCCGAGCCGGGCGAATTCGGGCTCGGCAGGGTGATCGTCCATGGCGTGAAACAGGATGTCCTCGGCGCTGGCGTACCGGCCGTACCGTTCGTAGTAGGTGAACAGCAGCATCGAAGTCGACACGGGCAGTTCAACATTCTCGAGGAGTCCGAGCAACTCGCCGATCGCTTCGTGGGGATCCGTTACGAGACCGGTGGTGCTGATGTCTTCGCTGATCCACCGAAAGTCCTCCGTGCCGATGGACGGCTCAACGGCGATTTCCAGGTAGCAGTTGAGGGCCTTCAGGTACAGTCGGCGGCCGTCCTCCTCCTGCCCGTCCGCCAGGGCCAGCGTCCCGTCCTCCTTGAACAGGCGCGCGGCCATGAGGGCGGTGTCCACGGCCCCTCCGCTCCGTTTCATCAGCATGGAGAGCAGGGTGCGTTCCGACAGCGCCATGACGGACGCCGTCGACAGGCCGAAGATGTCCTCCCAGGTCTGGGCGATAATCGATCGGGCGCGGTGATAGTCCTGGTCGCGGCGCGCCCGGATCAACAGGATCAGCGCATCGATGAAAACGCGGATCGTCCTCATGATGTAATCCTGTCTGAACATCGAACGGGCCCTCACGCGATGGAAGTCCAGGACGGAAGCAAGCCGTATTCGGTGTATGGCTGGAATGCCGGCGTAATGGGGGAGACGCACGGAGGACGGCTGCGGCACAGATATGAAAAAGGCAGGGAATGTAGAATGTCCCTGCCTCCGGTAATGCTTAGCGGTCGTAATGGATCAGCAGCCGTTTTCCGACCGGATGTACTGCATGGGATTGACGCGCCTGTGGTCCTTATGGACCTCGTAGTGCAGGTGGTTTCCGGTGGTTCTCCCCGTCATGCCCACCCGTCCGATGATATCGCCGCGCTTCAGTTCCTCGCCCTTCTTCACCAGGATGGCGGAAAGATGGCCGAAGCGGGTCTTGTATCCGTTCAGGTGGTCCACGTCGAGGTACAGGCCGTACCGGGGGTCCACGCCGGTCCTGGCCACGACGCCGCCGGCCGGCGACTTGACCGGGGTCCCGGGGGCCGCGGCGATATCGATCCCGTGGTGCATGGTGTAGAGACCGGTGAAGGGGTCGGTCCGCAGGCCGTACCGGCTGGTAATCACGCCGGTCGCCGGAGTGATCGAAGGAACGAACTGCCAACGGTCGTCGACCTCGCGGATCTGCTGCTCGATATCGTCCATGCTCCTGAGCGAAAGACTCGATCTGCGGCGGGAGTTCTCCATCTCGGAGTGCAGCCTGGTAGCCCGGTAATAGGGCGAATCGGGCGCGAATCCAGGATCCGGCGACGGGGCCGGTCCACCCACACCCACCTGGCGGATATCCGGATGGATGCTGGGAAGTCCCGCGATGAGCCGGGCGGTCTCTTCCGATGCGATGAGCGATTCCAGCCTGGCCTTGTTCGACTGGCTGGACTGCTCCAGGATCCTGATCTCTTCGTGCATGCTGCCGTGTCGGTGTTCGGCAAGCCATGACCGCGCACCGGCGTACACGACACCCGTTACCATGAGCAGCGTGCCCAGCATGACGGCGACTGGCAGTCCGGATATCCGAACCGTTCTATCCCCGAAATGCAAGACCAGCAGCCCGGTCGGCATTCGGCGTTTTATCAAAACTTCAATTCCTGAAACTATTGCCAGGCAAAATAGTTGCCGGACAAATCTTAGTCTATGCGATTAAACCACTTATCGCGACTATATGTGACTTAAAATGCAGCGTACCACGCCTCGTGTCAAACTTTTTTTGAGGAATTTCCGTCAACCGGAGGCCGGCTCACAGGCCCCTTTCCGGGAAGAACCAGGTTGACGGATCGAGGATGCGGCCTTCATGATGGACCTCGTAATGTATGTGGTATCCGCTGGTCTTTCCGGTCATTCCGACCAGCCCGATGACCTCCCCGCGTTCCACCCGTTTCCGGCGTTCGACCAGCACTTGGGAGAGGTGGCCGTAACGCGTGACGTACCCGTTCTGATGGTTGATGTCCACGTACCTGCCGAGACTCGCGTTCACGCCGGTCCGTGAGACCACGCCGAACGCCGTGGCCCGCACCGGCTCGTCCTTGTTCGCGGCGATGTCCAGTCCGCCGTGTACGCGCACCTCGTCGCTCAGCAGGTTACGCGTCGTACCGAACGGTCTCGAAACCGGTCCCTGCACCGGCGAGATGATAGGGATTCCGCGCCAGTAGGCCTCGTCAGCCCTGGATGCCGCTTCGACGGACCGCAGGCTGGCCAGCTCCGCACGGGTTTCGTCCAGTAACCGGTCGATCCGTCCGCCGATCCGGTCTATGGCCGCGGCGGGCGATTGTGTCCACTCGACGGATGCCTGGGCCGGTGTGGATTCTTCGGCGCCGGCAACCGGGCCATGCGGAGCAAGCGGATCGGGTGCATCGGGCCCGTGGACGATCTTGTCGATATCCGCCGCGCGTTCCGACAGATTCTCAATCCGCGATTCGAGCGTACCGTCCAACTCATGCAGGGCGCTCAACTGTTCCCGCAGACGGTTGTTCTCTCGCTCCCGTTCCGTCAGGGCGCCGTCGTCCAACAAGGTCGTCAGGTAGGACGCGCCGATATGCCATCCAGCCACCATCAGAAGCACCAGGACGGCGAGACCCGCCAGGACCGGAAGGAGGCCGTACTCCCGGGATTCGTCCCGGGCATTGGCCGGTAAATGTATGAATGAAACGAACTTTCGTCGCAGCATGCCGTTCTCCGCGCCCCGGCGGCCGGTACGGCGCTACCGCGGGCGGATATGCGGCGGGGTGTCCGGGGTGGATCCCGCCGCGCCGGAGATGGGGATCGATCAGTTCAGATAAGCCCGGAGCTTCTGGCTCCTGGAGACGTGGCGAAGCCTGCGCAGTGCCTTCTCCTTGATCTGGCGCACGCGCTCCCTCGTGAGACTGAACCGCGTCCCGATCTCCTCGAGGGTATAGGATCTTTCCATGTTAATGCCGTAATACAAGGCGATCACGGCCGCCTCCCGCTTGGTCAGGGACCCGAGCGCCCTGAAGATCTCATCTTTGAGCGCATCCACCATGAGCGCCTCGTCCGGCGCATCCTGGTCGTCGTCCTCGATGAGGTCCAGCAACCGGTTGTCTTCACCCGTCTTGAGCGGCGCGTCCAGCGACACGTGACGGCTCGCGATGCGCATCGTGTCTTTCACGTCGCCGGGATTCATGTCCAGCTCCTCGGCGATCTCCTCGGTGCTGGGCTCGCGCCCGAACTCCTGCTCGAATTCACTGGAAAGCCGGCCGATCTTGTGGAGCGTGCCGACCCGGCTCAACGGAAGCCGCACGATGCGGGACTGCTCGGCGAGCGCCTGGAGAATGGACTGCCGGATCCACCAGACCGCGTAGGAAATGAACTTGAAGCCCTTGGTCTCGTCAAACCGCTTGGCCGCCTTGATCAGCCCGATATTGCCTTCGTTGATCAGGTCGGACAGGGAAAGGCCCTGGTTCTGGTATTGCTTGGCCACGCTGACCACGAACCGGAGATTGGACGACGTAAGCTTCTCCAGCGCCTTCTGGTCTCCGGCCCGGACCGACCGGGCCAGTTCGGTTTCTTCTTCGGCCATCAGAAGCGGCACGTTGCCGATTTCCTGCAGGTAGAGGTCGAGAGACCGGTCTTCCGTCGCCGCCGAATGGGTTTTAGTTATTGTACTCACGTGCTGTGACAACTCCTGTTTAACCGTTTGACTTCAGGGACGTTTTCGTCCCCACTTGACCGGAATCTCCCGCCCGTTCGTACGTTCCGGACGGCCCGGGCTGACCGGCACACGCTGCCGAAAAACCGGCAAGTTTACTAACATACATAAAATAGGAAAGTTGTCAACAAAAAACAGGCGGCAGGGGTCACCGCGTCCGCCGGACAGGGGTCGCCGCGTCAGCCAGGCAGGGGTCACCGCGTCAGCCGGGCAGGGCCGCCAGGGTGCCCTGTTCGTCGAACTCCAACGGACCGCGGCGGTCCGTGATTTCGATGTCGTCCCGGCCGGCCAGCTCGTCGGACAGGGCCTCGGAAACCTCGACGCGACCGAGGGAAAGCGTGTTCCGTATGCGGACGGCGCGTCCCTCGCCGGGCGGTTTCATGCCGATGGTGGAGAAGGCGGCCTCGATGACCTCGCGGTCCGTGTCCAGGAACACGGGGATGCGGGACTTCTGCGGACTCATGCCCGTGATGGAATTGACGTAGGTATACTGGTGGTTGATCTTGTCCACCAGGCGGCGGGTGGTGAAATCGGCCAGCCCGATGCCTACGGCATTGCCCTCGCTCTCGGGCGTCAGGTCGCGGACGATGATCCGCAGGATCCGCGGGTTCGCGGGCTCAGTCTCGAAATTCTGCATGCGCCGGCCGATGATGTTCGTGTCCATTCCGGTCCCGCTGATGTTCTTGCCCATCTCGTCGACGATCAGGATGTCGATGTCGTCGGACGGCAGGCGGGGCATGAGGCGCTGCGCCTCCTGGAACAGCCGGCGTTCTTCCTGCTGCAGGACACCTGCCGGGACGCCGATGAGGTGCGCGGTCTGGTCGTAGGCGTTCTCGATAATGGCCAGCCCGAAGGCCACGGGCGCGTGCTCGAGCACGTGCTGCGACACGGTCGAGATCATGTGTTCGAACCCGTATTCGAAAACCGCGCCGTGATAGTAGCTGGCGCCTTTCTGCTTGCCCAGCCCGATGGCCAGCATCTTCATGAGGCCGCTGCCGACCGAGCCTTTGAAGTCCGTATGGGGTTTCACACGGTTGACCACCACGATGTGGTCGGCGCCGAGGGCGTTTCGGTCCAGGTAGACCGGAAGCCCGTCCGCGGTCTCTCCGAGACTCGCCGGCTCGATGTCGGAGCGGATGGGACACCCCGTCGCCGCCTCGTGGATGCCGTAGTTCTCCAGTACGCGGCGCTGACCTTCCGAGGTCGCCCCGCCGTGGCTGCCCATGGCCGGCACGACGAAGGGTTTCAGGCCGGCATTTGCCAGGGCGGCGACCACGCTCTTTACGATGACCGCGATGTTGCCGATCCCCCGGCTGCCGGTGGCGACGGCCACCGTGGACCCGGCGCGCAGGCCCGTCTCCTCGATCATGCGAGCGACCTCCCCTTCGGACGTTCCGGCGATGTCCTCGACAAAAGGCGCGTCGAACCGCTGGCGTATCTCCCTGAATGTGGGCAGTTTCATGTGGAGTCCTCCCTTTAGTCAGATGCCGTCGACGAACCGTCCAGGGTTCAGCGTGCCCTTCGGGTCGAAACGTTTTTTGAGCATTTCCATGATGTGCCGGTTCCCGCGGGTCGAACCCCAGACGCCGACCCGTTCCTTCAGGGCGGCGGGGGCGTGTTCCACCACGAAGACGCCCTGTTCTTCCGAAGCGTTCCGCAGGGTCTCGAACAGGCTCGCCAACCCATCGTAATCTGATTCCGGGAACGTCCCGTCCCGGTAGAAGACGAAGGCCACGTGACCGCTCGCGAAATGAGAAAGCAGGCCGCAGCCGATGGACAGGCGCCGGCAGCCTTCGTCCGCCAGCCGGAAGAGTGCTTCCACCCCGTCCGGCGTAACGCCGGCCCGGCAGGTCACCCCGGGTCCCATGCCCTGGGGCAGGAGACCGCCTCCTGGAAAAGCCCGCATCCCGTCCAGCACCCGTCGGTATCCGTCTCCGTCCACGGTCATAACTGCGGCCGCCCCTGAATCCCGGAAGATCCGCTCGCATTCCCCGGCCTGCCAGTCCACCGTCTCATCCGTGCCGATCATTCCCGCGACGACGGCGAAGTCCTGGTTGTCCCGGATGCCGCCGTCCCCGCCGCTGTATGATCGGGACCCGGCCCCAACGCCATCCGTCCGGACCCCGCTGCCGTCCGCCCCGGACCCGGCCCCGAGCCCGGCGGCCTCCCCGGTGAGGAGAGAGCGGGTGGCGGGACTGGCCACTTCCAGGAAGGAGGGCATGACCTCCGAATCCATGACCCGGAAGGCGCATTCGGCCGCCTCCCCGATCTCCGCCATGGTCCCGATGAGGAGCCTGCCAGCCGCCGGCAGGGGCTGCAGCTTCAGGTTCACTTCCGCCAGGATGCCGAGCGTGCCGAGCGACCCGATGTACATCTTATTCAGGTCGTAACCTGCCACGTTCTTGACGACCTGCCCCCCGGACCGGACGACGGTGCCGTCCGCCTGAACCACCCGGGCGCCGATGACCAGGTCCCTGGCCGTGCCGAAGGCAGTCCTGAGCACGCCCGAGGCATTGGTGGCGAGCGCCCCGCCCAGCGTCCCCGCGTCGCCGTGGGGCGGGTCCAGCGGCAGATACTGGCCCCGTTTCCCCAGCCCGGCCTGCAGTCCGGCCATGGTAATGCCGGCCTCCACCGTGGCCGTCTGGTCCGCGGGCTCGTGCGCGACGATCCGGTTCAGTCGTTCCAGGGAAACCACGATGTCTGCGCGGGAGGGCGGATGGCCGAAGTCTATCTTGGTGCCGCCGCCCCGCGGGATGACGGCGAAACCCAGTTCCGAAGCCATCTGCACGGTGGCCGCGAGCGATTCCACGCTTCCCGGGGCCACGACGGCCGAGGGAACGACCCCTTCCACGGCATGGGAGGCCAGCGCTTCCGGGCTCGCCGGGGCATAGCCGTCCACGAGGGATCCGAGCCTGCTGTGCAGCACCTCATCGGACATGGGGGAACCTGAGTGCCTTCGTGTCTATAGCAGCGCCGCCTGGCGGTTGGTGTATTTCAGCTCCGCCGTTCCGCATCCGATGCAGGATCGGTTCGTGGGAAACATCTTGCCGGGATTGCTGAGGTTCTCCTCGTCGAACACCGCCTTGACCGTCTCCATGGCCTCGATATCCGTTTCATTGAAGATCAGGGGCATCAGGTCGACTTTTTCGTATCCGATGCCGTGTTCCCCGGTGATGGATCCGCCCAGGTCGACGCAGGCCCGCAGTATCTCGTTGCTGGCCTCCACGGTCTTCCGCGCCTGTTCCTCGTCCCGGTCGTCGTACGCGATACAGGGATGGATGTTGCCGTCCCCTGCGTGGAATACATTGCCGATCAGCAGTTCGTATTTCCCGGCCGTCGCCTGGATGACCCGCATGATGTCCGGGATCTTCGTGCGCGGTACCACGCCGTCCTGCACGTAGTAGCTGGGACTCAGGCGCCCCATGGCGCCGAAGGCCCGCTTGCGGCTCATCCACAGCAGGGCGCGTTCCTTGTCGTCCTCCGCGGTGCGGATATCGCTGGCCCGGTTCTCCCGGCAGACCTCGGCCACCGCTTCGGCCTGGGTGTCCAGGCCCGCCTCGTGACCCTCGAGTTCGATGATCAGCACGGCTTCGGCATCCAGGGGAAATCCGAATTGGTAGGCCGCCTCGATGGCGCCGATGGCGACCTTGTCGATCATCTCGAGGGCCGAAGGTACGATCCCGCGCGCCACGACGCCGGCGACGGCGCGCGATGCGTCTTCCACCTGGTCGAATACCACCAGGAACGTCCGCCAGGCCTGGGGCAGGCGGGTCAGCTTGACCCACGCCCGTGTAACGATGCCCAGCATGCCCTCGGATCCGATCAGCAGACCGCGCAGGTCGTAACCCACGGCGTCTTCCGCCTTGCCGCCGAACCAGGTGATCCGCCCGTCCGGCAGGACCACTTCCACGCCCAGGGTGTGGTTGGTCGTAACCCCGTACTTCAGGGTGTGGGGACCGCCCGAATTCTCGGCGATGTTGCCTCCGATGGTGCAGGCGTACTGGCTCGAGGGGTCCGGCACGAAGTGATAGCCCTGCTTACCGGTCTCTTTCGACAGGTGCAGGTTGACCACGCCGGCTTCCACCAGCGCCCGCTGGTTGCGGAAGTCGACCTCCACGATGCGGTTCATTTTAGTCAGCGCGATCATGACCCCGCCGTCGGGCGGCAGGCTCCCGCCGCTCAGGCCGGTGCCCGCGCCGCGCGCAACGAAGGGAATCCGCGCTTCATGGAGAATCCGGACCACGGCCGCGACGTCCTCCGTCGTGGTGGGGTAGACGACGGCGTGCGGGACGTTCCGGTCGATGGTCAGCCCGTCGCATTCGTAGACGATCAACTGGTCGGGCGCGTCGATGACGTTCTCCCGGCCCAGCACGGCCGCTAGCCGTTCAACGAGCTGGTCTTTGTTCATCGGTCGCCTCCGTGCGTATTGAGTCCCCAACGCTACGACCGTGTCAGGTCGAGGAATTCCATCCGGGTGCTGCGATCATCCCTGAACACGCCGAGCATAGCGCTCGTCGTCGCCTTGGAGTGCTGTTTCTCCACGCCGCGCATCATCATGCAGAGGTGGCCGGCTTCCATGACGACGGCCACCCCCAGGGGATCGAGACAGGCCTGCAGGGTCTGGGCGATCTGGAAGGTCAGGCGTTCCTGCAACTGGAGCCGCCTTGCGAAGACGTCCACGATGCGGGGGATCTTGCCCAGCCCGATGATCTTGCCGTTGGGAATGTAAGCGATATGGCACTGGCCGAAGAAGGGCAGCATATGGTGCTCGCACAGTGAAAAGAACTCGATATCCTTCACCAGTACCATCTCGTCGCAATCCTCTTCATAGATAGCGCCGTTCAGGACGGTTTCAATGCTTTTGTCATAACCCTGGGTCAGAAACCGCAGGGACTGCGCCACGCGCAGGGGCGTGCGCCTGAGGCCGTCCCGGTCCGGGTCCTCGCCGATCTCCGCTAGCAGCGACCTCGTCAATCCCTCGATCGGGTCCATCGTGGTCACCGGTCCTCCTCGCCATAGTATTCGAAAGCGTTCTTGGACGTCTCCACCAGGCGAATCCGGTAGAGCGAAGGGGTATCGAAGCATGGAAGAAGCCGCTTCCAGATCACCCTGAGCAATTCCTCCGATGTCGGATTGACCGTCCTGAATTCCTCCAGGTCCCGGTTCAGGTGGCGATGGTCGTAGCGATCCACGACTTCCTTCTGCAGGACCTCATCGAAACGCCCCATGTCGATGACCGTCCCGGTCTTCTCGTCCACCGGGCCGCGGACCGTCACCTCCAGTTCATAGTTGTGTCCGTGGCCGTGGGGATTGTTGCACTTACCGAATATACGCACGTTTTCTTCGTCGCTCAACCTTATACTGTGCAGGCGGTGGGCGGCGTTGAACTCGACGCTTCTCGTGACGTGGACCATGCTGTCGTCTCCGGTGTATGCGATGTTTCTCGTACGGCTCTCGCGCAGCAGGACGCGCTTGAGTTCGCACGGCCCGGTACCGCCTTCCAGCGCGTGCCAGAGGTACCGGACGAGCCTTTCGCTGGTCGGCGCCGGACCCTCCAGGGCGCCGTGGTCGTGGTTCAGGTGGCTCAGGTCCAGCGGTTCGATCACGGCGCGCAGCAGCCGCTTGACCTCGGTCAGGTTCAGGACCACGCCGGTCCGGGGATCGACCGGCCCCCCGAAGGTGAATTCGGCTTCGTAGTCGTGACCGTGGCCCGTGCCGACGGTGCAGGAGCCGTACACCCGCCGGTTCCTGGCCTCCGTCCACCCCGGGTTGCGGCACAGATGCGCCGCCGAGAACCGGGTTTTTCGCGTAATGAGCATAATGCGGTGGGATGCGACGGCCGGCGTTCTGCAACGCTTTGACTGCCCAGCCGGCGCGCGGCGGTCGACAGTTTATAACGCTTTGACAGCCCTGTCGGCGTGCGACGGCCGATGAGTTATAACGCTTTGACTGCCCTGTCGGCGTGCGACGGCCGATGAGTCATAACGCTTTGACTGCCGCCTCCGTCACGGTACGGACGGCTTCTTCAAGCGTGCCGTTGTACGTTACGCCCGCGGCGTTCTTGTGGCCACCGCCGCCCAGGGCCACGGCGACCTGGTTGACGTCGGTTTCCGGCCGGGACCGCAAGCTGATCTGGACCGTACCTTCCTTGCCTTCCACGAATATGATCCCGATCTCGACGCCGGCGATGGTCATGGTTACGTCCACGAACCCGCTCGTGTCCGACGACCGGGCGCCGGTTTCCTCTATCATGGACCGCGTAACGGTCAGCCAGGCGACTCGGTCATGTCCGGTAAACTGTATATCGGAGAGCGCGCGGCCCATGAGCCGGGTACGGGCGCCCGTGTTCCGGTTGTAGATCTGGTCGTAGACCCGGGACGGGTCGACGCCCGTAGAGAGGAGTTTGGCCGCGACGATATGGGCGCACGGCGCGCTCCTGGCGAAGCGGAACGACACGGTATCGGTCAGGATGCCCGTGTACAGCGCGTCCGCCGCCCTCGACGTGAGCGGCGCGCCGATCGAGTCGATCAGATCGTAAATCAGTTCAGCCGTTGAGGACGCCTTCGTGTCGATCACCGACAAAGGCGTGATCAGTTCAGTGTAGGGATGGTGGTCGATCACGATCTTGACCGCCGCCGATTCCTCCAGCGGCTTCCGCAACCGCCCCAGCCGGTCCCAGCCGTTGGCGTCCACGATGACGACCACGTCCGCGGCGGCTAGGCGCCCCGACTCTGACTCATCCTCCGAAGCGGGCGCGAGGATTTCCTCGTCGGGGTCCAGCCAGGTATAGGCGGCGGGAATGGCGTCGTTCATGGCGACGACGGCGTCCTTCCCCAGCGCCTTCAGACACTCGTATACCCCCAGGGCCGATCCGATCGAATCCCCATCGGGATTGACGTGGCTGGAGATCACGAAGGACTGGTTCGATGCGATGACTGCCTTGACTTCATCCCACATGGCGATCTTCCATGGATCGGTCCGTTCGGCGTCGCGTAGCCCTTCTTCGCCGGACGCCGGTCCGCGCAGTGTCGCGTAGCGTCTCTTCGCCGGGCTTCGGTCTGCACGGCAAGCCGTTGATTCCGCCTGGGTCCGCCGAATCGGGTGATCCGGCGTGCCGGTAGGAAACGCTGAAAATAAAGTTCAGCCGCCTTTCATGTCAAGGTTTATTGTTGATCCTGAGCGGATCGGAAACGGGTTAAATGGTTGATAAATAAGTGTTTTAATTGACACGCCGCCGGCCGGCCGGTAGTATGCATGGGATCCGGGAAAACGCCCGGCCTCAACGCCTTGCCGCCTACCGGGCGGACCAGGCCTTCCCCACAGCCTCCCGATCTGCACACGCCCATGTCGAACGCCCTCGTCCTGTTCATGAAAGCCCCGAGACCGGGGACCGTGAAAACCCGGTTGACGCCGCGGGTAACGATGGACGAGGCCGCGGAACTCTACCGCGCCTTCATCCTGGACACGCTGCACCTGGCCCAGCGGACCGCAGCCGCTTCCCTCTTCGTGGCCTGGACGCCCGACGACGGACGGACGGAACTCGGATCCGCCCTGGGCTGTCTGGGAGATCCCTATGTGAACTGGCTTCGTCAGCGGGGCAGCCATCTCGGGGAACGGTTGTCGAACGCCTTCACGGCCTTCCGGCAAGACGGATGGGAAAAGACCGTCGTGCTGGGCGGTGACAGCCCCCTCCTCCCCCCGGCTTACGTCGAAGAGGCATTCGAGGCACTGGACCGGCACGACGTCGTGCTCGGTCCCGCCGATGATGGCGGCTACTACCTGATCGGACTGGGCGGTCCGGGCGCATCAGGCGGACCAGGAGGTCCCGGCAGTCCGGGCGATCCAGGCGACCCGGACATGCCGGACAGTCAGAGACGCCGGAAAAACGCCTCCGACCGGTACGACCGACTGTTCGAATCCATCCACTGGGGCACCGGCCGCGTGCTGCGGCAGACCCGGGCGGCTATCCGGACATGCGGTTTTTCCAGCCACGAACTCCCGTCCTGGCACGACGTGGACCGTCCCGCCGACCTGGACCGGCTCGCCCGGGAAATACGGGCGCTACGCGCCGGCGGCGACCACCTGACCGGCCGATGCACGGAAACCGCGCTCGCCGCGGTGAGCCGGGAAGGGAGGGACCAATGAAAGCCGGGCAGGAAGCCCTGCAGCGTCAATTCGCCCGTCTGCCTTCCGTGCGCCTGGTGCAGGGCGAATCCCGCATCGAGGCACTGCGCGGCCGGTTCGAGGACGGGCAGATCGACGCCGCGATCCGGAAGGTGCTGCGCGACGCGCGGGAGCGGATCCGGCTTCGTCCCCCGGAGAATGCAGAGGACGGATTCGCGCAAGAGGACGGATTCGCGCCGGAGCGCTTCGCCGAGCGGGCCGCCACGCGCCTGGAGGATGAAGCCCATTCGGCGGGCGGGGTGCTGATCAACGCTTCAGGTATCGTATTCCATCCGCTCGCGCGGGAACCCTACGCCGGAACGGCCGCCGGGAGCGCCTCGAGGCTGGCCCTCACCCTCGCGGCTTACGAGGAAGACGGCCGTACCGCCGGACTCGTGCGCGATTTGACCGGTGCCGAAGACGTACTGGTCTGCCGGTCCGTCGCCGACGCCTTCCTCCTTGCGGTCCGGGCGCTCGCGGGACGGGCGGAAGTGATCATCGGCCGCAGCCAGGCGGGATTGATCGACGCGCCATACGAGGATCGGCCCGTGAACCCGGTGTCGCTCTGCGCGCTCGCCGGCGCCACGATGATCGAGACCGGCGCAACCAACAAGTCCCGCCTGTCCGACTACGGACGCGCGATGGGAGACCGGACCGCACTGATCGTCACGGCCCGTCCGTCCACCTGCGCCCTTCGAGGTTTCACCGAAGAAGCGGCCCCGGAGGAAATCGTCCGGGCCGGAGCGGAATCCGGCGCCACGGTGCTTCACCTGGCCGGCGATACGACGTTGCGCCCGGTCTCATCCGCCCCGTTCGCGGCCAGGCGCTCGGTCACCGATGCCGTGCGGTCCGGCACGCCACTGATCATCGCGGCTGGAGGCGGCCTCATCGGCGGGCCGCCCTGCGGACTGCTGATCGGGACACGACAGGTCATCGCGCGGCTGAGAGCGCACGGCACCTGGCCGGCGGCGCAGGCCTCCCGGCACGTGAGGGCGGGATTCGTCGCCCGGCTGGCGGAACTGGCCGATAGCTCCTGCGACCTCGCGTGCCATCCGGCGGCCCACATGCTCGCCGCGACCGGGGAAGAGGTAGGCGCCCGTGTCCGCCTGCTGTTCGAACGCCTGTCGGAAGACGGCCGGCTCCGCGGCGCGTGTGACGTGGTCGAAAGCCGGGCGTATCTTACGGCGTACCGCCTCCCCGCCGACGGCTTGCCCGGTTACGCCGTATCCATACGCCCGCCTGGCGGCGATCCCGTCGGCCTGGCGGACCGGTGGTTGAAGGGAACCCCGCCTCTGCTGGTGGATTGCGGCCGGGACCGAATCCGCATCGACACGCGGGGCGTGGAAAGAAACCGTATCACCGACGTCTCGCACATCGTGCGGTCCGGCCTGTAACTTTTCGGCCTGTAACTTTTTCCGGCTTATAACTTATGGAAATAATAATACTTGTACGGAAACGGCGGGCCGGATATATTCGAACCGTACCACCGCAATCCGCAATCTTTCAACCGGAACAACGTAATCTTGCAAATAGAGCAAGTCGTATCCGACGTAATCCACGTCGGCAAGCGGATGTATGACCGGGGATACGTAGCCTCGAACGACGGAAACTTAAGCGTTCGACTGTCCGAAGACCGATTGCTGATCACGATGACCGGGGTGAGCAAGGGTTTCCTGGACCCGGACAAATTCGTGATCGTCGATTATGACGGCGCGGTGATCTCGGGGATGCACGAACCGTCGTCAGAGATGAAAATGCACCTCATGGTGTACCGGGAGCGTCCGGACGTGCACGCCGTGGCCCACGCCCATCCCCCGGCGGCGACGGGTTTCTCGGTGGCCGGCGTGCATCTGCCCGATGCCCTGCTGCCCGAGGTGATCGTCTCCCTGGGATTCGTACCCATCGCGCCCTACGGGACGCCGGGAACCATGGAACTGGTCGAATCGCTCCGGGGATTCGTGCGGGACCACGACGCGATACTGCTGGAAAACCACGGCGCGCTGACCCTGGGTCCGGACATCGTTTCGGCCTATCACAAGATGGAAACCATGGAGCACTGCGCGCAGATCGCCCTCGTGGCGCGCATGCTCGGCCGGGTCAACACCATAGACCAGGAGAACGTGGACAAGCTGCACCGCCTGCACGGCCGGCCCTGTTCATCCGGCGGAAAGAAAGAACACCGGACCGAGGAACCTACATGACGACAACGCGCAGAGAACTGGTCAACGAAATCAGCGAGACACTGGGACTGAAAAAGACGCAGATCTATCCCGTGATCGACGCGCTCTTCGAAATCATGCGGGAGAACCTGGTCGAGGGCAACCGGATCGAGATCAGGGGATTCGGCGCGCTGGAGATCAGGAATACCCGCCCCAAGCCGGCGGCCCGCAATCCGCGGACCGGCTACACCATCGAGGTTCCGGCCCGCCGGAAAGCCAAGTTCAAGCCCGGCAAGATCCTTAAAGAAGCATTGCGCGCCCAGCGGAAGCGTCGGGAATAACCGCCGACGCGCGGGCATCGACGCACCCACGCCAATCAGCGAGACATGCCTCCCTACTACCCGGTCGGCAAGCTGCCCGCGGAAGACCTGGACCGCATCCTGCGCCGCTATGCTTCCGGCGCCGACCCGAGACTGCTCGTGGGCCCGGGCATCGGTCGGGACGCGGCGGTCATCTCGTTCGGTTCCAGCGTACTCGTCTCGAAAACCGACCCCATCACCTTCGCCACCGAGGAAATCGGCTGGTACGCCGTCAACATCAACGCCAACGACGTCGCCGCCATGGGCGCGGCGCCCCGGTGGTTCCTCTCGACCATACTGCTCCCGGAAGATAAAACCGACGCCGACCTGGTGGACCGCATTTTCTCCGGCCTGGCCGACGCCTGCCGCGAACTCGGCATCACCCTCTGCGGCGGACACACCGAAATCACCCACGGCCTGGACCGGCCGCTGCTCATCGGGCAGATGCTGGGGGAAACGACGGCCGACGGCTATGTCTCCGGCGACGGCGCCCGGGTGGGCGACCGGATCCTGCTGACCAAGGGGATCGCCATCGAGGCGACGGCGCTGATCGCCATGGAAAAAAGCAACGAGGTCCGGACGCGATTCTCCGACGAATTCCTCGAGACCTGCCGGCGGTACCTCAGGCAACCCGGCCTCAGCGTGGTCAGGGAAGCCCGCCTCGCCATGGAGACCGGCGGGGTCCGCGCCATGCACGATCCCACGGAGGGCGGACTCGCGTCGGGACTGCGGGAGATCGCGGTCGCTTCCGGGGTCGGCATGCTTATCGAGGAGGACCGGATTCCGCTGCTGCCCGAACCGGAGGCCCTCTGCGCGTTTTACGGCCTGGATCCCCTGGGCGTCATCGCGTCGGGCGCCCTGCTCATCGTGGTGGAAGCGGACCGTGTGCAGCCCCTTGCGGCCTGCCTTGGCGAAGCCGGCATACCGGTCGCCGAGATCGGGTCCGTAGAGCCTCCCGAGTTCGGAATCCGGATCAGGAGCAAGGGTGAAATCGCCGATCTCCCGGCCTTCGACCGGGATGAAATCGGCAAGGTGTTCGAAGCGACGTAACGCCGTCCGGGACCGGTAAAAACACTTGCATACGGACCCCCGGAAGCTTAGATTTGGACAGCGAAAACCGAAAAGTACGGTATACGGCCAGGGGTCGTTCTTCGGCCCGGTTCCAATCACATCTTCGCATTCCTTCAGGAGCGCATCATGGAAAAAGTGATGGAAATCATCGTTTTCCTCATGAAGCACATGCAGGATGAAAAAGGCCGATTCAACGACATCGCCGACGTCTCCCAGACCCTGGTCGGCCACGGTTATACCCAGCAGGAGGTCAACACGGCCTTCGCCTGGCTGTTCGACCGCCTCCAGGCGCAGGCGGAAGTCGTGGTCGATCCGACCAAGCCGCTCCAGCCCAAACCCAACCGGATTCTGCACGCCGTGGAACAGCTGATGATCCAGCCCGACGCGTACGGCTACCTGCTGGAACTTCGCGAACTGGGTCTGATCACCGATACGCAGACCGAACTGATCATCGAACGGGCCATGCTGACGGGCGCCCGTTCCGTCACCCGGGACGATATCAAAACCATCGCCGCACCGATCCTGCTCGAGTCGGAATCCGGACAGGTCATGATCTGGCTGCCCGACGACCTCGAAGAGGGCATCATCGGGAACTGAAGTCCTACTTTCCTTCATCTCCAGCGCGACTACTTTCACGCGACTACTTTATAACATGTCCAAATCACTCGTTATCGTGGAGTCCCCGGCCAAGGCCCGTACGATCAAGAAATACCTGGGCAAGGATTTCGAGATCATGGCGTCGGTGGGCCATGTCCGGGACCTGCCGCCCAAGAGCCTGGGCGTCGACGTCCAGAACGGTTTCCAGCCCGAATACGTAACGATCCCGGGCAAGGAAAAGGTCGTGAAAGACCTCCGCAGCGCAGCGCGGTCGGCCGATCAGATCTTCCTCGCGACCGACCCCGACCGGGAGGGCGAGGCCATCGCCTGGCACGTGGCCAGCCAGCTGGGCAACAGCAAGAAGGAAGTGGGGCGGGTGCTCTTCCACGAGATCACCCCCGGGGCGGTGCGGACGGCGATCGACAAGCCCGTGTCGATCGACATGCAGAAAGTCAACGCCCAGCAGGCGCGCCGCGTCATGGACCGTCTCGTCGGGTACCAGGTCAGTCCCTTCCTCTGGAAGACGATCACCGGCGGATTGAGCGCGGGCCGGGTACAGTCGGTGGCGCTGCGGCTGATCTGCGAACGGGAAGTGGAAATCGAGAAGTTCAAGGTCGAGGAGTACTGGTCCATTACGGCACACCTCCGGTCGGAGGGGGACGCCGTGTTCCCGGTCAAGCTGATCCGCGTGGACGGAGAGAAGTTCAACCTGCCCGACGAGAAGTCGGCCCGGGCGCTGATCGAGGACCTGCGCGGGAAGACCTTCGAAATCGAGGACATCACGCGGAAGCGCACGCAGCGCAATCCCTATCCGCCCTTCATCACCAGCACCCTGCAGCAGGACGCGGCCAGGCGCCTCCGGTTCACCACCCAGAAGACCATGATGATCGCCCAGCAGCTCTACGAAGGCATCGAGCTGGGCGACGAGGGGGCCATTGGGCTGATCACCTACATGAGGACGGACTCGACCCGGATCGTGGACGAGGCGATCGCGGCCGTCCGGGACCTGATCGGCCGGGTATACGGCGACGAATACGTCCCCCCCAAGCCGCGGAGGTTCAAGACCAAGCCGGGCGCCCAGGACGCCCACGAGGCAATCCGGCCCACGGCCGTGGACCGCACCCCGGAGAAGATGAAGCCCTTTCTGACGAAGGACCAGTACAGGCTGTATGAACTGATCTGGCTGCGCTTCGTGGCATGCCAGATGCGACCGGCCCGTTTCGACGTGACCACCGTGGACATCCGTTCCGGGAAGTACCAGTTCCGCGCCACGGGCACCGTGCCGACCTTCGCGGGATTCCTGAAGGCCTATGAAGAACCGGTCGACGAGGACGCGGAAGGCAAGGACGACGAGAAATCCCTGCCCGATCTGCGGAAGGACGAGAAACTTGCCCTGGAAAAGCTCGAACCCAGGCAGCATTTCACCCAGCCCCCGCCCAGGTACACCGAGGCGAGTCTCGTCAAGGAACTCGAGGTCCGGCAGATCGGCCGGCCGAGCACCTATGCCCAGATCATCAGCACGCTGCGCATGCGCAAGTACGCGGCCATGAAAGCGGGCCGGTTCACGCCGACGGACCTCGGCATGGCCGTAAACCGGATCCTGGTCATGGCTTTCCCGGACCTGTTCGACGTGGCGTTCACCGCGAAGATGGAAGACGCGCTGGACCGCATCGAAACCGGGGAACTGGACTGGACCGGCACCCTGGTGGACTTCTACCAGCCCTTCAACGAGCGGCTGCAGTCCGTAAACGCCCAGCGGTCGGAGCTGAAGAGCACGCTGACGGAGGAGACGGACGAGAAATGCGAGAAATGCGGCAAGCCCATGGTCATCCGATGGGGCCGCAACGGCCGGTTCATGGCGTGCGGGGGATTCCCGGCATGCCGGAACACCCGGCCGATGAACGGCGAAGAGAACGCCGACTTGAACACCGACGAAGTATGTGGGAAGTGCGGCGAGAAAATGATCGTGAAGACCGGCCGGTACGGCCCGTTCCTGGCGTGCAGCGGATATCCCCGCTGCCGGGAGACGCGGCCGGTCAACCTCGGGGTCGACTGTCCTGAAGAAGGTTGCGACGGGTTCCTCACGGCGCGCCGGTCGCAGAAGGGCCGGAACTTCTACGGTTGCAGCAACTACCCCAAGTGCCGTTTCGTGGTGTGGGACAAGCCGGTCGACCGCCGCTGTCCACGGTGCGACTATCCCCTCATGGTCGAGAAACAGGAAAGATCCGGCCGTGAAGCGCTCCAGTGCCCGTCGTGCAAGCATCGCGTCCGGGCCGCCGAGTCGCAGCCCGACGGTTCCGGCGAGGCGGACCAGGCGGGGCAGCTGGGCCAGGCGGACCAGGCGGGACAGACCCTCCAGGAGGCTTGACCGATCATGGAGAAACTGGTCAGCGCATTTCTCGATCATCTCGAGATCGAGCGCAATTACTCCCGGCATACCCGGTCGGCCTATGCCGGCGACCTGGGCCAATTCCAGTCTTTCCTCTCCGAAGACGGCGGCGCCGATCCGCCGGACCCGGAGTCCATCGACAAGTCCGTGGTGCGGGCGTTCCTTCACCACCTGCACCGGGAAGGCTTCAGCAGGCGGACCATCGCGCGCCGTTTCGCGGCCGTGCGGTCCTTCTTCCATTATCTCTGCCGGGAAGGGATCGTTTCCTCCAACCCGTGCGTCTACCTGACCACGCCGAAATGGGACCGACACCTGCCCCGGTTCCTGGACAAAAGCCAGGTGGAAGCCCTGCTCGGCCAGCCCGACCGGAGTCGGCTACTCGGGCTGCGGGACGTGGTCATCCTGGAACTGCTTTACGGAGCGGGCATGCGGTTGTCGGAGCTCGTAGGACTCGACGTCGGCGCGATCGAAATGACGGAGGAACGGATCCGCGTGATCGGGAAGGGGGACCGGGAACGCATCGTGCCGCTGGGCGGGCCCGCGTTGTCCGCGCTGGCGGCCTATATGGACGTCCGTCCCATGCTGATCAAAACGGGGCGGGAAGATACGGCGGCACTCCTGCTGAATCAACACGGCCGCAGGCTGACGGGCCGCGGGGTCCAGTACATCCTGGGGAGATACGGTCTCCGGATCAGCCAGCAGGGATTGACGCCCCACATGCTCCGCCATACGACCGCTACGCACCTGCTCGACGCCGGAGCGGACCTGATGGCGGTCAAGGAACTGCTCGGCCATGAACGGCTTTCGACCACGCAGGTCTATACCCACGTCGCCCTCGACCGCCTCAGGAAAACGTACGAAGAGGCGCATCCCCGCGCCTGATCTATGAACGGGACGCCGGACCACTCCGCGCTGAAGATTCCGGTCAGCCTGGCCAGCCTGGTCGGCCTGATCGGCCCGGCCTGCCTGGTCGCCATGGCCTGCCTGGTCGGCCTGGTCGCCGTGGCCTGCGCCCGCGAAGGCATGCCGCCCGGCGGTCCGCGCGACCGTATTCCACCCTGGGTGGTAGAAACCGATCCCCCGGCGGGTTCGACCCACGTGCCGCTGGACGTTTCCCCGAAGCTTACCTTCAGCGAACGCATTCAGCCCCGTTCCATCGAAGGCAACCTGTTCATCGCGCCGATCGTCGAATTCGAAGCCGAAGCGAGCTGGCGGGGCAACGAGATCACGGTCCGGTTCGAGGAACCCCTGCTGGCCGACAGAACCTATATCATCACGGTGGGCACCGGCTTCAGGGACATGCGCAGTAACCGCATGGATTCGACCTTTGTATACGCGCTGTCGACCGGCCCCAGCATCGAAGAGGGGGAGGTCAACGGCCTGACGGTCCACGACGGCCAGCCTGCCAGGAACACCTATGTCTGGGCCTACAACATTGCCGGGAAGCCCGAACCGGACCCGGCCGGCACGACCCCGGACTATCTGACCCAGGCCGGCAGGGACGGTACCTTTACCTTCACCCATCTCTCGGCCGGCCGTTACCGCCTCTTCGCCTTCCTGGACCAGGGCAGAGACCGTCTCTACGACGCGGGCGTGGACCCCATCGGGGTGCCCACCCGGGACGTCGTCCTGTCGGAAGAGGGCATGTCGGAAGAGGGCATGTCGGAAGAGGGCATGTTGGACGGTCCCATGTGGTTCCGGATGGCCGTGAACGATACCGCCGCCATGCACGTGATGTCCGCCCGGGTGTCCCACCGGCGTGCACTGAGTGTCTTCCTGAGCGAGGCACCCCGCGCGGACATGGTCCGGGGCACGGGCGCCTATGCCATCGCCGGCGTGGAGGAAGGCGAAAGCCTTGAGGTCACGTCCGCGTACCAGGATCCGGCGGATCCGGCGACCATCGTGCTCATCACGGCGCCCCAGGTCCGCGACCGGGTCTATCGTCTGACTGTTACCGGACTGGAAAACACCTGGTCGGAACCGATGGATACGACGGAGAACACCGCCGAATTCACCGGATCGGCCATAGAGAACCCGCCGGCGCCGAGGCTCCTGGAAGTCCATCCCGGCAACCGTTCGCGGGACGTCGCACAGTTCGTCGAGCTCCGGTTCTCGTTCAGCGAACCCGTTACCCTGGAGGAGGGGGCCGTTGTCCTTAGGGATTCCACGGACCAGGAGGTCGGCGGGGATCTACGGTGGATCGACGCCACGGTCGCTGTGATGCGGCCCGATAGCCTGCTGCATACGAGTGCCGACTACGAGATTCTCGTACTGGCCGGCCTGGTCAGGAACGGGTTCGATCAGCCGCTGCAGGCCACGGGCGACCGTCCCGACACGCTCGCGTACACCTTCTCGACCATCGATCCCGAGAGCTACGGTTCGCTGTCGGGACGGTTCGAGGACGAAGACCCCGCAGGGGCGGGAGCCGTGGGGATCTCCCTTTACCCGTTGCGGGACGCGGAGCCCGCATCGGAGGTCGAACTGGCCGGGCCCGGAGGTTTTCGGTTTGACAACGTGCTGCCGGGCCGGTATATCCTTCAAGCCTATCGCGACGCGAACGGAAACGGTAAATTCGATTACGGCAACGCCTTGCCATTCGTTCCCGCCGAACGGTCCATGGTCCATCCGGACACCCTGGAAGTACGATTGGGATGGGAGACGGAAGACATAACGCTCAGGCTGAACCGTTAGCGGCCCGGTGCGTCAGGGGAGTAACTCATGAATAACGGCAAAAGCGCTCTGGACCTGCGGGAAGCGGTGGGCACGCTGAAGACGCAGGGCATCGTGACCGTCGAAGGCGTATTCTCCGCGGAAGAGATGAATGCGTTCCGCGGACTGCTGGACCGGACCATCGCGGAGGCGAGCCGCGTAGCGGAATACAAGGGTCGACCGACCGACAAGCTCCTCGGGAAGTCGAAGGACACGGTCTGGCTGCTGTGGGAACTCTACGCCGTGTGCGAAGGCGGACTCCGGTTCTCCCGGCATCCCGCCATCGTCAGCGTGCTGGAACGCGCCCTGGGCGAGCCGGTCAAACACGCCAGCATCGGTACCATGTTCGACAAGGTGGCCGGCGGCGACGCGGAGATCGGATGGCACCAGGACACCTTCTTCATCGTGGACCCGCCCCGGGACCTCGATCTTTCCGGCCACTGGAACCAGTTTGGCCACATACACATCAGGCCGGCCGACATAGATTGGAAGGAAGACCTTTTCCAGAAGACCATCATCGTCCGCATCAACGTGGACCCTCAGACCATCGAGAACGGCGCCATGAAGGTCCTCCCCGGCTCCTATCTCGAAGGACCTCTTGAACTGAAGGGCGGACCCGAGGCCTATGTCGCAAGCCACGAGCACGAGGCCATCGACTGCACGGCGGGCGAGGGAAGCGTCACCTTCTACTATCCCACCATGCTCCACAGTTCGGAGGTCAGTACGGCGCCGCCCGGCGTGCATCGGCGGGCCGCCGCCCATCGGGTTCGCGCGGAAAGCCTGCAGATCCCCGGCTGGGACTGGCCCTCGGACTGGCCCGAAGGCACAGAACGGATCCGGCCGGAAACGGGATTCGATCTGGATCCCTTCGCCTGATCGCTGCCAGGACACCAAACCCTAACGCCGGCCCGATCCCTCAGTTCCGCGCCGTTCCTCCCTGCAACGTACCCTAACGCCAGCCAGATCCCTAACGCCGGCCAGATTCTCGCCCGAGTTCACCGATGTACAGGGTGGAGAAGGCCGGAGCGAACCCGCTCCACCTCCGGTCGCCGTACCGGTTTTCCTCGATGCCCAGGACCCACGGCTTGCTCAGGGTCGCGTTGACCATGTTGTGCAGGAACACGCCCGCGGCCTGCTCGGCCAGGATCACCTCGGCGTCCTGGTACATGGAGACGCGCTTCTCCTCGTTGAATTCCCGTGCGGCCGCATCCACCAGTCGGTCGAACCCGTCGTGTTTCCAGTCCTGCCGGCCCGATCCCGCGGGCTGGGAGCGCCAGGGCACCGCGATCATGTCGCTGGGGTCGGGGTAGTCCATGTTGAACCACAGGAAACCCCAGGGGATCTCGTGGTTGCGCATGAAGGCGTTGAAGGCGTTTGTGGACTGCTGCCGCAGGTTCACCTCGATGTCCAGGTGGTCCTCGAACATCTGCTGCATGGCGACGACCACGTTCCATTCATCGGGCGTCGGCGGCTGGCCCCGCACCCAGAGTTCGAGCGGGGGCAGTCCCTTTCCGCCGGGGTAGCCGGCCTCCGCCAGTCGCTGCCGGGCCAGCTCCGGATCGAAGGCCTGGTACGCGCGGATCCGCTCCGACTGGTACCCCGGGAAGCCCTTCGGAAGCATGCCGTAGGCCGGCGTGGCGGCGCCGCCGAGGACGACGTTGCAGATGGACTCGCGGTCGATGGCGTGGGCCAGGGCCTGGCGCAACCGGATGTTGTCGAAGGGCGGCTCGCGGGTCCTGAAGATCGTATAGTACGTCCCGAAGTTCGGATAGGTAATCAGCTCGCGGTTCAGGACGGGATCCAGCCGCGCGTGATGGTAATCGGGCCCCATGACGCCGATCCGGTCGAACTCGCCGTTCTCATAGGCCGGCAGTCCCCGCCAGCCCGGCAGGATGAAGGTGAACTCGATGCGTTCGAGGTATCCCTTCCAGGGTCCGTTGTAATGGGGATTCAGCGCGTAGGTCATACTGACGTTCTTGTCCCACGACGCGAGGCGCCAGGTGGAATTGGACACGCAGTACTCCGGTTCGGACCACCTTATCCCGTATTTCTCCACCTGCCACCGGGGCGCCGGCACGGAAGTAAAAAAGGTGAGGATGTAGGGAAAGTGCGAGCACGGTTCTTCGGTCTCGATCACCAGCGTGCGGTCGTCCACGGCCCGGACGCCGACGGCCTGCGGGTCGCTCGACTGTCCCGTGTTGTAAGCCCGGGCGCCCTTGATCGGGTAGTAGAAGTAGGCGAAGATATTGGCGTGCGCGGGATCGAGCAAGCGGCGGAAGGACCATTCGAAATCGTGGGCGGTCACCGGCCGGCCGTCGCTCCACTTCGCGCCTGCGCGGATCGTGAAAGTCCAGGTCACGTGGTCGTCCGCCACGGACCAGGACTCGGCGGCCGCGCCCCTGATCTCCATGTCTTCGTCGAAGACCAGCAGGGATTCGAAGAGGAAGGCGTTGAACTGGGCGTCGAAGAGGGAGATGCCCACGTCCAGGGTGGACGGTTCCAGCATGCTCAGCCGGATGTACTGCTCGCTGAGCGGAGCGGCGTCTGCCGGCAGTACCCGCCCCACCGAATTGACACGCGAGGTCTGCGTCCCGTCGCCGGGCCCGTCACCCGGTGACCCGCAGGCCGCTGCGACAAGCGCGGCGGCGCAGATCAAGACGTAAATCCGTCCTCCCATCGTGCCCTCCCGGTCGCCGCGGAACGCTACGACATGAAGCGCCTGTAGCTACGCCTCGGAACCCCCGCCGGCCACGAGGCCGGTGCTGCAGCCGCGGGCCGATTGGTCATTCTTCGGCGAAGGCGGCATCGAAGGCCACGTCGGACGGCGGGAAGTCGACGCCCTTCGTGAAGGCGCAGGCTTCCTCGGCGCCGTGCTCGCGGTCCATGCCGCTGTCCTCCCACTCGATGGAGAGGGGACCCTGGTACCCGATCTCGTTCAGCGCGCGGACGATCTCCTCGAAATCTATGCTGCCGCGGCCGAGGGACCGGAAATCCCAGTACCGGTCGGAATGGCCGAAGTTCACGTGTCCGCCGAAGACGCCGGCCCGGGTCGGGCGTTCCGACCACCAGACGTCCTTCATGTGCACGTGGTAGATTCGGTCACTGAAGGTCCGGATGAACTCGACGTAGTCCACCCCCTGGTAGCCGAAGTGGCTGGGGTCGTAGTTGAATCCGAAGGCCTCGCGACTATCCAGTGCGTCCAGCGCCCGCTGTGCCGAAGAGATGTCGAAGGCGATCTCCGTGGGATGCACCTCCAGGCCGAACTTCACGCCCACCTCGTCGAACACGTCCAGGATCGGATTCCAGCGCGCCGAGAAGTCTTCGTATCCCACATCGATGGACGATGGGTCCACGGGCGGGAAGGAGTAGAGCAGGTGCCAGATCGACGAGCCGGTGAAGCCGTTGGCTACATCGAGGCCCATGTTCGCTGCGGCCCGGGCGGTCTGCTTCATCTCCTCGGCCGCGCGCTGGCGCACGCCTTCCGGGTCCCCGTCCCCCCAGACATGGGGCGGCAGGATCGCCTCGTGGCGGGCATCGATCAGGTCGCAGACCGCCTGACCGGCGAGATGGTTGCTGATGGAAAACACCTGCAGGCCGTGCTTGTCCAGCAGCGCCCGGCGGTCCTCGCAGTACGCCTTGCTTTCGGCGCCCTGTTTCACGTCGAAATGGTCACCCCAGCAGGCCAGTTCCAGACCGTCGAACCCCCAGCTCGCCGCCTTCCCGGCGAGCGTGTCCAGGGTGAGGTCCGCCCACTGGCCGGTAAATAGCGTTACGGGACGAGACATGATTGACTGCTCCTTTCAGTTTCATAGTCGGCGTGTACGGCGCGGAGGCCGCCGGTTGATGGCGGGCGCCCCACGCCGGTATCGCGTTCACAGGCCGCAGGCCTACAGGTCGGCGATCCGGACCCAGCTGCCGTTCTCAGCCGACAGCGTAACGGCTTCCAGCACGGCCTGGTCCCGGACCCCTTCATCGAAATCCGGATGGAGGTTGTCGTCGGCGCCGGCGATGGCCTGCATGAGATCGTACACCTCATGGATGAAGGTGTGCTCCCAGCCGATGATGTGCCCGGGCGGCCACCACCGGTCCATGTAGGGGTGGGCGCCTTCGGTCACGATGATCTCGCGGAAGCCCTGCACGTGGTCCTCGTCTTCCCGGTTGTAGTACTGGAGCTCGTTCATCTTCTCCAGGTTGAAGGCGATGGAACCCTTGCTGCCGTTGATCTCGAATCGGTTTCCGTTTCTCCTCCCGCCGGCGAAGCGCGTGGCTTCGAAGGAGCCCACGGCGCCGTTCTCGAACCGGGCCAGCGCCAGGGTCGTGTCGTCCACGGTCACCGGTCCCGTCCGCGTGGAACCGCCGGCGCTCGCGCCCAGGGCCGAATCGATCTCCTCCACGATGGGACGCTCCTTGATGAAGGTCTCCTGCATGCCGGTCACCTCGGTGATCTCTCCGATGAGATACCGGGCGAGGTCGATGATGTGGGCGTTCAGGTCGCCGTGGGGACCCGAGCCGGCCTTCTCCTTCTGAAGCCGCCACACCAGGGGGAAGTCGGGGTCCATGATCCAGTCCTGCAGGTAGACGGCGCGCCAGTGATACACCTGGCCGATGCGGCCTTCTTCGATGAGCCGCTTCGCCAGCGCGACGGCGGGCACCCGGCGGTAGTTGTAGGCCACCATGCTCTTCACGCCCGCCCGGTTCACGGCTTCGGCCATGGCGCGGGCTTCCGCCAGGCTGTTGGCCAGCGGTTTTTCGCAGAAGACGTGCTTACCCGCTTCGGCGGCGGCGATGGCGATCTCCGCGTGGCTGTCGCCCGGTGTCGAAACGTCGACGAGATCGATGTCGTCGCGGGCGATCAGCGTCTTCCAGTCGGTCTCGTAGCCTTCCCACCCGAACTCCGCGGCCGCGCCTTTCACGTTCTCCTCGTTGCGCCCGCAAATGGCTTTCATGACCGGCATTCCGGCCGCGTCCGGGAAGAAGAAGGACATGTCCTTGAAGGCGTGGCTGTGTGCCTTGCCCATGAACGAATAACCTACCAGGCCTACGTTAACGTTGCGTGCCATGTATTGCTCCTTTCTCGTCTCTCGCGCCGCCGGGGCGGTCACGTTCGCCGCCGGGGCGGCCCAATCTCGCCGGGGCGGCCCAGTTCAGGATGCCAGTTTTTCTTCCACGTAATCTTTCAGCTCACTGATGGCCACCCGGTCCTGCGCCATGGTATCCCGGTCGCGGACCGTCACCGCCTGGTCATCTAAGGTCTGGAAGTCGACCGTCACACAGAGCGGCGTGCCGATTTCGTCCTGGCGCCTATAGAGCTTGCCGATGGCGCCCGTGTCGTCGTACACCGTGCGTATCCTGCCCCCGGACTGCAGCGACCTGCGGATATCCCGGGCCGTTTCTGCGAGCCGGTCGTCGGTCCGCTTCAGCGGGAAGACCGCCACCTTGACCGGGGCCAGGTGGGGCCTGAGCCGCAATACCGTCCGGTAGTGGTCGCCGATGACCTTCTGCGACAGGTTCCGCAGCGTCTTGCCCTCCTTGATCCGGTCCGCGCCCGTCATGGCCAGGAGCGCGTCGATGCGCGGCATGCTTTCGGGCAGCTCGCCGGCGATCGCCTCCCCGAAGACCAGCAGGGATTCCCGCGTTTCGTCCGGCATCTTGCTGTTTTTCGCGACCGACGCGTTGAAGGCGTCCAGCCCGTCCTTGACGGCCGAAAGCTTGTCTTCCGGCGGTGCTTTCACCATGGATTCATCGTAGGCTTCGCTGAGTACGGCCAGCAGGCAGCGGCCGACACCCGCCGACGGCTCGACCACGAAGGGGATTACGTGGCGATTCGCCTGCGGATCGAAATAGGAAAGCCGGGTCGTGCTGGAAGAGTTTTCCGGTACCTGCGCCGTGAGGTCGTACTGTTCCTGGTACCGCGTGTGGGCGCCCAGGTCGAAGTCCGTCCGGCTCGCGATGCCCTCCAGTTCCTCAAAGCCGAGGGTGGGATACCTGTACATCAGGTCGTAGGTTTTCTTCGAGTAATGGGCGAGATCCTCCCGCGGCACGTCAAGGATCTGGATGTTGTCCCGGCTGACGCCGATGTGTTCCCACCAGGCGAGACGGTCCTCCAGCCAACGGTCCTGCCATTCGTCCTCGGTACCCGGATGGACGAAGAACTCGATCTCCAGCATGTCGAACTCGCGGACGCGGAACAGGAAGTTGCGGGGATTGATCTCGTTGCGGAACCCCTTGCCCACCTGGGCGATGCCGAAGGGCAGCTTGCGCGCCGTGGTGGTCAATACATTGTTGAAATTGACGAAGATGCCCTGGGCCGTTTCGGGACGCAGGAAGGCATAAGCCCCTTCTTCCGATACCGGCCCCACCTGGGTCTTGAACATCAGGTTGAAGGGCCGCGGCTCGGTCAGGTCCGTGGATCCGCAGGCGGGACACACACCCTTTACCTGGTCGGCGCGCCACCGTCCCTGGCACTTGCGGCAGTCCACCAGGGGGTCGACGAAGGTCTCCTCGTGACCCGAATACTTCCAGGTCAGCGGATTCATCAGGATGGCGCTGTCGAGCCCCTCCATGTCATCCCGCTCATAGACGTTGCGCCGCCACCAGGAGTCCACGATGTTGTTCTTCAGCTCGACGCCCACCGGGCCGTAATCGTACAGGCCCTGCAGGCCGCCGTAGATTTCCGAGCCCGGGTAGATGATTCCGCGGCGCTTGCAGAGCGAGACGAGTTGTTCCAGCGAAACAGCGGCCACCGCGTTCCTTTCCGGTTTGTACAGTGGGGAGATGACAGGCAGCACGGCGCTTCCGGCACGCCGAAAACAACGCGTTCACCATAACGAAAACCCCGTGCGGTGTCAACCCAAAAGGCCCCCGCCGCACCTAAAATATAGATTGACAGGAACCGGGCCCCCGCGCATTGATACATAGCGTTTTAACGTTGTTTCGCCCTGCTTCGAAAACCCCGATCCGACACCCGGTGCCATCGATGCATGAAACGGCCATAAGCCACGACGATCTCGGCGCGGTCGCCGGCGACTTCCAGGGCCGGCCGGCCGTGCTGCACTACGGGGACGCCGCCGCCGAATACCGCGCGGTCCGGACCGCCGCCGGCCTGAGCGATCTCTCCGGCCGCGGCAAGCTGCACATGACCGGCGCGGACCGGCAGCGCTTCCTGCACCGTGTGGTGACCAACGACGTGGAGCAACTCGGTGCAGGAGAGAGCGTCTATGCCTGCATGTTGACGCCCCAGGGGAAGATCATCTCGGACATGACGGTCCACGTCCGCGGGGAAGACCTGCTCATCGACGTGGAACCGGGGATGGCGGACTTGCTCCGGGATACCCTCGACCGGTACGCCCTCATGGACGACGTCGAGATCACGGACGTCACCGAGCGGTACGGTCTGATCGGCGTGTCCGGCAGGCGGGCGGACGACTGCGTCCAGGGCCTCGCCGGTTCCCTGCCGCCGCTGCCGCCCGGCGGACACGTGGAAATCGAATGGAACGGCGTGCCCACGACCGTGGCGCGGACGCATCGCACAGGCGAACGAGACTACGATATCTACGTCCCAGCCGAAAGTGCGGACGATGTCTGGAAGGCGTTACTCGCCGGCGAGGGAGACGGCGTCAGTTGCGTGCCCATCGGATACGAGACCCTGGAGGTCCTGCGCGTGGAAGCGGGCATCCCCCGCTGCACGGCGGAACTGGACGACCGGATCATTCCCAACGAGGCGGTGAAGGACCGGGCCGTCAGTTTCACCAAGGGTTGCTACATCGGGCAGGAACCCGTCGTGATGATGGAGCACCGGGGCCGTCCCAATCGCCTGCTGTCGGGACTGGTCATCGAAGGGAAAAGGCTTCCCGGACGGAATGCCGTGATCCGTAAGGACGGGAAGGACGCCGGGTGGATCACCACGGCGGTCCACGGACGGGCGGTCGACGGGATCATCGCGCTGGGATTCGTCCGGCGGAGATCCATGGCGGCGGGCGGACCAGGCGGACCGTTGGAAGTCGAGGTGGCCGGCGTCCCGGTCCGCGCCGAAATCGCGGACCTGCCCTTCTACGACCCCAGTCCTTGATGAACGACCCCGGTCCTTGATGAACGACCCCGGTCCTTGATGAACGACCCTCGTCCCTGATGCACGACCCAGGTCCCTGATAACGGAAGGCTTTACACCGGAATCCCCGCACATCCCATGTCAAACACCACCTTCACCCTCTATTCCCCCCTGGACATGCACATCCACTTCCGCGAAGGCGCCATGCTCAGGCGCGTGGCGCCGTTGAGCGCGGAGACCTTCGCCGGGGGCGTCATCATGCCCAACCTGGTGCCCCCCGTGGACAACCTCGACCGGCTGGACAGATACGAACGGGAAGTCAGGGAGGTCGTGGAACGCCACGCCTTCGAACCCTACATGACCCTGTTCATGCGGCCCTACACCGAAAGCGAACTGGCTTCGATGAAGGACCGTATCATCGGCGTCAAGTTGTACCCTGAGGGCGTCACCACCCACAGCGAACAGGGCGTCGGCGACCTTGGCGACGTGGAGGATACCCTGGCCCTGATGCAGGACCTGGGCATCCGGCTGATGGTGCACGGTGAATCGACTGACTTCGTCATGGACCGGGAGCGCGCGTTCCTCCCTGTCTACGAAGACCTGGCCACGCGCTATCCCCGGCTGCACATCGTCATGGAACACATCACGACCCGGGAGGCCGCCGCGCTGCTGGACCGCCACGAGAACCTGTCCGCCACCGTTACGCTGCAACACCTGCTGATCACCCTGGACGACGTGGCGGGCGGCCTGCTCAATCCCCACCTCTTCTGCAAGCCCATCGCCAAGCGTCCGGAAGATCGGGACGCGCTTCTCGCGCTGGCCCTCGAAGCCCACCCCGGGCTCGTCTTCGGCAGCGACTCTGCGCCCCACCCGGTCGACCAAAAGGAGTGCGCCGGTTGCGCGGCGGGTGTATTCACCGCGCCTATCGCCCTGCAGATGCTCGTCGGGCTCTTCGAAGAACACGGCGCACTGGACCGGCTGCAGGCCTTCGTCTCGGACAACGCGAAGCGGATCTACGGTGTCGAGCCGCCGGCAAAAACCGTGGTGTTCGAGAAGACCGGGGCGGTCATCCCCGAGCGGTACGGCGACGTCACGCCCATGTATCCCGGGCGGGAATTGGACTGGAAAGTGGCGGTGGTACGGTAGAAGGGCCGGGAAGCGTGAGCCCGGCCGCGGGTCGGAACGCCGCGGGTCGGAACGCCGCGGGACGAAACGCCGCAGCCTATTCCACCCGGATGGCGTTCGAGATGATCCAGAGCCGCTGACGCTCGCCGCGCAACAGGGTGCCGCGCAGCTGGTAAACCTCGGTGTGATAGACCCCCGGGCCGGGGACCTCCACGAACAGCTCATGTCCTTCGGTCTCGATCAGGGGGACCTCGTCCCGGTACAACCGTATGCGCACCGGGCCCGATGACGGCGCGGTCACGTGCAACCGTCCGCCGTCCTGGTACTCGACACTGGACCCCATGGACTCAGTCTCCGGCCCCATGGTAAGCTCGAAGGAAAAACCGGGGGCCGGCTCGTACCCTTCCAGCACCACGTAGCAACTGCCGCGGTGGATCGCATTTAGCAGGATCTCCTCGTCGACCTCGGCGTCGCCGGTCAGTTCCGTACCGGTGATCACGTAGGTCCGGATCAATCCGAACATGCGTTCGTAGGTGGGGAAGGACAGGTGGCGTTCACCCCAGAGCTTTATGCGCTCGTGGGCGTCCAGGCTGCCGATCACGGTAACGGGCTGGCGCTGCACGCGATGCATCCAGAGGCGGATGGCCTCATCGGGACGGTCGACGAGGCTGTTGAAGACCTCGTCGGGCATGAACGGAAGGAAAACGAGGGCCCGCACCAGTTCCAGCACGCCGTCGTCGCGCCATTCGCTGTTCCCGTTGAGCACTTCCAGGCCGTCCATCTCTTCCAGGGTCCAGTCCGTCCAGGGGCGGCGGCCCGTGGGGTGCGCCGCGATGGACACGCCACCCGATTCAGAGATCTCTTCGACGAGTGCCGGGAGCCCCAAGGGGCCGTCCTGACTCACATCCCTGCCCACACCGAGGGAAAGCAGATGGCCCGCGCTGGTGTTGACTTCCTCGCCAACGAGCAGCAGTAGTCCGTCATGGTATCCCTGGTGGCCGTCGAACAGGGGTTGCATGGTGTCGTGGTCGGTCAGGACGAGGAAATCCGGTCCCGCGTTCTGCCCCGCCCTGACGATATCCGCGACGGTGCCCCCGCCGTCGGAGTAAGTTGAATGGATGTGTATGACGCCGGAATAGCGCGCGCCGCCGCCCGGTCCGGTCGTGGCACCCGGTCCGGTCGTGGTCGCGGTGCCGGCCGCCGGATCCGGCGCAGAGCGGGGAGACTCGGACCGCATGAGCAGGTATCCATCGGCGATCCATAGCAGGAAACCGGCCGCGACGAGGATTTTCAGCGATTTGCGTAGACTCGGCATAACTGTCCGCTCGGTATTTTAAGGCCCGGTCGCCCGCAGGGGGAGGACCACCGCCTCAGATTAGCCGCAAGATGGTCGCAACACATCAGACAGCGCTCCAGAATGCGTGTTCCAGGTGCGTTACCCCGGGTGGATTCCGAGAGAGATCGATTCCGATAACGTCAAAACGGCACGGCGTCTCGTGCCAGCGTCGTTCCTGCAGGAATCGGCGGGCGGCCCGGGCGATATGGCGCTGTTTCCTCGCGTCCACCCAGGAATGCGGGTCGCCGAACCGGCGTCCGGTTCCGGCCTTGACCTCCACGAAGACGAGTTCGTCGCCGTCCCGGGTGATGAGGTCGATTTCGCACCGGGAGACGGGGTCCCGGTAATTCCTGGCCAGCACTGCATGGCCCTTCCGGCGCAGGAACGCTTCCGCGATGGACTCGCCGCGTGAACCCAGGATTTGCTTCGATGCGGTCATGTTGTCTTCGGGATGGGTGCCAGGAATGGGTGCCATGGATGAATGCCCGTGATCAACGCAGGATCAACGCGGGATCAACGCGGGATCAACGCGGGTGGACCTGCCGTACTTACACAGCGGGCCGGTGGTCAGGCTAAGGAGAACCCGAATCTCTTCCGCAGGAAGGAGCGGCGATGCACGGACGACGGCCCATGGTGCTCGAGCGCGGCCAGGTGCGCCGCCGTGCCGTAGCCCTTGTGACGGGCGAAGCCGTATTCAGGAAAGTCCGGGTCGCACGCGATCATGATCCGGTCCCGCGTCACCTTCGCGATGACGGACGCGGCCGCGATGGAGAGGCTGCGCGCGTCGCCTCCCACCACGGTGGTCTGGGGGCCCCGCCAGTCGATGGCGTCGATCCCGTCGACGAGCAGATGGCCCGGAGGCGGCGAGAGGGCCTCCACGGCTTCTTTCATGGCGAGAAGATTCGCCCGGCGGATGTTCACGGTGTCGATCGCGGCCGGGTCGGACCGGCCGACGCCGATGGCCGTGGCAATGGCCGTGATCCTTTCGTAGAGGACATCCCTCCTGGCGGGCGTGAGGCGTTTCGAATCGTCCAGGCCCGGAATCTCGGCATCATCCGGCAACATCACGGCGGCCGCGATCACGGGACCGGCCAGGGCGCCCCGCCCGGCTTCGTCGACACCGGCCGCGGAACGCGTGTCATGACCGAGGAGGGACCGTTCAAAGCGGGCCATGGCCCGGAGTCTCTCCCGCTCAGCGTCGCCCTTCGCCATGCTCAGTTGCGCCGCTCGGCGATCCGGGCGGCTTTGCCCTTGAGCTTCCTCAGGTAGTAGATTCGTGATTGCCGTACCTTGCCCTTGCGCAACACCTGGATTTTACCAACCGACGGCGAATGCAGCGGGAAGATGCGCTCAACGCCGATCCCCTGCGAGATCTTGCGGACCGTGACGGTCTCGCCAATGCCGTGGCCGGACCGTTGGATAACAACGCCTTGGAAGAGCTGTACGCGTTCCTTGTCGCCTTCGCGGACCTTGACCTCCATCCGAATAGTGTCTCCGGCACGGAATTCCGGCAGGTCGGTCCGTAACTGGTCCTGAGTGATCGTGTCTAGTGCGTTCATGTTTGAAACTTCCGTCCTTTCGAACGGCCACGGGTGTGCTACCCGTTTTCGTTCTGTTGAAGGGTTCTCAGATAGGTCAGATCCTCTCCGGTCAATTCCACGGTTTCCAGCAACTCGGGACGGTGCTGGTACGTCTTCTTCAGGGCGTCCTGCCTTTCCCATCGTTCGATGCGCCCATGGTGCCCGGAAAGCAGCACTTCGGGCACGCGCCACTCCTGGTAGTTCTCCGGCCGCGTGTACACGGCGTTGCCCAGCAGTCCTTCGTAGTGCGAATCCGTAACCGCGGAAGCCATTTCGCCCAGGACCCCTGGAAGTAGACGGATCACGGCGTCCGCGATCATCATGGCCGGTATCTCGCCGCCGGTGACGACGAAATCGCCCACGGAGTACTCCTCGGCGCCCAGGCCCTTGGCCACCCGTTCGTCGACGCCCTTGTAATGTCCGCAGATAAGGACCAGCTGGTCCAGTTCCGCGAAGGACCTGGCCGTATCCTGGACGAAGGACTTGCCCCCGGCCGACAACAGCACGGTACGGGAGCGGTCAGCCCGGGACGATGCGTCGACCTGGTCAGTCCGGGACGCCCGGGACGACGCGTCGACCTGGCGCCGGAGATGCCTTACGCCCCTGAATATGGGCTCCGCCTTGAGCACCATGCCCGGGCTTCCGCCGTAGGCGTAGTCATCGACGGTCTTGTGGCGGTCCGTCGTAAACGCCCGCAGGTCGTGGACGAAGACGTCCACCAGGTCCCGCCGGCACGCCCGGCCCACGATACTCTCCCCGAAGGGTCCCGCGAATACACCCGGGAAAGCCGTAAGAATGTCGATACGCATGGTCTTTTCCGCTATGAGATCAACCCAGGGATCTTCCGTATGACGATCCTGTCCTCCCCGGGATCGAGTTCCACCACGATGTCCCGGACCGCCGGGATCATCGCTTCACCGGTTGGCGTGTCCACCACAAACACGTCGTTGGCGGGCATGGACATGACCTCGCGAAGGATTCCGATCTCTTCGCCCTCGTCGGAAACGACTGCGCAGCCTTCGAGTTCGAAGACATAGTACGCGTCACGGGGCAATGGGGCGACGGCTTCTTCGGGCACCTGGATGTACGCGCCGCGGAGCCGTTCCGCGTGCTCCGTCGTATCGATCCCGCGGAATTTCATCCGCCAGCCGTTCCCGTCGCGGCTGCAGCGTTCGATCTCCAGCAACTCCCGCCGGCCGTCCTGCAGTTCCACGCCGATCCGGTCCAGATCCGCGAACCGGTCCGGAGCGTCCGACAAACCTTCCACGCGGACGTAGCCCTTGAGGCCGTGGGGTTTGCGGATGAATCCGATATTGATCCGGTCTTCGCTCAATTACACCCCGCCCTGGCGTACCGGCGGCCGATCCGCTTCGACGCTCTCGGTCGCACTGGCGTACCGGCGGCCGATCCGCTTCGGGTTACTCGGCCGCTTCGGCCGTCTCCTCGTTGTCACCGCGCCACTTCTGAATCGCGCCGCTCTTCACCAGAAGCGACCGCACCGTTTCGCTCGGCCTGGCGCCGCGGTTGAGCCAATCGACGGCCTTGTCCACGTCCATCTCCAGCTGTTCCGGCGAAATGGGGTTGTAGTAACCCAGGCTCTCGATGTACTTACCGCCCAGGCGGGTCCGGTTGTCCGTAACGACGATCCGGTAAAAGGGTCTCTTCTTGGCTCCCGTGCGGCGAAGCCGTATGGCCACTGCCATGTTCCGCTCCTTAGGCTACCTGAAAGGCAACATACTCTGGCCGAGCCGCTCGAGGGCGCCCGGCCGGTTCAACTGCTTCATCATCTTCTGCATCATGTTGTACTGTTTCAGTAACTGGTTCACCTCCTGTACGCTCGTGCCGCTTCCCCGCGCGATCCGCCGGCGCCTGCTGCCGTTGATGACCACGGGGCGCGCCCTTTCGTGTTTGGTCATGGAACTCAGAATGGCGTCCATGCGAACGAGCGCTTTCTCATCCATGTCCATATCCTTCATCACCTTCTTGTTTACTCCCGGCATCATCTCGACCAGTTCCTGCATGGAACCCATTTTGCCCAGTTGCTGGAGCTGCGACCGGAAATCCTCGAGGTCGAAGGTCTGCTTGCGCAGTTTCGTTTCGAGCTTGCGCGCTTCCTCCACGTCGATGGCGGCCTGCGCGCGCTCGACCAGGGAGACCACGTCGCCCATCCCCAGGATCCGGGACGCCATCCGTTCGGGATGGAACACCTCCAGGGCGTCCAGTTTCTCGCCGACGCCCACGAACTTGATGGGCTTCCGAGTAATCTGCCGTATGGACAGCGCCGCGCCGCCGCGGGCGTCCCCGTCCATCTTCGTCAGGATACAGCCGTCGATGTCGAGGTCCTGGTCGAAGGCCTCGGCCACGTTGACCGCGTCCTGTCCCGTCATCCCGTCCACCACGAGCAGGATTTCGTGGGGATGGACCGCCTCACGGATCCCGCGGAGTTCCTCCATCATCTCTTCGTCGACGTGCAGGCGTCCCGCCGTGTCCAGGATGACGACGTCGCGGTCCTCCCGGCCTGCGCGGTCCACGGCGACCCTGCAGATGGCCAGGGGAGACCGGCCGTCCCCGAGGGCCACGACCGGCACGTCCAGCTGTTCGCCGAGTACCTCCAGCTGCTTCACCGCCGCGGGCCGGTAGACGTCCGCCGCGGCCAGTATGGGCCGGTGGCCCGCACCGATGAAGTGGTGTGCCAGCTTCCCCGTGGCCGTCGTCTTGCCGGACCCCTGCAGGCCGGCCAGCATGACGATGGTCGGGGGCGATTCCGCGATGGCGACGTCGACGGCCTCCTCGCCCATCAGGGAGATCAGTTCCTGGTGGACGATCCCCACCATCTGCTGCCCCGGAGAAAGGTTCCTGAGCACGCCCTGCCCCAGGGCCTTTACCTTGACCGAGTCGATGAAGGTCCGGGCTACCTTGAAATTCACATCGGCTTCCAGCAGGGCGCGGCGCACCTGCCGTAGGCTGTCGTCGATGTTCTTTTCCGTCAGCTTGCCCTGACTGCGGAGATTCCGGACGATGCCTTCCATGCGGCCGGTCAGTTCTTCAAACAAGATGCGCTCCAGTGCGGTCCGCCAGCGCTACTCGGGCTGGCCACCCAATACGGTCAGCCGGTATTCCTCAGCCGCACCGCGAAACTCCCGTCCACGCCGTGTACCGGCGGCAGCGTGGCGATCCGGCCCGCGCCGTCCATGACCCCGGCCAGTTCCTGCGGCCAGTCGCCGGGGCTGTCCGGCCGAAAACCGGGATGCCTGCTGCAAAACGCGGCCACGACGTCCTCGTTCTCTTCCGGCTCGATGGTGCACGTGCTGTACACCAGGACGCCGCCCGGTTTCACCATGCCGGCGCCTTTCTCCAGCAACGCCAGTTGTTCGCCGCGGAGCCGGCCGATGTCCTCCGCCGTTCTCCGCCACCGCAGATCCGGCCGGCGCGCGATGGTGCCGAGCCCGGAACAGGGCGCATCCACCAGGACCCGGTCGGCCTTGAATTCCAGGCCGGGCGACCGGCCGTCCATGACGACAAGACGCACCTGCCCCAACCCCATTCGCTGCCGGTGTTCCTCCACGCGGCGGAGTCGATGCGGTGACGAATCGCAGGCGATCACCTTTCCGCCCGCGCCGACAATTTGCGCAATATATGTTGTTTTTCCGCCCGGAGCGCAACATAAATCGACAACGGTCTCGCCCGCCCGCGGACCCAAAAGCCTCACCGCGAGACCCGCGCTTTCGTCCTGTACCTGGAACAGGCCCGACTCGTGGGCGGCCAGCCCGTGCAGGTCGCCCGCGTGCCGGATAATCAGGAAATCATCGAGCCACCGACCCGGTTCGACCTGGATGCCGTTCGGCGCCAGTGATTCGGCGAGGTCCTGCGGCGTGGACCTCGCCGTGTTGACCCGGACGGACAGGGACGGCGGCCGGTTCCCGGCCTCCATGAGGGCGGCGGTAGGTTCCATGCCATACCGCTGGATCCACCGCTTCGCCAGCCAATCGGGATAGGAATGGGTGACGCCGAGATCCGTGACGGGGTCTCCCCCGCGCGCCGGCCGCGACAGCCGTTCCCGCTGACGGATGGCCGTCCTCAGGACCGCGTTGGTCAGGCGGACGGTGCCCTCGTGCCCGTATCGCTTGGCGAGTTGCACGGATTCATGGGTGGCGGCAGCGGCGGGGACCTGGTCCATCTTCATCAACTGGTACAGGCCCATGTGGAGGATCAGGCGGATCCACGGCGTGAGCGACTCCGGTTTGCCGCGCAACAGCCGGCCGAGCGTCCAGTCCAGGCGGCGGCGCCAGCGGATGGTGCCGTACACCAGTTCGGTCGCGAAGGCCCGGTCCCGGGCCGAGTAGCCGTATCGCCGGAAAAGGGCATTGAGGGCGTCCCGCGGCAGTACGTCCCGCGTTTCCGTGCGGTGTAGCGCCTTCAACGCGATCTCGCGCACCGGAGGGGCGTTACCGCGCATCGAAGGCGCGTTCTCTCCGGCCTCGGCCGGTGTGTCGTGGTGAAGTCGAACCATGGTCGGGGTTCCGTGCTCAGGACCCGCCGAGAAGGTCGCCCGCCACCGGACGGTATCCTCTCACGAATTCCGCGCCTTCGATCCGGCTCCGGCCCTCGGACTGCACCCGGTCCAGTCTCAATCCGCCTTCTCCGGTCTGCACGGTGACGCCCCGGCGTTCGTCGGCGGAGACGATCTCTCCGGGCGGGCCGCCCCCTTCCCCTTCCAGAGGGACGGGCTGACTCGAAATGATCCGGAGGCGCTGGCCGCGCCAGGTGGTGAAGGCCATGGGAACCGGGTTCAGGCCCCGTACCCTGTTGTATATAACGCGGGCCGGCAGTCGCCAGTCTATGCGGCCGTCCTCCCGGGAGATCCTCGGCGCGGGTGTCGCTTCGCCCCGCTGCGCCCGCGGCGTTATGCGGCCGTCTGCCACCCGATCCACCGTGCGCAGGAGCAGGTCCGCGCCGGTGCGGGACAGGCGGTCGTGCAGTTCGCCGGCCGTTTCTTCCGGCCCGATCGGCACGGTCTCCTGGCAGAGGATGTCACCCGTGTCCACCCGCCTTTCGACCAGGAACGTGGTGACGCCCGTAACCTCGTCCCCGTTCATCACCGCCCACTGTATGGGCGCCGCGCCGCGGTACCGGGGCAGGAGGGAAGGATGCAGGTTGATCGTGCCGGCCGGGGGTATCGCCAGCAGTTCGTCGGGCAGGATGCGGAAGGCCACGACCACGAACAGGCCGGCTTCCAGGGACCGAAGGGCGTCCAGGAAACCCGGATCGCGCAGCTTCTCAGGCTGCCAGAAGGGAATGCCGTGCCGCAGGGCGGTTTCCTTCACCGGGGAATGCGCGGTCTTCAGTCCCCGTCCCTTCGGCCGGTCGGGGCCGGTGACGATACCGGCCACCTCGTGTTCCGGCCGGCCGATCAGCGCCTCGAGACTCGGCACCGCGAAGGCGGGCGTACCCATGTAGACCACGCGCATATCAGACCGCCTGACCGCTCTCCTTGAGCTTCCTCAGTTTACCGCGGATGAACTGCTGACGGAGCTTGCTGAGGTGATCGATGAACAGGACGCCTTCCAGGTGGTCGTACTCGTGGACCAGGACCCGCGCAAGCAGTCCGCTGCCCTCGATCTCGAAGGGGCGCCCGTCCAGGTCCGTTGCCTCGACGCGCACGACCTCGGGCCGGGTCACCTTCTCGAAGAGATCGGGAAAACTCAGGCATCCCTCGTCGCTCGTCTGCGCGCCTTCCCGCTTGACGACGCGCGGGTTCACCAGCACCAGGTGTTCCGGTTCGCCCTCCAGGGCCGGCCCCCGGCGGTCCAGGAAGAGTTCCGGTCCGATCGCCCCGAGGTTCACCACGTACATGCGGACGGTCTCGCCGACCTGGGGAGCCGCGAGCCCGATGCCCTCCGCGTCGAACATGGTGTCGACCAGGTCCTCGGCGAGGAGACGCAGCGCCGCGGTCGCATCCCCCACCGGGCGCGCCTTCTCGCGGAGCACCGGGTCGCCGTATATGCGTATGGGTCTGACCGCCATGGCTTTTCCTATTCTTCCTTGCTTCCCTTCTTGCTGCTGATCAGGCGGGAGATGGCGCTGCGTTGCAGGTCGATCCGGACGTCGTCGGCGATGCGCACCGTGACCGTGTCCGCCTTCAGTCCTGTAACGACGCCGATGATCCCGCCCTGCGTCACCACCTTGTCCCCGTTCTGCAGGGCGTCCAGCATGGCCTGGTGTTCGCGCTGACGCTTCTGCTGGGGACGGATCAGCAACAGGTAGATGATCGCGAACATCAACAGGATGGGGATCATGGAGATCAGGAAACCCGGTCCGGAAGCGTCTCCGCCGCCGGGGCCCATGGCAAAGGCATCTTGAATCACTGGGGTTGCTCCTTTCTTGCGGTCGCACTGCGATACGCGGTCAGAAACGACCTGCTCCACGGGCCGAAACGGCCTTCCTGGATGGCTTCTCCCATCTCGGAGACCAGGCCGACGTAGAAGTGGATGTTGTGCAGGGTCCCCATTCTCGGACCCAGTATTTCTCCCGCGCAGTAAAGGTGCCGGACGTACGAACGGCTGAAGGTCCGGCAGGCATAACAGGAACAGGATGCATCGATCGGTCCGGCGTCGGCCCTGAAGCGGGCGTTGTAGATATTGATGCGTCCGGAGCGCGTGTAAAGCGCGCCGTTCCGGCCCTCGCGGGTGGGAATGACGCAGTCGAACATGTCGATCCCTCGTCCCACGGCGTCGACGAGGTCTTCCGGCGTCCCGGCGCCCATCAGGTAACGGGGCCGGTCTTCCGGCAGGTGTTCGACGGTGGCGTCGATCAGGGCCGCCATGGCCGGCTTCGGCTCCCCGATCGACATCCCTCCGATGGCGTAGGCGTCGAATCCCCGGTCGACCAGCGACCGCGCGCAGTCGACCCGGAGGTCTTCGTAGACGCTTCCCTGCACGATGCCGAACAGGGCCTGGGGATGCGCCCTTTCTCCCTCCAGTTCGTCGAAACGCTTCCGGGACCGCTCGGCCCAACGCAGCGTCAGCGCGGCGGAATCCTTCGCGTAACCGTAGTCGCAGGGATAGGGCGGGCACTCGTCGAGGGGCGCGATGATATCGGCGCCGAGGGCGGTCTCGATTTCCATGACGGACTCCGGCGTGAACAGGTGCCGCGAGCCGTCGATGTGCGATTGGAAGGTCACCCCCTCTTCCTGGATGGACTTGAGGTCCGAGAGGCTGAACACCTGGTAGCCTCCGCTGTCGGTCAACAGGGGCCGCCGCCAGTTCATGAAGCCGTGCAGCCCGCCCATCTCCCTGATCAATGCATGTCCCGGCCGGAGAAACAGGTGGTAGGTGTTGCCGAGTATGATCTGCGCGCCGGCGGCTTCGAGTTCCTCCGGCGTCAGCGTCTTCACCGTCGCCTGGGTCCCCACAGGCATGAACACCGGCGTGCGGATTTCGCCGTGGGGGGTCTTCATGCGGCCGGCCCGCGCGTTCGAAGCCGGGTCCCGGGCGAGCAGGTTAAAGTCCAGCGAAGCCATACCGCGGGACCCGCGGTCCTCCTTTAGAATGATCCATGACTATTCCAGCGATTTGATGGGGCCCTCGCCGCGGCCCAGGATGAACTGCTGCACCAGCGCGTCGTCGCAGTTCCGGATCTCGTCCGGGGTCCCCACCATGTGAATCACCCCGTCGTGGAGCATCGCGATGCGGTCCGCGATCTTGTACGCGCTGATCATGTCGTGGGTCACCGCGATCGCCGTCACCGACAGCCGCTGGTTCATGTCCAGGATCAGGTCGTTGATGATGTCCGCCATGATGGGATCCAGGCCCGTCGTGGGCTCGTCGTAGAGAATGTACTCCGGATTCATGGCGATCGCCCTGGCGAGTCCCACTCTCTTGCGCATGCCGCCCGAAAGCTCCGCCGGCTTCTGTTCCTCCACGTCGGACAGGCCGACCATCTGGAGGCAGGTCCGGACCCGTTCGCCGATCTCCGCCTCGGTCCGGTCGGTGTGTACCTTCAGGGCGATCCCCACGTTCTCGCCCACGGTCATGGAATCGAAGAGGGCGCCGCCCTGGAACAGGAAACCGAAGCGCTTGCGGATTTCGTCCAGTTCCGTTCCGTACAGCCTGGTCACGTCCCTGCCGTCCACCAACAGCGTTCCGCCGTCCGGATGCAGCAATCCCGTGATGTGCTTGAGCAGCACGCTCTTGCCGCATCCGCTCCGGCCGATGATGACCATGGTCTCCCCGGACTCGATGGTCAGGTTGACGTCCTTCAGCACCGGTTTCCCGAAGGCTTTTCTCAGGTGTACGATTTCGATCATGAGCGGGTAGAGAACGTAACGCGGGAAGAACGGTCAGCCCGGGTCTTCGTGATAGAGATCCGGGTTCTCGAAACGGGCGAAACGGTCCACGAAGACCAGGTCCACCGTTCCGACGGGACCGTTGCGCTGCTTGCCGATAATGATTTCCGCCTGGTTCTGCTCCTGTTCCTCGCCTTCTGCGTAACGGGCGGGCCGGTAGATGAACAGCACCACGTCGGCGTCCTGTTCGATCGCGCCCGATTCCCTTAAGTCCGACAGCTGCGGCCGACCGTCCCCGCCGCGGATCTCCACCGCCCGGGAAAGCTGCGACAGCGCAACGATCGGGACGTCCAGCTCCTTGGCCAGGGCCTTCAGGTTCCGGGAGATGGCGGAGATCTCCTGTTGCCTGTTCTCCGCGTCGCTCGGGCCCCGCATAAGCTGCATGTAGTCGACGGCCAGCAGGCCGATGTCGTCATGCTCGGACATCAGTCTGCGCGCCCGGGAACGCATTTCGGTGACCGACAACGCCGGGGTCTCGTCGATGTATACCGGCGCGGTGGCGAGGGCCCCCACCGCGATGCTCAGGTTCGACCACGCGTCTCCCGGCAGCCGGCCGGTGCGCATCAGGTGGGAATCCACACGGGCCTCGCTGCACAGCATCCGCTGGGCCAGCTGGTGGCTGGTCATCTCGAGGCTGAACAGGCCGACGCCGACCCCGGCCTCCACCGCGACGTGGCGGATGATGTTCAGGCAGAGGGCCGTCTTCCCCATGGCCGGACGGGCCGCGATGATAACCAGGTCTCCGCGCTGGAAACCGGCGGTCATCTCGTCCAGCCGGGTAAAGCCCGTAGGGACGCCGGTCACGGTGGTGTCCTGCTCGTGGAGCTTTTCGATGTTCTCGAAGGTGTCGTGCAGAATGGGATTGAGCTGGGTGAAACCTCGGCGGGCGTCACGCTGGGACAGGGAGAACACCATCCGCTCGGCGTCGTCCAGCAGTTCCGCGGTGTCTTCTGACGATTCATAGGCCCGGGAGACGATCTGGGTCGCCACGTTGATCAGCTTGCGTCCCTGGGATTTCTCGTGCACGATCCGGGCGTGGTATTCCACGTTGGCCGCCGTCGAAACGCCCTCCGTCAGGCCGACCAGGTAGAAGGATCCCCCCACGGCGGGCAGTTCGTGCCGCTTCTCCAGTTCTTCGCTAAGGGTGATCACGTCGGTGGGTTCGTTCCGGTCGTACAGGGCAATGATGGCACTGAAGATCTTGCGGTGCGCATCACGGTAGAACGCGGTGTCGTCGAGGATCTCGAGGGCGATCGATATGGCGTCCTGTTCCAGCAGCATGGCGCCCAGGACCGCCGCCTCCGCCTCCACGGCCTGCGGCGGAAGTCGTTCCGCCCCGTCGCTCTGGCTGTTCATGAGACCTCATCTCCCGGGGTCGCCTGCGCATCGGACTGCACGATGCGGTCGTATTCCTTCCGCAACAGTTGCACGTCTTCCCAGGTCGGCCGTTTGTAGGCCGAATTGCGCAACAGGCCGGAAGGGTGGTACGTCACCAGCAATTTGATGCCGTGATAGTCGTGGAACCTGCCCCGCAGCGCTCGAATCGAACTGTTCTGCTTGAGCAGGGCCTGGGCCGCGACGCGGCCGAGGGCGCAGATCAGCCGGGGCCGGACGAGCCGGATCTGCTCCTTCAGGATGGCGTCGCACGCGTCGATCTCTTCGGGCATCGGGTCGCGGTTGTTCGGCGGCCGGCATTTCAGGATGTTGGTGATATACACCTCGTCCCGGGTGAAATCGATGGCGTTCAGGATACGGGTCAGCAGCTTACCCGCCTGGCCCACGAAGGGTTGGCCCTGTTCGTCTTCCTGGGCGCCGGGCGCTTCGCCCACGAACATCACGTCGGCGTGCTCGTTCCCGGAACCGAATACGAAGTGCTTTCGCTTGAATCCCAGCGCGCAGGCCGTGCAGCGATGGTATTTCGCATACAGGCCCTCGAGCGACGTTACCCGGGCCGACTGGGCCGAATGGGCTGACTGGGCCGAATGGGTCGACTGGGCCGCCCGCCCGGTCCCGGCAGGTTGGCCTACCCCGGCAGGTTGACCGGACCGATCGGATTGGCCGGGACCTTCGTGCCGTTCGCGCCGCCTCCGCTCCGGCAGCGGAAGCGCCCCGTCCAGGCCTTCCGGCAGGTAGAGCGATTCGAGTCCCTGCTCTTCTTCCTGCCTCACGGCCTCGACGGTCTGGCGTATCAGGTCGGACAGCGACGCTTGCGTTTTCATGCGGGAACGACTTCCCGGTTTCTCAGCAGGGCGGCGACTTCGTCCATGACGCGGTCCGCCACGTCGGACTTGGATTGCAGGGGCAGGGATTCCTCGCGACCGTCGCGGTGTATAAGGGTGACGATGTTGGTATCCGTCTCGAACCCGGCGCCCTCGGCGGTGAGGTCGTTGTAGACCACCAGGTCCAGGTCCTTGTCCGCCCGCTTCTGGCGCGCGTAGTCGAGACCGTCATGGGTCTCCGCGGCAAAGCCGATCAGCACGGGCGGCCGGTCGGCGGCCACTTCTGCGAGGATATCGGTGGTCCGCGTCATTTCCAGCGTGAGACGTTCCTCCGTCTTCTTCGTCTTCCGGGGGGCCTGGACGCCCGGTCGGTAATCCGCCACGGCCGCCGCCATGATCACGGCATGCTGGCCTTCTCGGTTGGCCAGGACGGCTTCGCGCATTTCACCGGCGGTCCGGACGTGTTCCACGGCGACCCCGTAAGGATCCTGGAGGTGCGTGGGTCCCGCTACGAGCGTGACCGACGCGCCGCGCCGGGCCGCGGCCCTTGCGAGGGCGTAACCCATCTTTCCGCTGGAGCGGTTCGTTACGCACCGGACGGGATCGATGTCCTCCGCCGTGGGGCCGGCGCTCACCAGCAAGTTGCATCCGGCCAGGTCATGATCGGGATCGGCAAGGATGGCGACCGCTTCCACGATCTGCTCCGGCGCCGCCAGCCTCCCGTCCCCCTCTTCGCCGTTGGCCAGCAGGCCGAATTCCGGTTCGATGACGTGCACGCCCCGGCTCCTGAGGCGGTCGAGATTCGACTGGACGGCCTCGTTTCTCCACATGCGGAAATTCATGGCCGGCGCCAGGCAGCAAGGCGCTTCGCAGGCCAGCATCACGGTGGAGAGCAGGTCGTCGCCCAGCCCGTTCGCCATCTTGCCGATGATATTGGCCGTGGCGGGCGCGATGGCCACCGTATCGGCCCAGACCGCGAGGTCGACGTGTTCTTCACCGGCCATCCCGGTGTCGGGAAACTGCTCGACGGCCACGGGATGGGCGGTCAGTGCGCTGAAGGTTACGGCACCGACGAACGCGCCGGCTTCACGGGTCATCACCACCCGGACGTCTGCCTGTTCCCGGACGAGTCCGCGGACTACTTCGGCCGCCTTGTAGGCCGATATACTGCCGGTCACGCCGAGGACGATCCGGCGTCCTTTCAACCTGGACATCGGGAACTCCTGCCTTACTCCACGGCCTCGTCTTCCTCGGCCGGCTGGTAGTCGTAGTTCAGCTCATTGCCGAGCAACCGGTCCAGCGCCTGGGTCGTCACTTTCTCGGCGCGGTCGTCCTGCGTGCCCAGCATCTTGTTGTGGAGGTTGATTCGCCGTGCCTCCATGGCCGTAACCATGACGGCCTCGTAGATGTTATCGGCGACGTCCCTCATGCGCTCCTGGGAAATGTACTGTGTCGATTTGGTGGTGTTCATGGATGCTCCCATCGGCTGATGCGACGCCGTTCGGTGGCTATGATCCCCCGAATGGCGTCAACGGTGGACTGCTGCTTGCCATCTTCATTGTCGACCCCGTAGTCATACGCGGGCAGGTACTTCATCTCGGTGCGCGCCTTTTCCAACCGCTTGCGGATCTGATCGTCCGCTTCCAGGCCGCGCTGTTTCAACCGCCGCGACAGGCTGTCCAGGGAAGGCGGAATCAGGAAGACGAGAACGGCCTCCGGGAATATGGCTTTGACGGCTCCTCCGCCCTGGACATCGATGACCAGCAGGGCCACGCCCCCGGACCGGATGACGCGTTCGACGGCGTCCCGTGGGGTACCGTACAGCACGCCGTCGTAAACTTCCGCCCATTCGAGAAAGGCGCCCTGGCGTATCTTCTCCTTGAATTCGTCCGCGCTGACAAACCGGTAATCGATCCCGTCCCGCTCGTTCGGCCGCTTCTTACGGGTCGTCATGGATACGGACCGGACGATGGTCGGGTCTCCGGTCGTAAGCAACTCGCCGATCGTGGTCTTTCCCGTGCCCGACGGCGCGGAGAGGACCAGGCAGAACCCCTTTGCCTCCGCGCGGCCGGGCGCGACGGAATCACTCAATGTTCTGCACCTGTTCGCGGACCTTCTCCAACTCTTCCTTGGCCTGGATGACGGAATGGCTGATTTCCGTATCGTTGCTCTTGGATCCGATGGTGTTGATCTCCCGGTTCATTTCCTGGATGAGGAAGTTGAGGCGCCTGCCCGGACTCCCGTCGTCCCCCAGCGCTTCCAGGAAGGCACCGCAATGGGCGTTCAGGCGGACGCATTCCTCGGTCACGTCGCTCCGCTCCGCAAACAGGGTGATCTCCATGGCCATGCGCTGCGGGTCGACCGGTCCGTCGTCGAGCAGGCCCTCGATCCGATGACGCAGGCGTTCCCGGAACTCGGCCACGCGGCCCGGCGACCGGTCCTCGATCGAACGCAGCAAGGCCAGTATGGCTTCGATCCTGCCGCGCAGGTCTGTTTCGAGCGCCTTTCCCTCGTTTCGCTTCATGTCCTTGAAGGCGACAAGCGCGCGCTCCAGGGCGGCCTCGATACCCTTCCAGCGCTCGGCCGGGTCGACTTCGTCGGCTTCCGGCGTCACCAGGCCCGGGTAGGCCGCGACCATTTCGAGGGAGACCTCGCCCGATACGCCGAGCTCGTCCTTGAGCTGCCTCAGCGCGTCGCAGTACTTCCTTCCGGCCTCCGCGTCGATCCGTATCCCGTGGGCGTTTGAATCGCCGTCGTCGCACCGGACGGACACGGAAACGTTGCCTCGCGTCACGTGGTCCTGCACGTACGCGCGCACGCGGCCCTCCAGCGAACCCAGAGACTTCGGCAGCCTTACCGCGATGTCGCAGAACCGGCCGTTAACCGAACGCAGTTCGACGACGGTGCGGACGCCGGCGAGGTCGGATTCCCCGGCGCCGTATCCAGTCATGCTGCATATCATTCAAAGCCCCTGAATCCGCAGTTACCGCCTGTTTCCAAGAAACATGAAAATACACGCTAAACGGCGATTTGTCAATAACATATTGGCGGCAGCCCGGCGGAGTTCCTTCCCCTTCCGGGCACGTTCCGGGCACGCCCCGGACACGCCCCGGACACGTCGAAAAGAAGATTCATGACCCTTGATGCAACCGGTCCCGTTATATTATGAAAAAGACGGGACGCGGCGGCTCCGACGCCGCGGAACGTCATCGTATCGAGATCGCACCGGAACCGGAATCAGGATGGAGCGGGCATGGACGCCCTGGTGTTACAGGCCGTGAAAGACGAAAGCAGGGAACTGGAAGGGTCGCGTATTGTGGCCGTCGAGCAGCACGCACCCATGGAAATCGGACTCGTCCTGAAGACGAGCACGGGCAGGCGCGTGCTGTCGCTTTCCGTGCAGCCGGGTTTCTCCCGGGTACATCTGTCGGATGCCGGGAAGAAGGGCGCGGCCTCGTCCGCGCTGCTCGCGGCGCTGCGGGATCATCTCGTTCCCGGTATGCTGGAGAAGGTCGACGTGGCACCCTTCGAACGGGTGGTTCAACTCCATTGCAGGGGGCGGTCCTCGCCGGGACCGGGCCGGTACCGCATAATCGCAGAACTCATCGGGAACCGGGGAATCATGGTTTTCCTTTCCGATCCGGACCGCGTTATCCTGGAGACCCTCAGGCGCATCCGGGGCACGGAAAGGGAACTGGTCCCCGGCGAGACCTACGCGTTCCCGCCGCCGATGAAGAAAACACCGCTCGGCGAAGCCACGCGCGAACTGCTGGCCGGGACGGACCGCCTTGAGACGCCGGAAGCACTGGCGCGGCATTTGACCGCCACCTTCGCGGGACTGTCCAGGGATATGGGCCAGGAGGTCCTGGTCCGGGCGGGCCTGGTGGACACGACGGGTCTTGCGGACACGGACGGGGAGGACCGCGTCGCCCGGATTTGGCATAGCCTGGAGGAGCTTGTCCGCCGCGTGAGGGCGCGGGACTGGACGCCCTGCATCGGGAGATCGCAAGACGGCCGGGCCCGCGTCCTTTCCGCGGTCCCGGTCCATTCTCTGCCCGCGGCGCAGGTAGAACGCCACGAATCCGTCAGCGTCGCCGTGGAACGTTTCTACGAAGAACGGATGGCCGAAGAAGCGTTCAAGCAGCGGTTGCAGAAGGTACAGCGCGCCCTGCGCGATGAGATCCGGCGCCTGGAGCGCCTGACGGAGAACCTGGGTAAGGACCTGGTTCACGTGGAGCAGGAAGAAGAATACCGCCGGTACGGCGAGCTGATCACCTCTCACCTGGCCCGGCTGAAAGCGGGGTCGACGGAAGCCCTGGTCGAAGACTACTTCAGCGGTGACCGGGAGGAAGTCTCCATTCCCATGAAGCCCAACCTGTCGCCGGCGGAGAACGCCCGGTGGTACTTCCGGCAGGCCCGCAAGGCCCGGGACGGGAGGAAGGCGGTGGTCCAACGCATCGCCCGGGCACGGAAACGCCTGGAAGAAGTCACGGGTATCCGCGAGAAGCTCGGTTGCGGCGACGACGACGAAAGGCTGGAGAATGCCCACCGGGCCTGCATCAGGCTGGACCTGGTCAAGGCGCCCCGCGAAACAGGCGCTTCGAAAACCGGCGCTTCGAAACGTCTGCGCAAGAAGGCCGGGCAGGACATCCATCCGAGGAGGTACCTCACCACCAGCGGACACCTGCTGCTCGTGGGCCGCAACAGCCGGGAGAACGAAGCGCTGACGAAATCGGCGGCGCCGGACGACATCTGGCTGCACGCGCGGAACCTGGGCGGTTCCCACGTGATCCTGCGACGGGAGGACAAGACCCAGATGCCGAGCAGGAAAACCCTCTACGAAGCGGCCTGCCTGGCGGCCTGGTACAGCAAGGGCCGGGGTTCCACCACGGTGCCGGTGGACTACACGGAGCGCCGTTACGTCCGTAAAATGAAAAACGGCAGCCCCGGACAGGTCGTGTTCACCCGCGAAAAAACGCTCTTCGTCGAACCCGGACTGGCACTCCGCCAGGCCGACACGCCGGAGACGGCCTGACGGAGTTGACACGACCGCCGGGAGCGTCCTCACGGGGTTGACGCGATCGTCGTGAGCGTCCTGACGGGGTTGACGCGCTTGGTTCAGACCCGGTCCACGATGCGGCCTTCGGCATAGGAGCCCAGCAGCTTGTAGTTTTTGGCGATCTCCCGGAGGTGGTTGAGCGCCCGGCTGCAGAGCAGGCTCTCCGCGTGCCCCTCGAAATCCAGGTAGAACAGATACTCCCAGGGGGATCCGACCAGGGGCCGCGATTCGATTTTGTTGATGGAGATGTCCCGCAGCGCGAAGACGCTCATGGCCTTGAACAGCATGCCGGGTTCGTGGGGAACCGAGAACACGATGGAGGTCTTCATGCGTTCGCCCTCCGATGGTTCGGGCGCTCTGCCCAGGACCAAAAACCGCGTATAGTTCTGGGGGTTGTCTTCGATCCCGCGCTCCAGGATCTCCAGCCCGTACCGCTCCGCGGCCCGTGTGCTCGCAATCACGCCGATATCCCGCCCCCCGCCCTCACCGAGCATCTTGGCCGCGCCGCCGGTATCGTACACGGTTTCGGGTTTCATCGACGGATGCTCCCGGAAGAACCGGACGCACTGTTCGAGCGCTTTGGGGTGGGACTGGACCCGGCGGAGTTCCTCCGACCGGACACCCGGTTTCGCCATCAGGTTGTGGACGATGCGGAGCACGATTTCACCTACGATCTGCAGGTCGTGCTCCTGCATCAGGTCGTAATTGACGTGGATGCTGCCCGCCAGGGTGTTCTCGATCGGCAGCATGCCGTAGTCGCAACTGCCCTCGTCCACGGCGCGGAACACGTCGTCGAACCATCCATGGGGAACCGGTTCGGCCGCGTCTCCGAAATATGCGAGCACGGCCATCTCGCTGAAGGCTCCCAGCTCGCCCTGGAAGCCGGTCCTGAACTTCTTCAATCGGTCCTCCTTTCACCCAGCAACGCGGCCCTGCTTTCCTTCGCCTTCGTCAGCGTCTCCACCAGTTCCGATTCGCGCCCCTCCTCGATCTGAGCCGCCAGGTCGTCGAGCAACCGCCTGGCGTCCTCGATGCCGCGCAGCAGGGGCCGCCCGTTGGTCAGGCAGATGTCGGCCATCACCTGCACGGTGGACGCGGCCAGGCGGGTCGTGTCCCGGAATCCCGACGCGGCGAACTCGCCCAGGCGTTCTTCATCGCGCGCCGTCTTCTCCGCGGCGAGCGCCAGCACCACGGACAGCAGGTAGGGCAGGTGGCTGGTGACCGAGACGATCCGGTCGTGGCGCTCGGCGGGAATGACGGCGGGACGCGCCCCGATCCGGTGGACCAGGTCCTTGAGCAGGTCGAGGGCGCCTTCATCCGCCCCGGGGGGCGGAACCAGGGCGAACGTCGCGTCCTGAAACAGCCCGTCATCGGCGTGATCGATGCCGGTGTGCTCTGTACCCGCCATGGGGTGCCCGCCGACGTACCGCCTGATGCCGGCCTGGCTAGCGACGGCGCAAACGATGGCCTCCTTGGTGCTGCCCAGGTCCAGGAGGATGGTCTCTCTACCGAGCAGCGGCGCGAGGCCGGGCAACATGTCCAGGATGGACCGCACGGGCGTAGCGAGGACGACCAGGTCGGCCCCTTCCACCCCTTCGGCCGTTTCCAGGTATCCCGCGTCGATGGCGCCGCGCTCCAGGGCCCGGTCCAGTACGGCCCGGTCCAGGTCGACGCCCGCGACGCGTTCCGCCGCCCCCGCCTTCCGGACCGCCATGCCGAAGGAACCGCCCAGCAGTCCCACGCCGATAATGGTGATACGCATAGGCCAGCTCAGCCGATGGTACGGTTGACGGCCGTCGCGACCGCCTGCAGTTCCGGGATCAGGGAGGTCAGCGCTTCCGGAGTCAGGGACTGGTCCCCGTCGGACAGCGCGCGCTCCGGCGTCGGATGCATCTCGATCATGAGTCCATCGGCACCCACCGCCACGGCCGCCCGGGCGGCCGGCCCCACGAAATCGGCATTGCCGGTCCCGTGGCTCGGGTCGATGAACACGGGCAGATGGGTGTATTTCTGCAGCACGGGCACGGCGGAGATGTCGAGCGTGTTCCGGGTCCAGGTCTCAAAGGTCCGGATACCCCTTTCGCACAGGACGACGTTGTGGTTCCCCGCCGCCAGGATGTACTCGGCCGCCAGGAGCATCTCCTCGAGCGTGGCGGACATGCCCCGCTTGAGCATGACGGGCTTGCTGCTCCGTCCCGCTACGTTCAGCAGCGGATAGTTCTGCATGTTCCGGGCGCCGATCTGCAGCATGTCCACGTATTCCGAGACCATGGGTTCCATCTCGGGCTCCATCACTTCCGAGATGGTCGGCAGGCCCGTTTCCTCGCTGACCCGGGCCATGATCTTCAGGCCCTCCTCTCCGAGCCCCTGGAAGCTGTAGGGCGAGGTCCTGGGCTTGAACGCGCCGCCGCGTATGATGTTGGCCCCCGCGGCCCGGGCGTGTTGCGCCGCCTCCAGGAACTGGTCGTAGGATTCGACGGAACAGGGACCGGCGATGATGGTGATGCCGTCGCCTCCAATCGTCACGTCGCCCACCTTGAAACGGGTCTTGTGCGGCTGCACCTCCCGGCTTACCAGCTTGTAGGGCCGCTGGATGCGCTGAACGCGGTCCACCCCGTCCAGGATCTCGAACTGTTCGGGCGATAGGCTCAGGGTATTGCCGATCACGCAGATGATGGACATCTCGTCGCCCTGGATGTCCCGTGGTTTACAGCCGAAGGCCCGGATCGTCTCCCGGACGTGCTCCTTCTCGTCTTCCGTTGCATGAAGTTTCATTACAACCACCATTTCAGCCTCCCTCGGCAATGTCCGGCCGGAGCACGACGGCACCGTCCAGGTAGACATGCCGTATTTCATCCTGCGATTTTTCCGTATTTACATGAACCAGCACCCGTACGCACCCGGGAAGACTCCCGGGGACCTCCATCTCCTGCGTGCAGAACAGCGGGATCGCGGTCCACCCCATCTGGCGCACGCCGTAGGCGGGTGTCTGCGCATCGAGATCTTTCGTCGACGAAAAAAACACGCTGATGATGTGTTCCAGTTCGATGCGGTTTCGTTCGACTATTGTTGTAAGCAACCGACGCGATGCCTCACAAATGGCTTCGGAAGTGTTCGACTCAACGGTTATCGCGCCGCGAACGCCTCGGACCATGATCCCTCCCGGGACAGTGAACGCTGGATATTACCCGATCAACGCATGAAAGGGGAGGTGAATACGTGGGCGCCGCGAAGACCTGACCGGTCTCGTGGACGCCCACACGCATCTCCCTTTCGACGTGAAACCTGTATCATTGCAATGCTCCATGCGTACGGGCGCCTACCCGGCCCCATTCGCGATACTACCCCTGCACGGCCACCGGCGTTTCCCGGTCCATGCCTGCCCTCAGTGAAGCTACGTATTCGCCCACGGACCGGAGCATGTCCGGTTCGCCGGCGTGCGCTTCCATCACGTTGATGATGGCGCTGCCCACGATGACCCCGTCGGCCAGGCGCGCGGCCTCGCCGGCCTGATCCGGTGACGAGATGCCGAATCCCAGCCCGAGGGGCCGGTCCGTGTGGGACCGCACCTGTGCCATGAACGCGTCCACCCCTTCCGCCAGTTCCCCCCGCGCGCCCGTGACGCCCGTCAGGGAGACGCAGTAGACGAATCCCGTGGTATGGCGGTTCACCAGTTCGATCCGCGCCGAAGTGCTCGTGGGCGCCACCAGGAAGACGACGGTGAGGCCGTGCCGGAGGCAGGCGTCGGACAGATCGGCCCCTTCCTCCGGCGGGAGATCGGGCACGATCAGCCCGTCCACCCCCGCACGCGCGGCATCCCGGCAGAAGTCCCCGATCCCGTACGCGAGCACCGGGTTGTAGTAGGTCATCAGTACCACCGGAATGCCGGTATGTTCCCGGATGGAAGCGACCGTCTCGACGATGGACCGCAGGGTCGTGCCCCCGGTCAGCGCCCGAAGCGCGGCACGCTGGATCGTGGGGCCATCGGCGATGGGATCGGAGAAGGGCACGCCCAGTTCCACCAGGTCGGCCCCGCGTCGGTCCAGTTCAACGACCAGCGCGGCCGTCGTTTCCAGGTCCGGGTCCCCCGCCATGACATAGGGGATCAGCGCCTTGCGGCCCGCGGACTTCAGCGATGCGAAGGTCTCTTCGATCCGGTTCATTCAGCGTCTCCTGCGCGCTCACCGTTCCGGGCCAATAACCCGTCCACCTGCTCGACGTCCTTGTCCCCGCGGCCCGACAGCCCGGCGACGATGACCCCCTCCCGGTCCATTTCCGGGGCGATCCGGGCGATATGGGCAATGGCATGGGCGCTTTCGAGCGCCGGAATGATGCCTTCGACCCTGGAGAGCAGTTCGAAGGCCTCCAGCGCCTCTTCGTCGGTCACGCTCACGTACTCCGCTCGGCCGGAGTCCTTCAGGTAGCTGTGCTCGGGTCCCACGCCGGGATAGTCGAGTCCCGCGGAGATGGAATGGGCCACCTGGATCTGGCCGTTCGCGTCCTGGCCGGTATAACTCATGGCGCCGTGCAGCACACCCGGCGTACCCAGGCCCAGCGTGGCCGCGTGCATCCCCGTATCCAGCCCGTGTCCCGCGCCTTCCACGCCGATCAGGCGGACGCCGTCGTCGAGGAAGGGATGGAAGAGCCCGATGGCGTTGCTGCCGCCCCCCACACAGGCGACGAGCACGTCGGGGAGCCGTCCTTCTTTCTCCAGGACCTGCTCCCGCGCTTCCCGGCCGATGACCGACTGGAAATCACGCACCATCATGGGAAAGGGATGGGGGCCCGCCACCGATCCGATGATGTAATGGGTATGGCGGACGTTGGTCGCCCAGTCGCGCAGGGCCTCGTTCAGCGCGTCCTTCAGCGTGCGGCTGCCCGCGTCGACGGCGATGACCCGGCTGCCCATCAGGCGCATGCGGAAGACGTTCAGCGCCTGGCGGGCCATATCCTCGGAACCCATGTAGACGTCGCATTCCAGGCCGAAGCGGGCGGCCACGGTGGCCGTGGCCACGCCGTGCTGGCCCGCCCCGGTCTCCGCGATGACCCGTGGTTTCTTCATGCGCCGGGTGAGCAGGATCTGGCCAATGGTGTTGTTGATCTTGTGGGCGCCCGTGTGGTTCAGGTCCTCCCGCTTGAGATAGATCCGCGCACCGCCGAGGGCCTGCGTCAACCGCTCCGCGTAGTAGAGGGGGGACGGACGGCCCACGTAGTCCCGGAGGTAGTAACGGAACTCCTCCTCGAAGTCAGGGTCCCTCTTCGCCGCCTCGTACACTTCGAGCAGCTCGTCCAGGGCCGTCATCAATGTCTCCGGAACGTAACGGCCGCCGAATATGCCGAAGTGTCCGCGCTGGTCGGGCAGCGTGATCGCCGTCATCATTCGCTCCCGTTCCCGAGGTGGTCGATCAGGGCCTCCAGGCCCAGCCGGTAGCTGTCGCTTCCGTGTCCGCAGATCTGCCTGAGCGCCACGGGCTCGATATAGGAATGATGCCGGAACTTCTCCCGGGCGTGTATGTCCGACATGTGGACTTCCACGACGGGCAGGCCCACGGCGACGATGGCGTCGCGCAGGGCGATGCTCGTGTGGGTGTAAGCGCCGGGATTGATCAGGATGCCGTCGGCCCAGCCGAGGGCCTGCTGGATCTCGTCCACCAGCACACCCTCGTGGTTGGACTGGCGGATGCGCATCTTGATCCCCCGCCCCCCCGCGGCTGTCTCGAGGGACCGGTTGATGTCCTCCAGCGTATCCGTACCGTAGACTTCCGGCTCCCGGACGCCCAGCATGTTCAGGTTCGGGCCGTGCAACACGAGTAATTTCATCATGGTTTCGCCGATCCGGCGCCAGTGTGCCGCCGGTGCGCCGCCCTTCTAGTTCCCCGTCGCAAGGACGGACCGGATGTATTCGGCGGGCACGTCGTCGCGGACGGCCACCTCGCCGATGCGGTTGGGCAGGATGAAACGCGGGCGGCCGCCCACCGACTTCTTGTCGAGCTTCATGGTCTCGATGGTCGCCGGGACGTCCAGCCCGTCGCACCGGTGGGGCAGCCCTGTGCGCCGCACCAGTTCGATCAGCCGCCGGACGCTTACGTCGTCCAGCATTTTCATACGCTCCGCGACCCGGGCGGCGTAGACCATGCCGATGGCCACGGCCTCGCCGTGCAGCATGCCCGTCTGCGTCTCGATGGCGTGGCCCATGGTATGGCCGAAGTTGAGTATGGCCCGCCGTCCCAGTTCGCGCTCGTCGCCGCCGACCACTTCCGCCTTGATCTCGCAGGACCGCGCCACGAGGTGCGCCAGTACGCCGCGGTCGCGCTTCTGTATATCGTCCAGGCGCCCCTCAATATAGGCGAACAGGCCGGGGTCTGCAATGACGCCGTACTTGATCACTTCCGCCATGCCCGCGCGCAGTTCCCGGTCCGGCAGACTGTCGAGCGTGTCCAGGCTGGCCAGTACGAGCAGGGGCTGGTAGAACGCGCCGATCAGGTTCTTCCCGCGGCGGTGGTCCACGGCCACCTTGCCCCCCACGCTGGCGTCCACCTGGGCGAGGAGCGAGGTGGGGACCTGGATGAACGGGACGCCGCGCAGGAAGGTGGCCGCGGCGAAACCGGCCAGGTCTCCGATGACCCCGCCGCCCAGCGCGATGACGGGGGAACGGCGGTCCATCCGGTGGGCCAGCATGGCGTCATAGAGCTTTTCGGCCCAGGGAAGCGACTTCTGCTCCTCGCCGTCCGGCACTTCGACCAGGTCCGGTTCGAACCCGGCCGACCGCAGCGAGTCTGTCGTCCGGCCTCCGTAGCGTTCCGCGATGCCCGGATGGGTCACGACCAGCGCGCGACCGGTCAGATCGAAGGATTTCATCCGGGGTCCCAGCCGGTCGAGCACATCGGGCCCGATCACGATGTCATAGCTGTCGGGACCGAGGTCAACCCGGATCACGCGTTCTTCACTTTCTACCAGGGTCTTGACCATCTCCACCGTTTCCTCGATCGTATGCCGCGACGTGTCGATTTCGAGGTCTGCCCGGCCGTAGACCGGTGCGCGTTCGCGCTGGAGCGACCGAATCCGTTCCAGCGGGTCTACCCCGGCCAGGAGCGGCCTGGTCCCTGAATCGCCGCGCGTACGCGCCAGGACCGTCTCTGCCGGCGCCTTCAGGTGAATGACCGGACCCAGCGACCGCAGCACGGCGAAGTTGTCCGGATCGAGCACCGCGCCGCCGCCGGTGGCGACCACCCTGCGCACCCCGTCGGCGAGGTCCCGGATGACCGCCTTCTCGATCGTCCGGAAACCGGTCTCCCCCCGCTGCTCGAAGATCTCGGGGACACGCGCCGCGGCCTTCTTCTCGATCAGCGCGTCGGTGTCCACGAAGGGCACGCCCAGGGCGCGCGCGAGGCGCCACCCCACCGCCGTCTTGCCCGTGCCCATGAAGCCGATCAGGACGATGCCGCCGGATTGCCGTTTTCCAGGTTCAGCCACTTCCCGTCCACCTCTTGCCCGTGCCGTTTCCATCGCTAGTAACGCGCCAGCTGGTCCATATAGCCCTGGTAGTTGCGCAGCATTTCCTCCAGGCTGTCGCCCCCGAATTTTTCTTGCATGGCGTCGGCGACGACGAAGGCCACCACTGCTTCGCCGATCACGCCGGCGGCGGGCACGGTGCACACGTCCGACCGCTCCTTGGCGGAATCGAAGGCTTCCTTGGTCTCGATGTCCACCGACATGATCGTACGCATGAGCGTCGCGATGGGCTTGAGCGCGCCGCGGACGACGATTTCCTCGCCTTCGGTCATGCCGCCCTCTACGCCGCCGGCCCGGTTCGTCTCGCGGTAGAACCGTCCGCCTTCGTAGAAGATCTCGTCGTGAACCTCGGAACCGAGGACCCGGGTCACGCCGAAGCCCAGCCCGATCTCCACGCCCTTCACGGCCTGGATGCTCATGACGGCCTGGGCCAGGCGGCCGTCGAGCTTGCGGTCCCACTGCACGTGGCTGCCGAGGCCGGGCGGCGCGTTCAGCACCTTGACCTCGAAGACCCCGCCGATCGTGTCCTTGAGGGACTTTGCCCGGTCGATCTCCTCGATCATCTTCTGTGCGGCGTCTTCGTCGGCGCAGCGCACGGGCGAGGCTTCGGCCCGTTCGATGATCTCATCGTTCGACAGGCCGCTCACGTCCGCGTCCACCTGCCCGATCCGCACCACGTGGCTGAGCACGCGTATGCCGAAGGCCCCGAGGAGGGACCGGGCGATCGCGCCGACCGCGACGCGCATGGTCGTCTCCCGCGCGCTCGCCCGTTCCAGGATGTCCCGCAAATCGCGGCGGTCGTACTTCAGTCCGCCCGCGAGATCGGCGTGGCCGGGGCGGGGCCGGGTCACCCGCCGCCTTACCGGGCCGTCGGCCTCCTCGATCGCCATCACGTCCGTCCAGTTCTGCCAGTCCCGGTTCTGCACGACGAGAGAAACCGGTCCGCCCATGGTCGTGCCGTGGCGCACGCCGCCCCGGATCTCGATCGTATCGGTCTCGATCTGCATTCTCCGGCCCCGTCCGTAGCCGCCCTGGCGCCGTTTCAGGTCCCGGTCGATGTCTTCCGCGGCCACCGGCAGCCCCGCGGGCAGGCCTTCGAGGATTGCCGATATGGCCGGTCCGTGTGATTCGCCTGCGGTCAGGTATCGCAACATGCCTACTCCTCCCGGGCCTTCCTGCGCCTTAGCTGTTCCTCCAACGCGCTCTTCATCACTTCGACCGGCGCCGCGCGGCCGGTCCAGATTTCAAAAGACGCCGCGCCCTGGAACAGCAACATGCCGATGCCGTTCGAGGTCGCCGCGCCCCGTGACCGGGCGATTCGCATCAGTCCGGTCTCCGCCTGGTCGTAACGCGTGTCGTAGACGAACTGCCCGCTGGTGAACCAGTCGCCTTCCAGCGTCAGATCCCGCGGGATCGCGTTGATCACCAGGTCGGCCTCACGGACCGCAGCGCCGAGATCTGATGGCGACAGCTTGATCGCCTCCGCGCCACCCACCGAAGCCGTGTCCCGGGCCCGGTCCGCGTTGCGCGCGGCAATGGTAATCGATGCGGCCCCCTGCCCGCGGGCCATGGCGCAGGCCGCACGGGCCGCGCCGCCCGCGCCCAGGATCAACATCCTCGAACCTGCGACGGCAACGCCTTCTTCCCCGAGCGCCCGCAACAGTCCGGCGCCGTCCGTCGACGTGCCGGCGAGACAGCCCGACCGGTTCGCGATGGTGTTGACCGAACCGATCCTGCGGGCCTCTTCGGACACCTCGTCCAGGTAGGGCAGCACGTCCGTCTTGAGCGGCTTGGTCACGTTGACCCCCGCCAGCCCCAGTCCCCGGATGCCGTCGACAGCCCGCCGCACTTCGGTGGCCGCGATTTCGAAGGTTACATACACGTAGTCCAGTCCGCAATGGCGAAAGGCCGCGTTGTGCATGGCCGGCGAAAGCGTATACCCGATGCCCTGGCCGCATACGCCGACCACGCGGGTCGAACCCGATATGGCGGGGCCGATGGGCCCGTTTTCATGCGTAGAGATCATAAAGGCCGCCTCGCCGCCTCCACAAAAGCCCGGATCTTGCCGTGGTCCTTCCGGCCCGGTTCCCGTTCCACGCCGCTGCCCGTATCCACGCCGTAGGGTTGCACGCTGCGCACGGCCTCGGCTACGTTGTCCGGATTCAACCCGCCGCTCAGGATGACGCGGTGGGGACTGTCTTCCACGAGCCGCCAGTCGAAGGTGGTCCCCGTGCCGCCGTACCGGTCTTCGGCGAACGTATCGAGCAGTACCGCGCCGACGGGGTAGGCCGCAGCATCGGATTTCCACGATGCGTCCCTGACGCGGAAGGCCTTGATGACCGGTCGCTTCAGCGCTTCGCAGAAACCCGGCGGTTCGTCCCCGTGGAGCTGCACGACCCGGATTCCCGCGGCTTCGCAGATACCGTCGACGTCGTCCGCCGCCGCGTTCACGAATACGCCCACCGGGACGACGAAGGGCGGCAGTCCGGCCACGATTTCCGCGGCCCGTTCCGGCGCCACGCAGCGGGGACTGCCCCCATAGAAAATGAACCCGAGCGCGTCCGCGCCCGCGCGAACGGCCGCCGCGGCGTCCGCCTCGTTCGTGATGCCGCAGATCTTGATCCTGACCGTATTCATGGCCCTGCCCCCGGGGTAGCCGTTCGACTTCGGATCCCCTGCTGCGCCTTCGCGGTGGACCGGCCCAGCAGGGCGTCCAGTTGTCCGCCGATCTCCTCCGCCCCCATCAGGGACTCGCCCACGAGTACGGCGTCGAATCCCGCCTCCTGCAGCCTTAGGACGTCCTCGCGCCCGTGGATCCCGCTTTCGCTGACGGTCACGATGCCCCGCGGGATGCGCGGACGGAGACGCAGCGACGTATCCAGCGAAACGGTGAAGTCCGTCAGGTCCCGGTTGTTGATGCCGATGATGCGGCTGCCCGCCGCCAGGGCCCGGTCCAGTTCCCCCTCGTCGTGCACTTCCACCAGGCAGTGCAGGCCGCAGGCCGCCGCGGTCCGCTGCAGGTCCGCCAGGCGGTCGTCGTCCAGGATGGCCGCGATGAGCAGCATGGCGTCCGCGCCCAGCGCCGCGGTCTCGTGGACCTGGTACTCGTCCACGATGAACTCCTTGCGCAGCACGGGCACGGGAACGCACCGCCGGAGTACCACCAGGTCCTCGTCGCTGCCCTCGAAGAACCGCCGGTCCGTCAACACCGATATGGCCGAAGCGCCGTGGGCCGCGTAGACCGGTCCGATCTCCGTGGGCGCCGCGTCGGGACGGATCGCGCCTTTCGACGGCGAGGCCTTCTTGAATTCGGCGATGACCCCGATGCCGTCTCCCTGTTTCAGCGCGCGGTCGAAGAGGCGGATGTCGCGGCGGCGAACGGGCTCGCCTTCGGGCAGGGGCACGCGCCGCTTCCGGTCTTCGACCTCTTCGATCTTATGCGCTACGATCCGATCCAGGATATTCATGGCTCTTGTGTCTTTCCCATCCCGTTTCCCGGGGTCCGGGGGGTCATTCGACGGTCATGCGGACCAGCGCGTCGAGTTTCTCCCGCGCCTCGCCGGTGTCGATGGCCCGGGCTGCCTTTTCGATGCCCTCGCCGAAGTCCTCCGCGGCGCCGCCGGCCACGATCGCCGCCGCGGCGTTAAGCAGGACGATGTCCCGACGGGGGCCGGACTCCCCGGCCAGCACGGACCGGATGATCTCCGCATTCTCTTCCGCCTCGCCCCCTCTGAGGTCCTCGATGGACGCCCGCGGCAGGCCGAAATCTTCCGGCGCGACGTCATAGGTCCTCACGACGCCGTCCCGGGCCTCCGCCACGTGGGTCGGCGCCGTGGTAGTGAACTCGTCCAGCCCGTCCGCGCTGTGCACCACGAAAGCGCGCTCCGCCCCCAGGTTATTCAGCACGTGGGCGGCGGTCTGGATGACGCCCGCGTCGTATACGCCCATGACCTGGGCCGTGGTCCCGGCCGGATTGGTCAGCGGTCCCAGCAGGTTGAGCACCGTCCGCACGCCGAGCTCCCGGCGCGGACCGCTCGCGAACCGCATGGCCGAGTGGAGGGCCGGGGCGAACATGAACCCGATGCCGATCTCGTCGATGCAGGCGGATACCTTTTCCGGAGGCAATTCGATATGGACGCCCAGGGCCGTCAGCACGTCAGCGCTGCCCGCCTTGCTGGAAGCCGCGCGGCCGCCGTGCTTGGCGATGAACGCGCCCGCGGCCGCGGCGACGAAAGCCGCCGCCGTCGAGATGTTGAACGTATGCTTTCCGTCACCGCCCGTGCCGCAGGTATCCACGATGGGATAGGCCTTGCAGTCGATCCGCGTGGCCCTGGCGCGCATGACCCTGGCGAACCCGGTGACCTCCTCGATCGTCTCGCCCTTCAACCGGAAGGCGACGAGGAACGCGCCGATCTGCGCCGGCGTGGCGTCCCCCGACATGATCCCGTTCATGACCTCCACGGCTTCCGCTTCGGTCAGCGAGGCTCCTTCAATTGCCTTCGCAATCGCTTGCTGTATCATGTAACCCCGTCTCCTTCGCGTTGCTTGAAACCCGGTCGCGGGGACGAACGCCGTTATCGCCCCACCGCCTGCCGCACGATCTCCATGGTCGGGCGGGCCAGATCGCGTGCGTTGCAAGCACCCGCTTCCAGCAAGCGGTCGATGCGGGACCGGTCGGCCATCAACTCCTCGTAAACCGCCCTGGGGCGTTCCAGTAAACCATCGATGAGGTCGAACAACTCTTCCTTGGCCGCTTTCCAGGTAATCCGGCCCTGCACCAGCCGGCTTCGCATCGTCTCGGTCCGGTCCCCGTCCGCGAACTGCCTGTAGATCTGGAATACGAGCGACGTCCCGGGGTCCTTGGGCGCGCCGGGCGGACTCGAATCCGTCCTGATCCCGAATATGGCCTTGCGCAACTGTTCGCGCGACCCGAAAAGCGGTATGGTGTTGTTATAGGCCTTGCTCATCTTTCTGCCGTCCGTACCGGGTATTTCGGCCGTTGAAGGATCGGACAGGTACAGCGGCAGGGTGAGCACGTCGCCGAAGCTCCGGTTGAAACGCGCGGCGATGTCCCTGGCGATCTCGATGTGCTGTTCCTGGTCCCGCCCCACCGGAACGTACTTCGCCTGGAACAGCAGGATGTCCGCCGCCATGAGTATGGGATAGGAATACAGTCCCATGTTCACCCCGGCGTCCGCGTCCCTGGCGTCTGTGTCCCCGGCGTCTGTGTCCCCGGCGTCCGCGTCTCCGGCGTCGGCGCCTCCGCCGCCTCGCACGTGGCCTTGCATGTGTCGGTCCACCTGCGCCTTGTACGCGTGGGCGCGGTTCATCAGGCCTTTCGACGTCGAACAGGACAGGATCCAGGACAGTTCGAAGACCTCGGGCACGTCCGACTGGCGGTAGAAGACCTGGCGTTCGGGATCCAGCCCGCAGGCGATCCAGGTCGCGGCGAGTTCGTGGCACAGGTCCCTGAAGCGCACGGGGTCCTTCACGAGCGTCAGGGCGTGATAGTCCGCCAGAAAATACATGGCATGCGCTTCGGGCGACTGCCGCGCGAGTTCCAACGCGGGCCGGATGGCGCCGATGTAATTGCCGAGGTGCGGACTGCCCGTTGGTTTGATGCCCGTCAGGATGACTTCGCGCCGGTTCATGGGCCGGTTCATGAGCCGCCCTCCCGGCTCGCGTCCACCGCATCGGCCGCTCGGACCAGCTTCCTGAAGACGTTGTCGATGAGCCGTATGCCGATCCCGTCCTTGAGCGTCATGATGGATTCGGGATGGAACTGCACCGCCGCCACGGGCATCGTGCGATGTTCGATGGCCATGACGACGCCGTCCTCGGTCTCCGCCGTGACCGTAAGTTCCGGCGGCAGCCGATCGCGATCGGCGTGCAGGGAGTGATAGCGGCCTACCGTGAAGGACCGGGGGAACCCTTCGAACAGTGTCCCGGCCTGTCCAGCCCGCCCGGCCCGCCCGGCCTGCCCGGCCCGGACGGTCACGCGCGACGCCTTCCCGTGCATGGGATAGGGCAGCACGCCCAGGGTGCCGCCGAAGTACTCGACGATACCCTGCAGCCCCAGGCAGACGCCGAAGATGGGCAGCGCTCGTTCCAGCGCCGCGTCGATGGCCAGCTCCACGTCGAAATCCGACGGTTGGCCGGGACCGGGCGACAGAAAGACCAGGTCCGGGTCGTAGGCGTCCATGAGTTCCATCAGCCTGGACCGCGAGATACCCGTCCGGACCGTCATGACGTCGGCGCCGGTCTGCCGCAGGTAGTTGGCCAGCGTATGCACGAAAGAATCCTCGTAGTCGACCAGAAACACCCGTTTCCCCTCACCCGAGTTTTCCGCGGAACCGGTATGCTGCGAATCCCCGCCCGATCCTCGGGGGCGCCGGATCGCGTCGATGAACGCCATGGCCTTGAGTTCCGTCTCCCGCTCCTCGTCCCCGGGATCGGAGTCGATCAGCAGCGTGCTCCCGGCCCTCACTTCGGCGATCCCGTCTTTGATGCGTATGGTCCTCAGGGTAAGCCCCGTGTTCATGTTTCCGTCGAATCCGAGGAATCCGATCGCGCCTCCGTACCACGAGCGGCAGGACCGTTCGTTTTCTTCAATGAACCGCATGGCCCAGATTTTCGGCGCGCCGGTCACGGTGACCGCCCAGGTGTGCGCAAGAAAGGCGTCCAGCGCATCATACTCCGGCCGCAGAATGCCTTCCACGTGGTCGACCGTGTGAATAACCCGCGAGTACATCTCGATCTGCCGCCGGCCGATGACACGGACGCTTCCGGGCACGCAGATCCGTGACTTGTCGTTCCGGTCCACGTCCGTGCACATGGTCAGTTCCGAGTCCCCTTTCTCCGAACTCAGCAGCTTGAGAATCTGGTCGGCGTCGCTTAGCGCGTCGTTCCCCCGGCTGACCGTGCCGGCGATGGGACAGGTCTCGATGCGGATCCCTTCGCCCCGGACGAACATCTCGGGCGAAGCACCGACCAGGTATTCCCGCTGTCCCAGGTTGATGAGCGTGGCGTACGGCGCGGGGTTTCGTTCCCTGAGGCGCCGGAAAACCTCGGAGGGCGGATCGGGGCATGATTCGTAGAAGGTCTGGCTGGGGACGACCTCGAACAGATCGCCTTTCCTGAAGTATTCGTGCGCCTGTCGCACGACATCCCCATACTCGCCCTTCTCGTACTCTCTGCCGGTCGCGACGCGACCTCCGCGGTAGGGCTGGACTGCGCCTTCCCTGGGCAGGCCCTGGGTAGACCCGCCGCCCGTATCGAATTCGTAGTCGTACCGGACGGCCACCTCGCGGTTGTGATCGACCGTCACCAACCGGTCGGGCAGGTAGAGCACCAGGTCGCGCTGGTCCGCAGGGCGGCTCAGCCGGTAGTCCATGGGTTCGAACTGGAAGGCCAGGTCGTAGCCGAAGGCGCCGTAGAGGCCGAGATGATGCTCATCCGGGCAGGAGAAGAGATCGATGATCCCCCGCAGGATCGAGAAAACGGAGGGTTGCCGGCTGCGCTGCTCTTCCGGGAAATATCCGTCGGGCGGATGCACCTCGCCGGAGACGCGGTCTTCGTGAAGGGCAACGGTACGCGTGGCCCGCAGACCTTCGACCTGCGCGAGGATCGCCGGCAGCAACACCCTGCCCCGGGCGTTCAGGGCCTCGATACGAAAGGCGTTCTCCCGGGTTTCGAGCCGGATCGGCGGATCGAAGAACCCCATGTCCCACCGGGTATACCTTCCGGGATACTCGTAACCGGACGCGAACAGGGCGCCCAGGCGGGCATCGAGCGCGTCGATTACGGGTTCAATGGCTTCGTCCGGGGAAAGATGCTCGGCGTACCGCTTGACGGCCAGGCCGCCCCCGGTCTGGTACTCAATGGCTTCCAGGTGTATATGGGTAACACGCATGGTCCTGTCCCGCTCCCGGTGAACCGTTGCTGTAGTATCCCCAACCCTTTAGCGGCCCGTATTCGATTCACCCCATAAAACAAAAAAGGCCGCTACCTTGTGAGGGTAGAGGCCGGTCAAATCAACGAAGGATGAATCTACTTCAATCAGGCGCCGCTTCGCATGACATGCCGCCTCGTCCCATAAAAAGGCCACCAGGTAAACAGATCGCTCTGCTTCCGCCAAGCGTAGAATCGGGATGACCGGGACGAACTTGCGGCTGTCATTTCAGTCCATTGCTCGATGTGAAAACCGTTCGGCTGCCTTATGTCGAATGCGGCATTATAGCGCGGTACGGCGGCGAAGTCAAGGTTTTTTCTCAACAAGAAAACAGTTGCGAATTCGAGGGGCAGCCTGTACCATGCTGGCGTTGTAGAGCGTCCGAGTCGGCCGTTGGAATCGGGGTGCGCCGAATATGCAGGACAGGGAACCCGGTCTGTTCAGGAAGTGGTTCTGGAATACCTATGATTACCTGGGAACGCTGATCGTGATCAACATCCTCTGGTTGCTGCTTGCCCTGCCGCTGGTAACCCTTCCCCTCGCCTTCGCCGGACTGTTCCGGGTCACCGGACGCATCGCGGCCTACGAAGAAACGGGCATCGGGGACTTCTTCGCCCACACCCGCGGGGACCTGCGCCGGAGCTTTCTGATCTGCGGCCTGTACGCGGGCGTCCTGATCCTCCTCGCGGCCAACGTGCTTTTCTACGTGCGGCTCATGGAAGACTGGCCATGGACGGGGGCGATACTGAGCGGCGTGATGATGTGGCTGATCGTCTTCGTCTGCATGACGGCCGTATACGCGCTGCCCCTCATGCTGCGCGAGCAAGCACCGGTCAGGCAGATCGTCCGGACGGGCGTATACCTGGTCGTGGACAACCCGCGGCGTTCCTTCGCGCTTTTGGCGGCCGGTTCCCTCGTCATGGCCTTCAGCCTGGCCAGCGGCATCGGGCTGCTCTTTCTGGGGCTCGGCGCCATCGGCGTCCTGTTCAGCACCGGGCTGAGGGAAATCCTGAAACGATATGAACAGAGGGAGGCCGGCGTCCTGGAGGAAGCGCGTGGATGGCGGGACCTGCTCCGCCCATGGGGGTATTCATGATGGGGAAGGAGGTCCGCGGCGACGCCGGGGAGGCCACCGCGCCGTTCATCGTGATCGAAGGGATCGACGGGGCGGGCAAGACGACCCAGTTGAAGCGGCTCAGGCGGTGGATGGAAACCCGTTACGGCGGTCCGGTCCATACCACGGGGGAACCCACGAACCGCCCCATCGGAAGACTGTTGAAGGACGCCCTTCAGCGCCGGGTGGAGCTCGACGGCATTTGTCACGCGCTGCTGTTCGCGGCCGATCGGATCGACCACGTCAAATCGGAAATCGAATCCCACATACACCGCGGAATCCCCGTGCTGTGCGACCGGTATTTCCTCTCGTCCTTCGCCTACCAGTGGCGGGAGATGCCCGGCGAGCTGGACTGGATCGAGTCGATCAACGCCCGGGCGATCCACCCCCACCTGACCCTGCTGATCGACGCGCCCGCCGAAGTCTGCATGGACCGCATACGCCGGGCGCGGCCGGATACCGAACTGTTCGAAGATCTCGAAACGCTCCGCGCCATCCGCGAAAACTACCTGGAACTGGCGCGGCGTAGAAGCGCCCTGGACCACATCCGGATCATCGACGGCGCGCGCACGCCCGACGAAGTGCAGGAGGAAGCGCGCGCACGGGTGGAAGAAGTGATGCAACCCTCCTGCAGCGGATAGCGCCATGCTGACCTACATTCTCCGGTTCGTAATGAGATTCCTGGCGGGGATCCTGATCCAGCAGGTCCTTCGTTTCCTGGCCGCCATGGTCATGCGTCCCCCCCGGCCGGCCCGTCCGGCGCCCGAACCCCGGTCCCGGACGCCGAAGAAGCCGAAGACGACCATCGATCCGAGGAATATCGAGGAAGGCAAGTTCGAGGACATCTCAGGGAAGTGACCCCGTGAGCAAAGTAACACCGTGAGTAGAGGATGCTTAGAAACTTCACCTGGATCATACCCCGTCGGCTGGCCGGCATGGCCCTGCCGACGGGCGCCCTTCGAGGTCGCGCGGGCGCTGCGGCGGACCCCGCACTGGTGCAGGACCTGATGCGCCTGAAGGAACAGGGCGTGCGCACCGTGGTGTCCCTGACGCGCGAACCGCTCCACGAAGGGACACTGGACCACTGCGGGATCCACAGTCTGCACATTCCCGTGGAGGACATGACGGCGCCTTCTCCGGAACAGATCCTCCGGGCTGTTGAGTTTATCGATGAGCATGTGGAACAGGGCGGCGTGGTGGTGCACTGCATGGCGGGCATAGGCCGCACCGGAACCGTGCTGGCCGGGTATCTCGTCTGGCGGGGATCCACGCCCGAAGCCGCCATAGCGGAAATCAGAAACAGCCGGCCCGGTTCGGTGGAGACCTTCGACCAGGAGTCGTCGATCTTCCGGTTCGCCGAATCCATGGCCGGGCACAAAGCGTAAAAAAACGCGCGTAGGAAGAGACGCGCCAGGGAGGCAACCAGCCCCATGTTCACGATCGCCGTAATCACCGACGAAGTGTCCCAGGACCTGGACAGGGTCATCGCATTCGCCCGTGATTTCAACCTGGACGGGATCGAGATCCGATCGATCTGGGACAAGCCGCCCCAGGATCTTGACGACGATGAGATCGCCCGGATCAGGGACCGGACCGGTGAAGCCGGACTGGCGGTCATCGGAGTGGCGCCACCATTCTACAAGTGCGACATAGACGACGACGCCTCCTGTAGCGAACATCTCGATATCCTACGCAGGAGCATACGGGTCGCCCGGGGACTGGACACGCCGCTGGTCCGCGTCTTCGCCTTCTGGAAACAGGATCCCCTCGACCATTTCTGGGACCGAATTGTCGACCGGTACCACGAACCTGTCCGGATCGCCGAGGGCGAGGGCGTCGTGCTGGGACTGGAAAACGAAATGTCCACCATGATCGGCACCGGCGCGGAAACCCGGCGTTTGATCGACGTCCTGGATACACCGGTCGTCAAACCCCTCTGGGATCCCTGCAACGAACTGTTCGACGACGACGGTCACGCACCTTATCCCGACGGCTACGATCACATCCGGACGGACATGTATCACATGCACATCAAGGATGGTGCCAGGGGCACGGACGGGGGGTATGTCAATGTTCCCATGTGCGAAGGCGAAATAGACTACCGCGGTCAGTTCGCCGACCTGGTCGAGCAGGACTACGAGGGTTGCGTGTCACTCGAGACCCATTGGCGCATCGGACCGGAGCAGATCGAACAGACCCTGCTTGAATTGCCTGGTGGAAAACAGTTTTCGGAGGCCGGTGAAGCAGCCTCCAGGATCTGCATGCGGAACACGCTGGACCTCCTGGCCGACCTGGGCGTGGAGCGGTCCGGCCGGCCCGCGTAACGCACCGACCCGAGTCGCGGTTCAACCGGAAAGGGAAGAAAGGGAATAAAATGAAAGACCACCCGTACAGGACGCACACCTGCGGTGAATTGCGGCAGACCGACGATGGAACGCGGGTGCGGATCGCCGGCTGGGTGCACCGCAAGCGGGACCACGGCGGCCTGCTCTTCATCGACCTGAGAGACCACTACGGGGTTACGCAGGTCGTCATCACACCGGAAAGCGGATTCCACGAGGAGGCGGGAGACCTGCGTTCGGAGAGCGTCGCCACCTTTACCGGCGAGGTGATCCTGCGGGCGGAGGATGCGATCAACCCCAACCTGCCCACCGGGCACATCGAGGTGAAGGCCGATTCCATGACGGTGCTCAGCGCCGCGGATGCCCTGCCCCTGTCGGTCGCCGACGAGCGGGAATACCCGGAGGCCACCCGGCTGACCTACCGCATGCTGGACCTGCGCAGGGAGCGGCTGCACCACAACATCATCATGCGGTCGCGCATCATCGCGAGCATTCGGCGCCGCATGACGGAAATGGGTTTCAACGAGTTCAACACGCCCATCCTCACCAGCAGTTCGCCCGAGGGCGCGCGGGACTACCTGGTCCCGAGCCGCGTGCATCCCGGAAAGTTCTACGCCCTGCCCCAGGCGCCGCAGCAGTTCAAGCAGCTTCTGATGATCTCGGGGTTCGACCGGTACTTCCAGATCGCCCCGTGCTTCCGGGATGAAGACGCCCGGGCCGACCGATCGCCGGGCGAGTTCTACCAGCTGGACGTGGAGATGTCCTTCGTCGAGCAGGACGACGTCTTCGAAGCGCTGGAGACCCTGTTTTACGGCCTGTTCACCGAGTTCAGCGACTGGGACGTCACCGCCCCGCCCTTCCCGCGCATCCCCTACCGCGACGCGATGCTCCGCTACGGGACCGACAAGCCCGACCTCCGGTTCGGCCTGGAGATCGAGGACGTCACCGAGGCCTTCCGGACGTCGGAATTCAACGCCTTCCGCCAGATCGTCGAGAAGGGCGGCGGCGTCCGGGTCCTGGCCGTCCCGGGCGTGGCCGACCGGTCCCGCAGTTTCTTCGACAACCTGGACCGGACCGTGAAAGAGGATTTCGGGGGACGGGGCGCGGCGTACATCTCCTTCACCGAGGACGGGGTAAAGGGTTCCATCGCCCGCGTGCTGGACGGGCCGACCCTGGAACGGCTGAAATCAGTCATCGAACCCGAAACGGGGGCCTCGTGGTTCTTCGTGGCCGACACGGAGGAACGGGCCGTCGACGTGGCGGGCCGGCTCCGGCTGCATTTCGCCGACCTGCTCGACCTGCGGGAACCGGGCGCCTACCGCTTCTGCTGGATCGTCGATTTCCCCATGTACGAGCACGACGCCGAATCGGGCAAGGTGATCTTCTCCCATAATCCATTCTCCATGCCCCAGGGCGGCCTCGAAGCCCTGGAGACCACGCCGCCCCTCGAGGTCCTGGCCTACCAGTACGACATCGTCTGCAACGGAACGGAGCTGTCCAGCGGCGCCATCCGGAACCACCGGCCCGACATCATGTACCGGGCCTTCGAAATCGCCGGTTATTCGGCCGGCGAGGTCGACGCGGAGTTCGGCGGGATGATCAGCGCGCTGAAGTACGGCGCGCCTCCCCACGGCGGCATCGCTCCGGGCATCGACCGCATCGTCATGCTCCTCACCGACGAGACCAATCTCCGGGAGGTCATCGCCTTCCCCCTGAACCAGAACGCCCAGGACCTGCTCATGGGCGCGCCCGGGGAGGTCAGCGAAAAACAGCTCCGGGAACTCCACATCCGCCTTCGGCGGTAGCCCGGCCCCGTCTCCATTTAATTTTACTTACACCCTTGACATTGGCAGGGATGTTGATTATATTTACCTGTCTGTGTTCTTGAGCTGCTCAAGATGCGGATCCGTACTGATTATAATGGCCACCATAGCTCCAATGGCAGAGCGGCTGATTTGTAATCAGTAGGTTCTCGGTTCGAATCCGAGTGGTGGCTTTCAGGCAGCCAGGGGAGGTTCCAGAGCGGTCAAATGGGACGGACTGTAAATCCGTTGGCTCAGCCTTCGCAGGTTCGAATCCTGCCCTCCCCATGTTTCGCTAAGGGGTCCGGCTGGCCAGGCTGACCAGCAGCTTCAGAACGAAGACCGGCGGGAATAGCTCAGTTGGCTAGAGCATCAGCCTTCCAAGCTGAGGGTCGCGGGTTCGAGTCCCGTTTCCCGCTCTAAAGGTCCCGAGTCCGAGGTTCGGAATATCTGAAGGTTTTTACCGCAGAACTGTAAAAACTTATCTGAACCTTGAACGAAAGCGCCCTTGTAGCTCAGTTGGTAGAGCAACACCATGGTAAGGTGTAGGTCGCCGGTTCAAGTCCGGCCGAGGGCTTCGGTGCTGACTTAGAAGACGTTTACGTTTCGTTAACCCAGCCGGTTCAGGAGAAAGACTCCATGTCGAAGGAAAGATTCGAGCGTACCAAGCCCCACGTGAACATCGGCACGATCGGTCACGTGGACCACGGCAAGACGACCCTCACGGCGGCGATCACCAAGGTCCTGGCCGAGCAGGGGCTGGCCGAGTTCCAGGATTACGACCAGATCGACAACGCCCCCGAAGAGAAGGAGCGCGGCGTCACCATCAACGTGCACCACGCCGAGTACGAGACCGCCAACAGGCACTACGCCCACGTGGACTGTCCCGGACACGCCGACTACATCAAGAACATGATCACCGGAGCGGCCCAGATGGACGGCGCCATCCTCGTGGTCTCCGCCGCCGACGGGCCCATGCCCCAGACCCGGGAGCACATCCTCCTGGCCAGGCAGGTCAACGTGCCCGCCATCGTCGTCTTTCTGAACAAGTGCGACCAGGTCGACGACGAGGAGCTGCTCGAACTCGTGGAGCTCGAGGTCAGGGAACTGCTCTCCTCCTACGACTTCCCGGGCGACGACATCCCCGTGATCCGGGGCAGCGCCCTGCAGGCCATGGAAGGCGAGGCCGGTTCGGAGGCCACCACGGCCATCACCGAGCTCATGGACACCGTCGACGAGTACATCCCCACCCCGGTACGTGACGAGGACCGGCCCTTTCTCATGCCCGTGGAGGACGTCTTCTCCATCACCGGCAGGGGCACCGTCGGCACCGGGCGCGTGGAGAGCGGCGTCATCAACAAGAACGACGAGGTGGAGATCATCGGCATCAAGGATACCCGCAAGACCGTCGTCACCGACATCGAGATGTTCAGAAAGTTCCTCGACGACGCGCGGGCCGGCGACAACGTGGGACTGCTCCTGCGCGGCGTGGACAAGGAATCCTTAGAGCGCGGCCAGGTCGTGGCCAAGCCCGGGTCCATCACGCCCCATACCAAGTTCAAGGCCCAGGTCTACGTCCTCAAGCAGGAGGAAGGCGGAAGGCATACCCCCTTCTTCAACAACTACCGGCCCCAGTTCTACTTCCGCACCACCGACGTCACCGGGTCGGTCGCACTGCCCTCCGGCGTGGAGATGGTCATGCCCGGGGACAACGTCGACATGGAAGTCAATCTCATGCAGCCCATCGCCATGGACCGGGAACTGCGCTTCGCCATACGCGAAGGCGGCAGGACCGTCGGCGCGGGCGTCGTCACCGAAGTCATCGAGTAGTACGGCAGGTATAGACAGGACACCGGACGGAGCGGCCGAAGCGCCGCCCCCCGGCTGGTCTGGATGAACTTGACATAGAAGACGCGCATAACCGCAGGCCGGCGACGCGAACTGAGCGGAAAACACGGTTCCGGCCTGCCTTTTTATGCGGTACGCACATGCGCGCGGGCACGCGGGAAGGAACGGCCCGGGCCGGCGCAACCGCACGAAGCAGGGATCATGTACGAACGAACGGTGGACTTTCTGAGGGAAGTGAGGACGGAGCTCTCCAAGGTGAGCTGGCCGAGCCGGAACGAACTGATCGGTTCGACGACCGTGGTCATCATCATCACGCTCATCCTGGCCGCCTTCACCGGCGTGATCGACTTCATCCTGTCCATCATACTGAGCCGTCTGCTCGGGGCCTGACGCGTAGCGACCTATGATGAGGTGATCAATGGACAAGCGCTGGTACGTGATTCATACCTACTCGGGTCACGAGAACAAGGTGAAGACCCACCTGGAGAAACTCAAGGTCCGGGAAGGGTTGGAAGAGAAGATCGGCGAGATCCTCATCCCTACCGAAGAAATCGTAGAGATGAAGCAGGGGAAGAAGACGTCTACCATACGCAAGCTTTTCCCGAGCTACGTCCTCGTGGAAATGGAGATGGACCGTGATTCCTGGCACCTGGTAACCAACGCGCCTGGCGTTACCCATTTCGTCGGGAGCGGGCCCCGGCCGCAGCCCCTGCGGGAAAATGAGCTGAACCGCATACTGCACCGGGACGAGCCTTCCAAGGAAAAGGGAGAAGGCGTGGAGATCCCTTACCGGACCGGCGACCAGGTCAAGGTGACGGACGGACCGTTCACCGATTTCACCGGCGTGGTGGAAGCGATACATCCGGACCGGCAGAAACTGAAGGTCATGGTGAGCATTTTCGGACGCGCGACCCCGGTGGAACTCGATTTCCTCCAGGTCTCCCACGTCACGTAGGAGGGTGCTGTGGCAAAGAAGATAACTACGGTGATCAAGCTCCAGGTACCGGCCGGGCAGGCGAATCCGGCGCCGCCGGTGGGATCGGCCCTCGGCCAGCACGGCGTCAATCCCATGGAGTTCTGCAAGGTCTTCAACGCGAAGACCAATGACCAGATGGGGCTGATCATACCGGTCGTGATCACGGTGTACGCCGACCGCAGTTTTTCTTTCATCACGAAGACGCCCCCGGCCGCGGTGCTACTCAAGCGCGAGGCTGGACTGGCGAAGGCATCGGGCGAACCCAACCGCGAGAAGGTCGGCAAGGTAACGCGGGACCAGGTGAGGCAGATCGCCGAGCTCAAGAAGCCGGACCTGAACGCCGCGGATACGGAAGCGGCCATGCGCATGATCGAAGGCACGGCCCGCAGCATGGGCATCGAGGTGGAAGGCTAACCGAGGCAAGTCGCAAGGAGATGGGCCATGAAAAGAGGCAGGCGCTACCTGGCCGCCAGGGAGAAAGTGGAAGCGGGGAAGGACTATCCCCTCGAGGACGCGTTGACGATCGTCAAGGAAACCTCGAAGACGAAATTCGACGAGACCGTCGACGTGGCCATGCGGCTGAACGTGGATCCCCGCCACGCGGACCAGATGGTACGGGGCGCCATCGCGCTGCCCCACGGAACGGGGAAGGAAACCAGGGTACTCGTGCTGACCCGGGGCGAAGCGCAGAAGGACGCCCAGGAGGCCGGCGCGGACTACGTCGGCGCCGACGACTACATCGAGCAGATCGAGAAGGGCTGGACCGATTTCGACGTCGTGATCGCCACGCCCGATATCATGCGTGACGTCGGCAAGCTGGGCCGCGTACTGGGTCCGAGGGGCCTCATGCCCAACCCGAAGAGCGGTACCGTGACCTTCGACGTCGGTCCCGCGGTCCGGGAAGTCAAGGCGGGCCGGATCGAATACCGTGTGGACCGCAACGGCAACCTGCACGGTCCCGTGGGCAAGGTGTCCTTCTCCGTGGAGCAGCTGACGGAGAACGCCTCGACGTTCATCGACGCGGTCATGCGGGCGAAGCCTGCATCCGCCAAAGGGCAATACATCAGGCGTCTTACCGTCTCCTCCGCCATGGGACCCGGCGTACAGGTCGACCGCCAGGCGGCGGCCCGCGAGGCGTAGACGCATCCACGGCCCGGAAGCCGTTGACAGCCCGGAAGCCGTTGAAATCAAAGGAGTCTCGACACCATGCCCCAGCCGCGTGCCGTTAAAGAGCAGATCGTCCAGGATCTGTCGACGCGATTGAAGGAAACCGAAAGCGTGTACCTGACGGACCTCACCGGCCTGGACGTCGGCGAGGTAACCGAACTTCGAAGCCGGCTGCGGGCGGAGTCCGTGGAATGCCGCGTCATCAAGAACACGCTGACGCGCCTCGCCGTCGCGGACGCGGGCCTGCCCGACCTGGGCGAGACCCTGGACGGACCGACGGCGCTCGTCCTGTCGGCCGACCCGGTGGCCCCGGCGAAGATCCTCATCGATTTCGGCAAAGACCACGAAGAACGCCCCCGCATCAAGGGCGGGTTCCTGACCGGCGAGATCATCGACGCCGCGCAGGCTGTGACACTTTCAAAGCTGCCCGGCAGAGACGAACTGCTGGCCAAGACGGTGAGCGGCATCGCCGCGCCGATCAACGGCCTGGTGTTCACGTTGTCCGGCGTGCTGAGCGGCCTGGTCCGCACCCTGTCGGCCGTTTCGCAGCAGAAGGCTTCGCAGGAGAGTTGAGCAGAAGAACAAGAACAACAACGGCAGTATCCCTTAAATCCAATGGAGGTAAGCATCATGGCCGTGTCCGATATCGTAGATCAGATTGAACAGCTGACAGTGCTGGAATTGAATGATCTCGTGAAGACGCTCGAAGACAAATTCGGTGTTTCAGCCGCGGCGACGGTGGCTGTCGCCGCACCCGGCGCCGCAGACGCGGCCGCGCCGGAGGAGGAGGAAAAAGACGCCTTCGACGTCGTGCTGACCGGTTTCGGCGACAAGAAGATCCAGGTCATCAAGGTCGTGCGCGCGATTACGGGCCTGGGACTGAAAGAGGCCAAGGCACTGGTTGACGGCGTTCCCGGCGCACTCAAGGAGGGTGTCCCGAAAGAAGAAGCCGACGACATTCAGAAGCAGATCGAAGAAGCGGGCGGAACAGTCGAACTCAAATAGGCGGGAAGGTAAGTCAGGACCGGGTCCGCGCGGCATGTGCGGCGATCCCGTCACGCGCACGGGGTCGTTGCCTTGCGTCCGCGGGTACTATTCACCTACCTGCCGAAAGGAAGTGGTCAGCCGATGGATGATACCCAGATCACACGCCACGATTATTCCAAACTGCCCTCCATCATCGAAATGCCGAATCTTCTGGCGGTCCAGATAGATTCCTTCAACGCGTTTCTGCAGGCCGACGTGCCCGTTTCCGAGCGCCGGAACCAGGGCCTGCAGGCTGTTTTCCTCGACATTTTCCCCATCACGGACATCCACGAGCACTTCTCGCTCGAGTTCATCGAGTACATGCTCGGAGAGCCCAAGTACACCGTGCTCGAGTGCCAGGAACGGGGCATGACCTACGCGATCCCCCTGAAGGCGCGGCTGCGCCTGGTGATCCGCGAGGAGGGGGACGGCAAAAAATCAACGGCCGACAGTAAAAACGCAAAAGCCGAAAACAAGAAGGTCAAGGACATCATCGAGCAGACCGTCTTCCTCGGCGAACTCCCCCTGATCACGGAGAAGGGCACCTTCATCATCAACGGCGCCGAACGGGTCATCGTATCCCAGTTGCAGCGTTCCTACGGTGTGTTCTTTTCCGAAGAGACCCACCCCAACGGCAAGCAGCTTTATTCCGCCCGGATCATTCCCGAGCACGGCACCTGGCTGGAGTTCAGCCTGGACGTGAACGACGTGCTCTTCGTGCACATCGACCGGAAGCGGAAGTTTCCCGTGACGCTGCTGCTGCGGGCCCTGGGCTACGAAAGCAACGAAGATATCTACCAGTTGTTCTATGAGTTCGACGACGTCCGGGCCAACAAGACCGGCGATCTCGTCGGCCGGAGCATCGGCGCAAAGGTGGTCGACAAGAAGACCGACGAGGTGATTGCCGAGAGCGGCGAACCGCTGACGGAAGCGCTGGCGGAACGTCTGGCCGAAGGGAACGGCCACCCGGGCAAGGTCAAGATCGTCCGGATGGACCCGACCCGGGAGCCGGATGTCCTGGCCAATACCTTCAAGAAGGACACGACCGCCACGTCGGAAGAGGCGCTTTCCAAGATGTACAGCCTGCTGCGGCCGGGCGATCCGCCCAACCTGGAAACGGCCCAGGCCCTGATGGACCGCATGTTCTTCAACCAGAAGCGGTACAACCTGGCGGCCGTCGGGCGCCACCGGCTCAACAAGCGCCTGAACCTGGATGTGCCCATCGATACGACCATCCTGACGTCGAACGACTTCATCGCCATCATCGACTACCTGCTGAAACTGCGCCGGGGCGAAGGCGTCACGGACGACATTGACCATCTGGGCAACCGGCGGACGCGGTCCGTGGGCGAACTCCTCGCCCAGCAGTTCAATACCGGACTGACCCGCATGTCCCGGACCATCCGTGACCGGATCAGCCTCCACGACGCCGACTCGATCACGCCCCAGGACCTGGTGAACGCCCGGACGGTCTCTTCGGTGATCGCGGCGTTCTTCGGCAGCAGCCAGCTGTCGCAGTTCATGGAGCAGACCAACCCCCTGGCCGAACTGACGCACAAGCGCAGGCTCAGTTCGCTCGGCCCGGGCGGCCTGGACCGGTCGCACGCCAGCTTCGAGGTCCGCGACGTGCACCATACCCACTACGGGCGCATCTGTCCCATCGAGACGCCGGAAGGTCCGAACATCGGCCTGATCGCCTACATGGGCACCTACGGCAGGATCAACCGGTTCGGCTTCATCGAGACGCCTTACCGCCGGGTGGAGAAGGGCCGGATCACCGAGAAGATCGACTACCTGTCGGCCGATCAGGAAGAGGACTACATGATCGCCCAGGCGGCGATTTCGCTGGACGACGAAGGACGCATCGTCGGCCGCATTCCCACGCGCAACAAGGGCGACATCAAGCTGGTCGAACCCGCCGAGGTCGACTACATGGATGTTTCGCCCAAGCAGATCCTCGGCGTGTCCGCGGCCCTGATCCCCTTCCTGGAACACGACGACGCCAACCGGGCCCTCATGGGATCCAACATGCAGCGGCAGGCGGTACCCCTCCTGCGCACCGAGGCGCCCCTCGTGGGCACAGGCATGGAGCGGAAGGTCGCCGTGGATTCCGGCGCGGTGGTGGTCGCCAGGCAGAGCGGGACCGTGACGCAGGTCTCGGCCGACATGATCACGGTGACGCCGGACGAGACCGATGATTCCGATCTCTTCGACACGCCGCCCGACGTGTATCCGCTGACCAAGTTCAAGAAATCCAACCAGGAGACCTGCATCAACCAGAAGCCGATCGTGCAGACCGGCGCCCGCGTGGAAGCGGGGCAGGTGCTCGCCGACGGGCCGGCCACGGACCAGGGTGAACTCGCCCTGGGCCGCAACGTGCTGACCGCCTTCATGTCCTGGGAAGGATACAATTTCGAAGACGCCATCGTCGTCAGCGAAAGACTGGTCAAGCAGGATATCTTCTCTTCCATCCACATCACCGAATTCGAGCTTCCCGCCCGCGAGACGAAAGTGGGCACCGAGGAGTTTACCTGCGAGATTCCCAACGTGAGCGAGGACGCCGTCCGCAACCTGGATGAATCCGGCATTATCCGGATCGGCGCCGAAGTGGGGCCCGGCGACATCCTCGTGGGCAAGGTGACCCCGAAGGGCGAACGGGAGCTGTCTCCGGAGGAGCGCCTGCTGCGCGCCATCTTCGGCGAGAAGGCCGGCGACGTGCGGGACGCCTCCTTGAAGGCGCCTCCGGGCATGCAGGGCATCGTCATCGATACCCGCCTCTACAGCCGCAAGGACAGCGACAGCGTCGCCCGCGAGAAGGAACGGGAGACCCTGCGCGAGCTGGAGCGCGACTACCAGCAGCGCATCGACCAGGTCAAGGAGACGCGCAACGACAAGCTCAAGGAACTGCTCAGGGGCAAGGTGTGCGTCGAGCTGCGGGACGGCGAGACGGACGAAGTCGTTGTCCCGGCCAAGCGGAAATACACGGACAGCCGGCTGGCGGAACTCGAATTCGACCGGGTCATCCAGAGTGAGCGGTGGGTGGTCAACGCGGCCCTGAACGAACAGGTCCGGAAGGTGATCCAGGCTTCGGCCAAGAACATCCGGGAAATCGAGAACCAGCTGGAACGCGAGCAGGAGAAGATCCGGCGCGGCGACGAACTGGCTCCCGGGGTGATTCAACTGGTCAAGGTGTACGTGGCCAAGAAGAGAAAGCTCTCCGTGGGCGACAAGATGGCCGGCCGGCACGGGAACAAGGGCGTAGTGGCGAAGATCGTCCCGGAAGAGGACATGCCCTACCTGCCGGACGGGCGTCATATCGACATCATCCTGAATCCGCTCGGCGTGCCGGGCCGGATGAATCTCGGCCAGATCATGGAGATCCACATCGGATGGGTCGCCCGGGAAGAGGGCAGGTATATCGCGACCCCGGTGTTCGACGGGGCGTCCATCGATGAAATCAAGAACGCGCTGGACGACGCCGGCCTGCCCGAATCCGGCAAGAGTACGCTCTACGACGGCAAGACGGGCCAGCCCTTCGACAAGGATGTCACGGTCGGCTACATGTACGTCATGAAGCTGAACCACCTGGTCGAGGACAAGATCCATGCCCGGTCGATCGGTCCCTACTCCCTGGTTACGCAACAGCCGCTCGGCGGAAAGGCCCAGTTCGGCGGCCAGCGTTTCGGCGAAATGGAGGTCTGGGCCCTGCAGGCCTACGGCGCTTCGTATACGCTGCAGGAGATGCTGACCGTGAAGTCGGACGACGTCAACGGCCGTTCCCGGCTGTACGAGGCCATCGTCAAGGGCGAAAATCCACCGGAACCGGGGATACCGGAATCCTTCAACGTCCTCGTCAAGGAACTCCAGAGCCTGGCCCTGGACGTACAGCTCGAAGAATGAAACGGTTAACACCTCACGAGCGGCGTTCCCGGAGGGACTCCGGCCGCCGACATGCCGACCCGAGGCTTGCAGCGATGATAATGATCAGGAGGTGTCACCAGTGGTCGATCTAATGCACAAGCAGCCCAAGAACCGCAGCACGATCCGGATACAACTGGCCTCCCCCGAAACGATCCGCAGGTGGTCCTACGGGGAAGTGACGAAACCGGAGACCATCAACTACCGGACCTTCAAGCCGGAACGCGACGGCCTCTTCTGCGAACGCATCTTCGGTCCCGTGAAGGACTGGGAGTGCAACTGCGGCAAGTACAAGCGGATCCGTTACCGCGGCGTCATCTGCGACCGTTGCGGCGTGGAAGTCACGCAGGCGAAGGTGCGGCGGGAACGGCTCGGACACATCGAGCTGGCCGTGCCGGTTTGCCATATCTGGTATTTCAAATCGCCCCCCAGCCGCATCGGAAATCTGCTGAACCTCTCCATCAGGAACCTGGAACGGGTGATCTACTACGAGTCCTACGTCATGCTGGACCCGGGAGACACCGAGTACCAGATCGGCGAGATCATCGACCAGGACACCTTCATGGACCTCGAGGAAGCGGGCCATGAATTCGAGGCGGACATGGGCGCGGGCGCCCTGCGCCGCCTGCTGTCCGAGATCGACATCGAAGAGCTTTCCGTCGAACTGCGGACCCGGGTACGGATGGAAACGTCGGTCCAGCGGAAGAACGACGCGCTGAAGCGGCTGAAGGTGGTCGAGGCGTTCCGGAACTCCAACGGACCGGACTCCGACGGCAACCGGCCCGAATGGATGATCATGGAAGTGCTGCCGGTCATCCCTCCCGACCTGCGGCCGCTGGTACCCCTGGAAGGCGGAAGGTTCGCCACCTCCGATCTCAACGACCTGTACCGGCGCGTCATCAACCGGAACAACCGGCTCAAGAAACTGCTCGAGATCCGCGCGCCGGACGTCATCCTGCGCAACGAAAAGCGGATGCTGCAGGAAGCGGTGGACGCGCTGCTCGACAACGGCCGCCGTTCGCGGGCCGTGCGGGGCGACGGGAACCGGTCCCTCAAGTCATTGTCGGACCTGCTCAAGGGCAAGCAGGGGCGTTTCCGCCAGAACCTGCTCGGCAAGCGGGTGGACTACTCGGGCCGTTCCGTCATCGTGGTGGAACCCGAGCTCAAGATCCACCAGTGCGGGCTGCCCAAGAACATCGCCCTGGAGCTCTTCAAGCCCTTCATCATCCAGCGGCTGGAAGACAAGGGCTTCGTGCAAACGGTCAAGAGCGCGAAGAAGATCGTGGAACGCGAGGAGCCCGAGGTCTGGGACATCCTCGAGGAGATCATCAAGGATCACCCGGTCCTGCTGAACCGGGCGCCCACACTGCACAGGCTGGGTATCCAGGCTTTCATGCCGGTGCTCGTGGAAGGCAAGGCCATCCGCATCCACCCGCTCGTCTGCGAAGCCTTCAACGCCGATTTCGACGGCGACCAGATGCCGGTGCACGTCCCCATGTCCTTCGAGGCCCAGATCGAGGCCCGGGTGCTGATGCTGTCCTCGAACAACATCCTCGATCCGAAGAACGGACAGCCGATCTGCGCGCCCAGCAAGGACATCGTCCTGGGATGCTACTACCTGACCAAGGAGCTCACGGGCTGCCGGGGCGAAGGCAAGATCTTCTCGAGCGTTTCCGAGGTGATGCTCGCCTTCGATAACGACCTCGTGGATCTCCATGCCATTATCAAGCTGCGCCACGAGGGCAAGATGATGGAAACGACCGTCGGTCGGGTCATCTTCAACCAGATCCTGCCGCCGGAGATCGGCTTCCAGAATGAGGTGTTCGACAGCTCGGCCATCCGGGACATGGTGGCCACCGTATACCGCCAGCTGGGGAACTACCGCACGTGCGTGCTTCTCGACGAAGTCAAGCGGCTGGGTTTCCACTACGCGACCCTTTCGGGCCTGACCTCGGGCATCGACGACGTGGTCATCCCCGACGAGAAGGCGCAGATGATCAGTGACGCGGAAGCCGAGGTGCGATCCATCCAGGATCAGTACGAGGGCCACGCCATCACCGAGGGAGAGCGCTACAACAAGGTGATCGACGTGTGGCAGCACACCCGGACCAAGCTGAACGAGGTCGTCGAGACCACGCTCGAGGAGTCGGACGACGGCTTCAATCCCTTCTACATGATGATGGCCTCCGGCGCGCGGAGCAAGCTGGACCAGGTGGGACAGCTGTGCGGCATGCGCGGCCTCATGGCCAAGCCCCAGCGAAAGGTCGTCGGACAGGTCGGCGAGTACATCGAGACGCCCATCCTGTCCAACCTCAAGGAAGGGCTTACGGTCCTCGAGTACTTCACCTCCAGCCACGGCGGGCGCAAGGGACTGGCCGACACGGCCCTCAAGACCGCGGACGCCGGCTACCTGACCCGGCGGCTGGTGGACGTGGCGCAGAACGTGATCATCAACGAGGCGGACTGCGGCACGATCCGAGGCATCGAGATCGGCGCCCTGAAAGAGGGCGAGAACGTCATGGAACCGCTGGGCGACCGGGTGCTGGGCCGGGTCGTGCTGGACGACATCTACGACCCCATCACGCGGGAACTGCTGACAGCCGCCGGCGAGGAGATCAACGAGGAAGTGGCCGACCTCATCGAACAGCGCGGCGGCGTGCAGTACTCGGCCGATCCCGATGCGGAGATGAGCGAGACCGTGCACATCCGGTCCGTGCTGACCTGCGAGACCAAGCGCGGCGTGTGCGCCCGGTGCTACGGCCGGAACCTCGCCACGGGCTCCATGGTGGAAATGGGCGAGGCCGTCGGCGTCATGGCGGCGCAGAGCATCGGCGAGCCGGGTACGCAGCTGACGCTCCGCACCTTCCACATCGGCGGGATCGCGAGCCGCGACGCCACGCAGAACAAGATTACCACGAAGCAGGCGGGCAAGGCAGTCTTCACCGCGGTCGAGACCGTAACCCAGGAGAACGGCCTCCCCGTCGTCATCGGCCGGGCCGGCGAGATCACCATCCTGGACGCCGACGACAACCGGCGGGCCCATTTCTTCATCCCCTACGGCGCGGTCATGCTCACGGAGGACGGCGACGTCGTCGAGGAGAACCAGGCCCTGTTCGAATGGAACCCCTACAACATCCCGATCATCGCCGTCCAGGCCGGTGAAGTGCAGCTCGAAGACGTGGTGGCGGGAGAGACGCTGCGTGAACAGCTGGACGACACCACGGGCATGCGGCAGAAGGTAATCACGGAGAACCGGGGTTCCAGGGCGCTCCATCCGCGTATTTACATCGCGGACGCCAAGGGCAGGAAAAAGGATGAATACAATCTGCCCACCGGCGCCCACCTGCTCGTCACCGAGTTCACGGACCAGAGCAATACCGAACGCACCCACGTGCAGCCCGGTACGGTCCTCGCGCGCATACCGCGCTCCATCGGCAGGACCCGGGACATCACCGGCGGCCTGCCGCGCGTCGCCGAACTCTTCGAGGCGCGCCGGCCGCGCGACCCCGCCACGGTGGCGAAGGTGGACGGCGTCGTGAAGGTCGCCGGCATCGTCCGGCGCTCCCACCGCCTACTCGTGCGCGCCGACGACGGGTCGGAACAGGAATACCTGATCCCCCAGGGCCGCCATCTCAGCGTGCGCGACGGCGACCGGGTGCAGGCGGGCGAACCCCTGTCCGAAGGGTCCATCGACCCCCACGACATTCTCGAGATCCAGGGGGTGAACGCCGTACAGGAATACCTGGTGAACCAGATCCAGGAAGTCTACCGCATGCAGGGCGTGAGCATCAACGACAAGCACGTGGAAGTCATCGTGCGCCAGATGCTCCAGAAGGTCAAGGTGGACGACCCGGGCGACACGGAGTTTCTGAAGGGCGAGGCCGTGGACCGCACCCGTTTCCAGTGGGAGAACGACCGCGTGCTGCGCGAAGGCGGTGACCCGGCGACGAACCAGCCGCTCTTGCTGGGTATCGCCAAGGCGGCGCTGAGTACCGAGAGCTTCGTCTCCGCGGCGGCCTTCCAGGAAACGACGCGCGTGCTGACCGAAGCGGCCATCCAGGGCAAGCGGGACGCGCTCCTCGGACTGAAGGAGAACGTGATCATGGGGCACCTGATTCCCGCGGGTACGGGGCTGGACCGGTACAGCCAGATGCGGCTCGTGGACGAAGAGGGCAACGAGATCGAGCCGCCGGCCATCGAGCCGGAGCCGTTCTTCGACGCGGAATCGGTAAACGGCGACGCCGAAGCGGTGAGCGCAGAGGCGAAATCGGCGAGCGCAGACGGGGAATCGGCGAGCGCAGACGAGAAAGCCGATACCTCCGAAACCGTACAGAACGTGGCCGAGGCCGAGACGCCGCCCGTGGAAACCGTCTGACCCATGTAGACGCAGGCCATGACCGGGCGCCGCCGGGTTGATGGCGGCGCTCGTTTTTTTGGCAAAAAGCGCTTGACACCTTAAACGGAACTGATTAAATTTTTCCACCTATGGCTTTTGGGGGAAATGCGTTTTGACCGGACCCCTGAAACCCGTGTTTCACAGGCTTGTCCGGGTCGGTACAACAGGGAAGGTTGGACGGAAATGCCAACGATAAACCAGCTCATACGCCACGGCCGGAAGAAGTCGCAGCGTAAAACGAAATCACCCGCTTTGCGCGGCAGTCCCCAGAAACGGGGCAACTGCCTGCAGGTGAAGACGCAGACGCCCAAGAAGCCGAATTCGGCGCTGCGGAAAATAGCCCGCGTCCGCCTGATGAATGGCATCGAGGCCACTTGTTACATCCCGGGCGAGAGCCATAACCTGCAGGAGCACAATATCGTCCTGGTCCGGGGCGGGCGGGTGAAGGACCTGCCCGGCGTGCGGTACCACATCATCCGCGGCGCGCTGGACGCCAGCGGAGTGCCCGACCGGCGCAACGGGCGTTCGAAATACGGGACCAAGAAGCCCAAGTAGGTGGAAACCACATCCTGGAAGCACACCCTGGCCGTACGTTAGGGAGCATGAGATGGCGAGAAGGAAAGAAGTCGTAAGACGGGAACCGGAGCCGGACTGGAAGTACAACAGCGTACTGGTATCCAAGTTCATCAACGGATTGATGCGCAAGGGGAAGAAGAGCATCGCGGAACGCGTGTTCTACCAGGCCCTCGATCTGATCGAGGAACGCACGAGCCAGGAACCGCTGCCGGTCTTCGAGAAGGCGATCAAGATCGTCGGACCCGTCGTGCATGTCAAATCCCGCCGGGTGGGCGGTTCGACCTACCAGGTCCCCGTGGAAGTGCGGGATGACCAGCAGCGGGCCATGGCGATTCGCTGGATCATCGATGCCGCGCGCGCCCGTTCAGAGAAGAACATGTTCGAGTGCCTGGCGGGAGAGTTTACCGCCGCCGCCAAGGGGGAGGGCGCTGCCGTCCGCCGCAAGGAAGAGACGTACCGGATGGCGGAAGCGAACCGGGCCTTCGCCCATTACAGGTGGTAGCGGCGTATCGATATCACGTCGAAACAGTAAAAACGGATCATCCCTCGCGATGATCCGTACTTTATGAGGTAGATGACGCAGTGACTGAGACAACGATCAAGCCGAAAGAAAAAATGTCCGAAGCATACCATAAGCACGCTTCCGAATCGAACCTGGAAAAGACCAGGAACATCGGGATCATGGCCCATATCGACGCGGGCAAGACGACCACCACCGAACGCATCCTCTATTATACGGGACGCGTGCGGCGAATGGGCGAGGTGCACGACGGCGCCGCGACCATGGACTGGATGGAGCAGGAGCGCGAACGGGGCATCACGATCACGTCCGCGGCCACGACGTCCTTCTGGCGCGACCACCGGATCAATATCATCGATACGCCCGGTCACGTCGACTTCACGGTCGAGGTGGAACGATCGCTGCGCGTGCTTGACGGCTCCGTGGCGATTTTTTGTGCCGTGGGCGGCGTCGAGCCGCAGTCCGAGACCGTGTGGCGGCAGGCCGACAAGTACGGCGTGCCCCGCCTGGCGTACGTGAACAAGATCGACCGCGTCGGGGCGGACTTCCACCAGGTCGTCGACATGATCCACGAACGGCTCGGGGCCAACGCCATCCCGATCCAGCTGCCCATCGGCGCCGGCGACCTGTTTACCGGGTCCATCGACCTGGTCACCATGAAAGCCCGCAGCTATCACGAAGACAACATGGGCGCCACGTACGACGAGCACGACATCCCGAAGGACCTGGTCGAATACGCCGCGGAGCACCGGAACAAGCTGATCGAGAGCCTCGCCGAAGTGGACGAGGAACTGATGGAGACCTACCTGGCCGGCGAGGAACCGACGGCTTCCGAAATGCAGAGCGCCATTCGCCGGGCCACGCTGTCGGTCAGCCTGATCCCCGTCCTGGTGGGCTCTTCCTTTCGCAACAAGGGCGTCCAGGCGCTGCTCGACGCGATCGTCGACTACCTGCCGTCGCCCCAGGACGTGCCGCCCGTCACGGGCAAGAATACCTTGACCGGCGAACAGGAAACGCGGGAGAGCCTGCCCGACGCGCCGCTGTCCGGCGTCGCCTTCAAGATCATGACTGATCCCCACGTGGGCAAGCTGGCCTTCTACCGGATCTATTCCGGCACGCTGCCCGCCGGCTGTTACGTGCTGAATACAAGGACCAACCGGCGCGAGCGAATCAGCCGGATCCTGCAGATGCACGCCAACAAAAGGGAACAGCTCAAGGCCGCCGAAGCGGGCGATATCGTCGCGCTCGTAGGGGTAAAGGTCGTGGCGACGGGCGATACGCTTTGCGACCCCGAGTGGCCCATCGCCCTCGAAGCAATGGAGTTTCCCAAGCCCGTGATGTCCGTCGCGGTCGAACCCAAGACCCGGGCGGACGAAGAAAAGCTCAGCCAGTCCCTCCAGAAGCTCTCCGAAGAAGATCCCACTTTCCGCGTACATACCGATGAAGAAACCAGCCAGCTGATTATCTCCGGCATGGGTGAACTGCACCTCGAGATCCTGGTGGACCGCATGCTGCGAGAGTTCCGCGTGGAAGCGAACGTGGGGCGTCCCCAGGTCGCCTACCGGGAGACCATCGGCACGGCCGTGAAGAGCGAAGGCCGATTCGTGCGGCAGTCGGGCGGACGCGGGCAGTTCGGGCACGTGTGGCTCGATATGGAGCCGGTGAAGGACGGGGACGGCGTGGAATTCGTGAACGGCATCGTCGGCGGGGTCATCCCGAGGGAGTTCATCTCTTCCGTCGAGGCCGGCGTCCGGGAAGCCGCCCATAACGGCGTGCTCGCCGGATACACGGTGCAGGGCGTCAAGGTCACCCTGTACGACGGCTCCTACCACGAAGTCGATTCGTCCGAGGTAGCCTTCAAGGTGGCGGCCTCCATGGCCTTCCAGGACGGCATGCGCAAGGCCGAACCCGAGTTGCTGGAACCGGTCATGGACGTGGAAGTGGCGGTCCCCAGCGAATACGTGGGCACCGTGGTCGGCGACCTGAACGCGCGCCGGGGGCGCATCGGCGGGATCATTCCCCGGACGGACGCGCAGGTCGTGGCGGCCACCGTTCCCCTGAGCGAGATGTTCGGCTACACGACGGCACTGCGTTCCGCCACGCAGGGACGGGCCGTGTCCACCATGCAGTTCTCGCATTACTCGGAAGTGCCTGAGAGTATCAAGCAGGAGATTCTGGAAAAGATTCGCGGCGGCGCATAACGGTTTAATATCTGGAGGATTTGCAGCATGTCGAAGGAAAGATTCGAGCGTACCAAGCCCCACGTGAACATCGGCACGATCGGTCACGTGGACCACGGCAAGACGACCCTCACGGCGGCGATCACCAAGGTCCTGGCCGAGCAGGGGCTGGCCGAGTTCCAGGATTACGACCAGATCGACAACGCCCCCGAAGAGAAGGAGCGCGGCGTCACCATCAACGTGCACCACGCCGAGTACGAGACCGCCAACAGGCACTACGCCCACGTGGACTGTCCCGGACACGCCGACTACATCAAGAACATGATCACCGGAGCGGCCCAGATGGACGGCGCCATCCTCGTGGTCTCCGCCGCCGACGGGCCCATGCCCCAGACCCGGGAGCACATCCTCCTGGCCAGGCAGGTCAACGTGCCCGCCATCGTCGTCTTTCTGAACAAGTGCGACCAGGTCGACGACGAGGAGCTGCTCGAACTCGTGGAGCTCGAGGTCAGGGAACTGCTCTCCTCCTACGACTTCCCGGGCGACGACATCCCCGTGATCCGGGGCAGCGCCCTGCAGGCCATGGAAGGCGAGGCCGGTTCGGAGGCCACCACGGCCATCACCGAGCTCATGGACACCGTCGACGAGTACATCCCCACCCCGGTACGTGACGAGGACCGGCCCTTTCTCATGCCCGTGGAGGACGTCTTCTCCATCACCGGCAGGGGCACCGTCGGCACCGGGCGCGTGGAGAGCGGCGTCATCAACAAGAACGACGAGGTGGAGATCATCGGCATCAAGGATACCCGCAAGACCGTCGTCACCGACATCGAGATGTTCAGAAAGTTCCTCGACGACGCGCGGGCCGGCGACAACGTGGGACTGCTCCTGCGCGGCGTGGACAAGGAATCCTTAGAGCGCGGCCAGGTCGTGGCCAAGCCCGGGTCCATCACGCCCCATACCAAGTTCAAGGCCCAGGTCTACGTCCTCAAGCAGGAGGAAGGCGGAAGGCATACCCCCTTCTTCAACAACTACCGGCCCCAGTTCTACTTCCGCACCACCGACGTCACCGGGTCGGTCGCACTGCCCTCCGGCGTGGAGATGGTCATGCCCGGGGACAACGTCGACATGGAAGTCAATCTCATGCAGCCCATCGCCATGGACCGGGAACTGCGCTTCGCCATACGCGAAGGCGGCAGGACCGTCGGCGCGGGCGTCGTCACCGAAGTCATCGAGTAGCACGGGAGAAGGAGGCCGTCATGGCCAACCAGGCGGACCAGAAGATCAGGATCAGGCTGAAGGCCTGCGACCACGCCATGCTGGACAAGTCGGCCAGGGAGATCACCCAGGCGGCGCAGCGGGCCGGCGCGCGGGTCATGGGACCCATACCGTTGCCGACGAAACGGACCGTGTATACCGTCCTGCGCTCTCCCTTTATCGACAAGAAGTCGCGGGAACAATTCGAAACGCGCGTGCACAAGCGCCTTATCGATATCTATGACACGTCGCAGCAGACGGTGGACGCGCTCCTGAAACTGGACCTGCCCGCCGGCGTGGACGTGGAAATCAGGGTGTAGGAGCCTCGAAGATGCACGGACTGATCGGCAGGAAAATCGGGATGAGCCAGGTCTTTGCCGAGAACGGCGACGCGGTACCGGTCACGGTGATCGAGGCGGGTCCCTGTTACGTCACCCAGGTGAAGACGCTGGAATGCGACGGCTACGAGGCGGCGCAGATCGGTTTCGAAGCGAAGAAGGAGAAGCAGACGACCCGGCCGCTGCAGGGCCACTTCAAGAAGGCGAAGGTCGAACCGCAGCGCATCGTCCGGGAGGTCGCGGTGCAGGACATCGAGGCCTGCGAACCCGGACAGGTCGTCGGTGCGGACATTTTCGAGACCGGCGAACTCGTGGACGTGACGGGTTACTTCAAGGGCCGGGGGTTCCAGGGCGTCGTCAAGCGGCACGGTTTCAAGGGCGGCGACAAGACCCGCGGACAGAGCGACCGCTGGCGCCATCCCGGATCGATCGGACAGAGCGCGACGCCGTCCAAGGTCTTCAAGGGCACCCGCATGGGCGGTCGGATGGGCAACAAGCGCGTGACCGTCAGGAACCTGCAGGTGGTCGGCGTGGACGCCGAGAAGAACATCCTCCTGGTGAAGGGCGCGGTGCCGGGACACCGGAACGGATACGTACTGATCAACCGGGCCGGTTAGGCGGAAGGCCCGGACCTGAAGAAGGCACGTTGGGAGCAATCATGCCGGTAGCAGCGAAATTGTTCAACAGCGACGGGACGGAACAGGGCCAGATCGATCTCGAAGAATCGGTCTTCGGCATTTCCGCCAATGCGCACGCCATGTACGAAGCGGAAAAGATGTACCGTGCCAACCAGCGGCAGGGCACGGCCAGCGCGCAGACCCGTTCGGAAGTGTCCTACACCGGGAAGAAGATGTTCAGGCAGAAGGGCCTGGGCAGGGCGCGCATGGGCTCCAGGCGGTCCCCGGTTCGCATCGGGGGCGGCAGGGCCCACGGACCGAAGCCCCGCGACTACCGGTACGAGATACCGAAGAAAGTGCGTCGTCTCGCGCTCAAGTCCGTGCTTTCGACCCGCGCGCAGAGCGGTTCCGTGCTCGTGATCGAGTCGCTCGAATTCGATGCGCCGAAGACGCGCCAGATGGTTTCCGTGCTGTCCAACATGAACGTGCGCGACAGGAAGTGCCTGGTGCTCATGGACCGAAGCGACGACGCCGTGTACAAGTCCTGCCGCAACATCGTCGACGTGGACATCAACGTGGCCACCGACACCCACGTGCACGAGATACTGCGCAGCGACTGCCTCATCTTTACGCGCGAGGGGCTGAAGCAGGTGGAGGAGGCGTTGAAATCATGACGAAGGACCCACGGGCTATCGTGTCCCGCCCCCTGGTGACGGAGAAGAACCACGTGCTTCAGGAAGAGCAGAACAAGTACGTGTTCGAAGTGGCCAGGGACGTGAACAAACTGGAAATCAAGCGGGCCATCGAAGAGATCTTCGACGTGCAGGTCGAGTCGGTGCGCACCCTCCGCATGAAGGGCAAGATTAAGCGTCTCGGACGTTTCGAGGGACGCAGACCCGACTGGAAGAAGGCCATCGTAAAACTCGCCGACGGCGATATCATCGACCTGTACACGGGAACCTGATCGCGGGGTCCGCCCCGGTCATGCCCGGCCGAGCCGGGTCGTGACCGCGTGCGGCCCGAAGAGGAACACAAGTTATGGCAGTACGCACCTTCAGACCCAAGACCCCCGGCCAGCGGTTCAAGACCGTGTCCTCCTTCAAGGAGATCACGAAGGAAACGCCGGAGTCCTCCCTCGTCCGTCCCCTGAAGAAATCGGGCGGGCGGAACAACCTGGGACGCACGACGGCCCGCCACCGCGGCGGCGGCCACAAGCGGCGCTACCGCGTCATCGATTTCCGGCGCGACAAGACCGGCGTCCCGGCCAGGGTCCATGCCATCGAGTACGATCCGAACCGTTCGGCGCGGATCGCGCTGCTGCACTACGCGGACGGCGAGAAGCGCTACATCCTCGCGCCGCTCGGCCTGTCAGTGGGTCATACGGTCATGTCCGGAAGCCAGGCGGAGATCCGGAGCGGCAACCATATGCCACTGGACCACATCCCCCTGGGTACGATGCTGCACAACATCGAGCTTACGCCCGGTCGCGGCGGACAGCTCGTACGGTCCGCCGGCGGGGCCGCCCAGTTGATGTCGCGGGACGGCGGTTTTGCCCAGTTGCGCCTGCCCTCCGGGGAAATCCGGCGGGTACCCGAGGCCTGTTCCGCCACGATCGGGCAGGTGGGCAACACGGACCACGAGAACATATCGCTCGGCAAGGCCGGGCGCGCCCGGTGGCTGGGACGGCGCGGCTATTCCCGCGGCGTGGCGAAGAACCCCGTGGATCACCCCATGGGCGGTGGAGAAGGCAAGAGTTCAGGCGGCCGGCACCCCGTGTCTCCGTGGGGAAAGAAGACCAAGGGCCTGCGGACGCGCAAGAAGAACAAGAAATCGGATTCGCAGATCATCAAGCGGCGTAAATAGTCGAAGGAAGATCGCGGGAGGCGATGATGGGCCGTTCGGTCAAGAAGGGACCGTACATTGACGACAGCATCAAGAAGAAGATCGACGAACTGAACCGGACCGGCGAGAAGCGGGTGGTCCGCACCTGGGCCCGCGCCAGTACGATCACGCCGGACTTCGTCGGCCATACGCTGGCCATTCACAACGGCAACAAGTTTATTCCGGTCTACATCTCGGAGAACATGGTGGGCCACAAGCTCGGTGAATTCGCGCCGACGCGCACCTACCGGGGGCACAGCGGACGGGTCACGGAACGTTCCACGCAGTTGAAGTAGTAACCGGACGCTAGAGAACAGGGAGAACAGAAAAGATGGAAGCCCGTGCAACGGCGCGGCAGGTACGCGGCTCCGCACGCAAGATACGCCAGGTGGCGGACATGATCCGCGGCCGGTCCGTGCAGGAAGCCCTGAACATTCTTCAGTTCGTGCCCAAGGCATGCGCCCGGCCGCTCGAGAAGACCGTGCGTTCCGCGACGGCGAACGCCATGAACGTGGACGACGAACACACGCTGGATATCGAGGACCTGAAGATCAAGACCGTTTACGTCGACGGCGGTCCGGTCATGAAACGCATCCATTATGGACCCCGCGGCAGCGCGTCCACGATCCGGAAGCGCACCAGCCATATCACCGTGGTGGTCGCGGACTAGCCTGGACTAGCCCGGACAGGCGCGGACGGCCATTCACCCGGGAGTCCCGACGACAGGAGTTGACGAAGTGGGCCAGAAAACACATCCGATCGGTTTCCGTCTTGGCGTGATCAAGACCTGGCAGTCCAACTGGTATTCCGACCGAAACATGGCGGACCTGCTCCAGGAAGACCTCATGATCCGCCGCTACGTCAAGAGCCGCCTCACGCGGGCCGGCATCGCCAAGGTCGAAATCGAGCGTGCGCCGCAGAAGGCCACCATTACCATACACACCGCACGTCCCGGCATCGTGATCGGACGCAAGGGCGCCGAAGTGGACAAACTCAGGGATGAACTTCAGCATCTGACCGGAAAAGAGATCTACATCAACATACAGGAGATCCGCCGTCCGGAACTGGACGCCCAGTTGATCGGCGACAGCATCGCCCGGCAGATCGAACAGCGGATCAGTTTCCGCAGAGCCATGAAGAAATCCATCACCGCGGCCATGCGCATGGGCGCCGAGGGCATCAAGATCACCTGCGGCGGCCGGCTCGGCGGCGCGGAGATGTCCCGGTCCGAATCCTTCAACGACGGACGCGTACCGCTTCACACGCTCCGGGCGGACATCGACTACGCGCGGTCCACCGCCCATACCACCTACGGGTGCATCGGCATCAAGGTGTGGATCTGCAAGGGTGAGATCATCAAGGGTGAAGAAGGGGAAGCCGGGGCAGGACAGACGACGTTATAGGACGGGTCGCCGGGTGGGATTCGGCCCTTCGGGACCGGTTGCCCGCCGCGTACGCGACCAGACGGGAATATTCGAGGAGATATCGAGATGTTAATGCCGAAGCGACTGAAGTACCGCAAGAGACAGCGCGGCCGCATGACGGGCATCGCGACCCGCGGCGCCACGCTGGAATTCGGCGATTACGGTATTCAGGCGCTGGAACCGGGCTGGGTCACCAACCGGCAGATCGAAGCGGCCCGTATCGCCATGGTCCATCACATGCGGCGTGGCGGCAAGGTGTGGATCCGGATCTTTCCGGACAAGGTCCTCACCGAAAAGCCCGCCGAGACGCGCATGGGAAAGGGCAAGGGCAGCCCCACCGGAAACTGGGTGGCCGTGGTGAAGCCCGGACGCATTCTTTTCGAACTGCGGGGCGTGGCCTCCGATATGGCCCGGGAGTCCATCGCGCTGGCCCAGCAGAAGTTGTCGGTCAAGACACGCCTGGTGGTCCGCGAAGACCTCTAGCGGGCCTGTTCTCGAGGAAGGGAAGGCATGAAACTGTACGAACTTCGTCAACTGTCCGAGACAGAGCTCCGCGACCGGGTGGCCGAACTGAGGGAAGAGATCTTCAACCTGAATTTTCAGAAGGCGACGCGGCAGATGGCGGATGCGAAGCGCATTTCGTCGTCGCGCCGGGAAATCGCCCGGATTCTAACGCTACTGCACGAGGATGAACTCCAGATCCGATCCATCCAGGCGGCGGGCGATTAGAACCGGGAAGACGGACAGGGTGATCCGGGAGAAGACGCATGAAGGAGCGGGGACACAGGAAGAACCGCGTGGGACGCGTAACCAGCAACAAGATGGAAAAGACTATCACCATCGCCGTAGAACGGATGGTGAAGCATCCTTTCTACGGCAGGTACGTGCGGCGCACCACCAAGCTGACGGTCCATGACGAGGAACAGACTTGCCGGATCGGCGATATCGTCCGGGTCACGGAGACGCGTCCGCTGAGCAAGAACAAGCGCTGGCGGCTGACGGAAGTCATCCAGCGCGCGGAACAGGTCTAGTCGGAACAGGTCCAGTCGGAACAGGTCCAGTCGGAACAGGTCCAGTCTTCCGGAAGCAAGGTGCAGGATCAGGAAGACGACGAACGGGAAAGAAACAAGATGATTCAAGAGTATACCTGGTTGAACGTCGCGGACAACACGGGCGCCCGGCAGGTCCGCTGCATCAAGGTCCTGGGCGGCACCGGCCGGCGGTACGCCAGCGTGGGCGACCGGTTCGTGGGATCGGTGAAGGAAGCCGCTCCCGGTGGTTCGGTGAAGAAGGGCGAGGTGGTAAAGGCCGTGGTCGTGCGGGTCCGCAAGGAAGTGCGGCGCCGCGACGGGACCTATATCCGGTTCGATGAGAACGCGGCCGTACTGATCGACGACCAGGGCGAACCGAGGGGAACGCGCATATTCGGCCCCGTCGCCCGGGAACTGCGCGAGCGCGAATACACCCGCATCGTTTCGCTGGCCCCCGAGGTCCTCTAGGGCCCGGATGCCCGGCGAACGGTAGGCCGGCGAGCGGAAAGGCCGACGGGTAGGCCGGCGAACGGAAAGCCGGTGGGAAGGAGCTGATCGGATGCATGTCAAGAAGGGCGATACCGTCGTAGTGCTCACCGGCGATTCCCGCGGCGAGACCGGACGGGTGCTGAAGGTGTTGCCGGAAAAGAACAAGGTCATCGTGGAAGGGCTGAACTTCGTTACGCGCCACACGCGACCCACCCAGACCAATCCGCAGGGCGGCCGGCTCGAAAAAGAGGCCCCCTTGCACGCGTCCAACGTGAAAGTGATCGCCGAGGGATAACGGGAATACGAACATGGCAAGATTGAAAGAACAATACAACAGCGAGATCAGGCCCGCGCTTTTGCAGCACTTCGGCTACGGCAACACCATGCAGGTGCCGCGCATCGAGAAAGTGGTCCTGAACATGGGCGTGGGCGAGGGATCGCAGAACGCGAGCCTGCTGGACAGCGCCGTTTCGGAACTGACGGCGATTACCGGGCAGAAGGCCGTGGTGACCCGGGCCAGGAAGTCCATTTCGAATTTCAAGATACGGGAAGGCATGCCTGTCGGCTGTCGGGTGACCCTCCGGGGCGCCCGCATGTACGAGTTTCTCGATCGCCTGATCAACGTGGCGATCCCCCGTATCCGCGACTTCCGCGGCGTGTCGACGAGGTCGTTCGACGGTCGGGGAAACTATACCCTCGGGTTGACCGAGCAGACGATCTTTCCCGAAATCGACTACGACCAGGTCGACCTGTTCCGGGGCATGGACATCACGATCGTAACTTCGGCGGATACCGACGAGGAGAGTGCGGAGCTGCTCAGGCATCTCGGCATGCCCTTCAGGGATCAGCCGGTGTAGGGTCCGGCAGGCAGGGCGGACCGGACCAAACGGACCGCCGGTTTCGAGCCGGAAATCTGAAATACCGAGAGGGGGACGAGTGGCCAAGAAGTCGTTGATCGCAAAGGCGAATAGAAAGCCGAAATACAAGGTGCGCGCGTACAGCCGTTGCAGGCAGTGCGGACGCCCCCGCGCCTACATGCGCCGCTTCGGAATCTGTCGCATCTGTTTCCGGACGCTGGCCCTGCAGGGCGAGATTCCGGGTGTGACAAAGGCCAGCTGGTAGCAGCACGGGGCTGTTTCTCAGGGAGAACCGCAAGATGTCAATGACGGATCCGATCGCGGATATGCTGACCCGGATACGCAACGCGTGCCAGGCGAAGCACCAGCGGGTCGAAGTGCCGGCCTCGAAGGTAAAGGCGGAAATCGCCCGTATCCTGCTGAACCACAAGTTCATCAGCCACTATACCCAGGTGGAAGACGGGAAACAGGGCATCATCCGGATCTACCTCAGGTACGGACCGGTGGGCGAATCGATCATTTCCACGCTCAAGCGCATCAGCAAGCCCGGCCGGCGGGTGTACGTGAAGGCGGACGGCCTGCCCAGGGTCCTGAACGGCCTCGGCGTGGCTATTTTGAGCACGCCCAAAGGCATCGTCACGGACCGCGAAGCGCGCCAGCTGAATACGGGCGGCGAAGTGTTGTGCTACGTCTGGTAGCCAGGAACACCGGAAGGAGTCGGGGTGTCACGAATAGGTAAACTGCCGATAGCGATCCCGGACGGGGTCCAGGTATCGATAGACGACCGGACCGTCAAGGTGAAGGGTCCGAAGGGCGAGCTTTCCCACCGGATACCCACGCAGATCAGCGCCGTACTGGAAGACGGGCACCTGGTGGTGGCCCGTCAGAACGAATCCAGGCAGTCACGCGCGCTGCACGGGCTGAACCGTTCACTGATCGCCAACATGGTGGAAGGCGTCGTCAACGGGTACGACCGGACGCTCGAGATCGTCGGCGTGGGCTACCGGGCGGAGCTCAAGGGCAGCAACCTGACGCTCACCCTGGGGTATTCCCACCCCGTGATCTTCCAGGCGCCGCCGGACGTGGACCTCGAGGTGACCGATGGCAACCGGATTACGGTCCGGGGCATCGACAAGCAGCTCGTAGGCCAGGTGGCCGCGGTGATCCGGTCGTTCAAGAAGCCGGAACCCTACAAGGGCAAGGGCATTCGCTACGACAACGAACAGGTACGCAGGAAAGCCGGCAAGACCGGGGCGGCCTGACGGGAGGACGGGTAAAAGGACCATGTCCAGGAAAACGCTACAGAAAGCCAGGATGCGGAAGGTCCGCCATCGCCGGGTAAGGAAGTCCATCCGGGGTGATGCGGCCCGGCCGCGACTGAATGTATTCAGGAGTCTCAAGCACATCTACGCCCAGGTCATCGACGACACGGCGGGCGCCACGTTGCTGTCCCTTTCCACCAACACGCCCGAGATCAGGTCGCAGCTGGAATCGGGGATGGACCGGAAGGCACAGAGCAGGATCGTGGGCAAGGTGCTGGGAGAGAAGATGAAGGCGCAGGGCGTGTCCAGCGTGACCTTCGACCGCGGCGGATACCGGTATCACGGCCGGGTGAAGGAACTCGCGGAAGGCGTGCGCGAATGCGGGCTGGAGTTTTAGAAAGTCCGCGCCGCTAAAAGCCGGAACGGCCGGCGTTTTATTCTGATGAAGGGAGCCTAAATTGCCGAGAATCAATCCCGATGAGTTCGATCTGTCGTCGGAACGCCTGGTCGATATCAACCGGGTTGCCAAAGTCGTCAAGGGCGGCCGCACGTTCAGCTTCAACGCGCTGATCGCCGTGGGCGACGGAAACGGTCACGTGGGCCTGGGCATGGGCAAGGCCCTGGAACTGTCCGAGGCGATCCGCAAGGCCACGGAAACGGCCCGGAAGCACCTGCACAGGGTGCCGGTGGTCAAAGGCACGATCCCCCACGACGTCATCGGGAGGTTCAGCGCGGCGGAAGTGATCCTGAAACCGGCGTCCCCCGGTACGGGCGTTATCGCCGGGGATGCGGCCCGCGCGGTGCTCGAGTCGGCGGGCATACACAATATCCTCACGAAATCGATCGGTTCCTCCAACCCGTACAACGTGGCCAAGGCGACGCTGCAGGGACTGCTCGATCTGAAAGTGGCCTCCGAGATCGCCGACGCGCGCGACGTGGATATCGAGGAACTGAAAGGGTAGACTATGGCGACGCGACTGCGCATTACACAGCGGAAGAGCGCCATCGGCAGGCACCGGCGGCAGAAAAGGACCCTGGAAGCGCTGGGCATACGACGATTGCACCACAGTGCCGTGCATGACGACACGCCCCAGATACAGGGCATGATCGCACGCGTCGGCCACCTGGTGGAAGTGGAAACCATCACGGCGGACGACGAGTAGCCGGCGGGTTTCGTGAAGAAAGGAATACGGCTGTTATGAAAGTCGACAGTTTGAAACACGCCTCCGGCGCGGTGCGCAAGGTAAAGCGCCTCGGCCGCGGGCCGGGCTCCGGCACGGGCAAGACCGCCGGCAGGGGGCACAAGGGCCAGCGTTCCAGGTCGGGCAAGAAGATCCACCCGTCTTTCGAAGGTGGGCAGATGCGCCTCGTGCGGCGGCTGCCGAAACGCGGGTTCACCAATCTGTTCCGCAAGACCTACCAGATCGTCAACCTTCGCGATCTCGAGGGGTGGGACGAGGAGACGGTCGTGAATGCCGAATCGCTGGCGGAAAAGCGCCTGGTCCGGAAATCCACGGACCCGGTCAAGATCCTCGGCGAAGGCGAGGTCGACCGGCCCGTGAAGGTAAGCGTCCACAAGGTCAGTGAGACGGCGCGGCAGAAAATCGAGGCGGCGGGCGGATCGGTCGAGGTGATCTCCGGATGATCGAGGCTTTTCAGAACGTATTCCGGATCCCGGAACTGCGGCGGCGCATCATCTTCACCCTCAGTCTGCTCGCGGTGTACCGGATCGGCGGCCAGATCCCGACGCCGGGCATCGACCACGAGGTTTTGAGCGCCTTCTTCAGCCAGATGGGCGGGACCATATTCGGGCTGTACAACATGTTTGTGGGCGGCGCGTTCGAGCGCGCGACCATCTTCGCCCTCGGCGTGATGCCCTATATCAGTTCGTCCATTATCCTGCAGCTGCTGGGGTCCATGTGGCCGTACCTGCAGAAACTCCAGAAGGAGGGACAGGAAGGACAGAAGAAGATCAACCAGTACACGCGCTACGGCACCGTCGTGCTGTCGCTGGTACAGGCGCTCGGCATCAGCTACTGGCTCCAGGACATCCGCGACGAGGTGGGCCGCTCCGCCGTCATCGATCCCGGGGCGGGATTCATCTTCGTGACGGTCGTTACGATGACGACCGGCACCATATTCCTGATGTGGCTGGGCGAGCAGATCCAGGAACGGGGCATCGGGAACGGCATCTCGCTGATCATCTTCGTCGGAATCATCGCCCAGTTCCCCATCGCGGTCAAGAGCGAGATCGACGCGGTGATGAACGGGCTGCGCAGCGGTCTCGTCGAGATCTTCATCGTGGCCGTGTGGGTCCTGATCATCGCCTCGGTGGTGCTGATCACGCAGGGGCAGCGAAGGATCACAGTACAGTACCCGCGGCGCGTGGTCGGCCGCAAGGTGTACGGCGGGCAGAGCACGCACCTGCCGCTGCGCGTCAACGCCGCCGGCGTGATGCCGATCATCTTCGCCCAGTCGATCATGTTCGTGCCGGGCACGTTTTCGAGCTTCTTCCCGAACATGGCCGTGTTCCAGACCATGGTGGAGTGGTTTCAGCCCGGCGCCTTCATCTACAACGCGATGTACGGCCTGTTGATCGTATTCTTCACGTACTTCTATACATCGATCATTTTCAACCCCGTGGACGTGGCGGACAACATGAAGCGCGTCGGCGGATTCATCCCGGGGATCCGGCCCGGAAAAAGAACGGCGGACTATCTCGATCACATTCTGACACGCATTACGTTGCCCGGCTCGGTGTTTCTGGCGATCATCGCCATCGTGCCGTTTCTCATCATCCGAAGCATGAACGTCTCGCTGAGCGCGTCTTCGTTCTTCGGCGGCACCGCGTTGCTGATCGTGGTGGGCGTCGCCCTGGACACGCTCCAGCAAATCGAGTCGCATCTCGTGTCCCGCCACTACGAGGGATTCATGAAACGGGGCCGCGTACGCGGCCGGGCGGGCTAGGCTTCGGAACCTTTGTGCCAGGCGTCTTGCGGTCGGCCTGGTCGGCCTGGTCGGCTTGATCGGCCTGGCGTCCGGGCGCCAGATGAGCAGGTTATGCGACTGATACTACTCGGAGTGCCGGGGGCGGGAAAAGGCGAGCAGGCAACGAGGCTGTCGGGGAAATTCAGCATTCCGCACGTTTCAACAGGCGAACTGTTGCGGCGGGAGATGGAGGAAGGGACCGAGGTCGGGCGCAGGATATCGGAATTCGTGAACAAGGGCGAACTGGTTTCCGATGCCGTGACGCAGGCCATATTGGAAAACCGATTGCGCGAGGCCGATTGCGCGGCAGGATTCATCCTGGACGGCTTCCCCAGAAACCTGAACCAGGCCGATTTCCTGCAAGCGGCGCTGGAGCGCATGAGCGCCCCCGTAGACGTGGTGCTCAACATCGAGGTGCCCGACGGTACGGTGATCGACCGCCTGGCCATGAGGAACCGGTTGGACGATGCGCCGGAGACCATACGTCACCGGCTGAAAGTCTACCGAAAGGTTACGGCGCCGCTCGTCGATTACTACGACAGGGCGGGCATTCTGAAACGGATCGACGGCGATGGTACGCCGGAGGAAGTAACGCAACGCATACTGACGTGCCTGGCCCGCAAGGCGTAAGCCGGGCTGGAAACCGACCATGGCCGCCTTAAGCAGCAAGGCGCGGCCGAACGGTGAGAGGTTGAAACCCATGCCGAAAGAACCCCCTGTACAGGTGGAAGGTACGGTGGTGGAGCCTTTGCCCAATGCGTCGTTTCGCGTCGAACTGGAAAACGGCCACAGGGTACTGGCCCATATATCCGGCAAAGTACGCATGAACTTCATAAAGATCCTGCCGGGTGACAAGGTCATGGTGGAACTGTCGCCTTACGATCTGACACGCGGCCGGATTACCTATCGTTACAAGTAAGCCCGGGCAAGGCTGCATCCGGGGCACGGTAACGACAGGGAACCCGGCGCAAGCGGAAACGAACCGTAACACGAGGACCGGAAGATGAAAGTACGCGCATCGGTAAAGAAAATCTGTGAACACTGCAAGGTCATCCGCCGCAGGGGCGTCGTGCGAGTGCTCTGTCGCAACCCGCGCCACAAGCAGCGGCAGGGATAGCAACGACTGAGTTGCCAAGGAGGGCAAGGTGGCACGTATCGCCGGAATCGATCTGCCCCGCGACAAGCGCGTGGAGATCGGCATCACCTACATTTTCGGAATCGGACTGACAACCGCCCGCAAGGTGCTCGACGCGACCGGCATCGATCCGGAAACCCGCGTCCGGGACCTGACCGACCGGGAGATCACGAAGCTCCGTCAGAGCATCGAAAACGATTACCAGGTCGAGGGCGCGCTGCGCGGCGACATCACGTTCAACATCAGGCGACTGATGGACATCGGTTGCTACCGTGGCCTGCGCCACCGTCGCGGGCTGCCCGTGCGGGGACAGCGGACCCGGACGAATTCCCGAATACGCAAGGGACCGCGGCGCACCATTGGTGCGAAGCGCAAGAAGACTTAGCGAGTAACTTTAAACCGTGGAGGTAGAAGGTTGGCTAATGCAAGACGAAGCCGCGCCCGGAGACGAGACCGGCATGTGGACTCCATAGGCGTGGCCCATATCAAGGCGACGTTCAACAATACGATCGTTACCCTCGCCGATTTGCAGGGACACACGATCAGCTGGTCGAGCGGCGGCAAGGGCGGTACGTTCCGCAACTCCCGGAAGAGTACGCCGTTTGCCGCGCAGATCGCCGCGGAAGCCGCGGCCAAGGAAGCCATCGAACTGGGATTGAAGCGCGTCGAGGTCTGGGTGAAGGGACCCGGCGCCGGCCGCGAATCGGCTATTCGGGCCCTGCAGGCCGCGGGCCTCGAGATTTCCGCCATCAAGGACGTAACACCTATTCCCCACAACGGATGCCGGCCTCCGAAAAGACGTCGCGTCTGATCGTGAATCAACGGGCGGACGCCGGGGCCTGAAGTGGCCCGACTGGCGCAGGCCGCCCGGCTCGAGCGTAATAGGAGAAAACATGTCTCGTTATACGGACGCCAACTGTCGTATCTGCCGACGGGAAGGCGTGAAGTTGTTCCTGAAAGGCGATCGGTGCTTTTCTGAGAAATGCGCGGTGGACCGCCGCGCTTTCCCGCCGGGCCAGCATGGTTCCGTCGGGCGCAGGAAACCCACGGAATACGGGATTCGCCTGCGTGAAAAGCAGAAGACGCGCAAGACGTACGGAATCGGCGAAGGACAGTTCCGTTCGTACTTCGCGAAGGCGGCCCGGACCAAGGGCAATACGGGCGAACGCCTCCTGCAGCTGCTCGAAACCCGGCTGGACAACATCGTGTACCGCCTCGGTTTCGCGCCGTCGCGCAAAGCGGCCCGCCAGCTGGTCCGCCATCGCCATATCGTGGTGAACGACCGCATCGTCAATATCCCCTCGTACATCGTCCGTACGGGTGAAACCATACAGGTCAAGGAGAAGAGCCGCCAGCTCGACTGCATTCACGCTTCCTTAAGCGCCGCGAACCAGCGGCCGGCGGTAAACTGGCTGGACCTGGACAAGACCACGCTGGCCGGACGGTTGCTGGAAGCCCCCGTTCGGGAGAACATACCGACACCTGTACAGGAACAGTTGATCATCGAGTTGTATTCGAAGTAGGACCGTCACACTGCCATCCATGTGTTCACTCGAAGCGCGCGACGAGGGGCAACATACGCTATGAAATTAAAGAATTTCCAGATGCCGAGAGGCGTCTTAGTCGAAGACGATACAGCAACCGATGGCTACACCAAGTTCGTGATCGAGCCGCTGGAGCGGGGATTCGGGACGACGATCGGTAATTCCATCCGGAGGGTCCTGCTTTCCTCCCTGCCCGGAGCGGCCGTGGTCGGCGTCCGGATCGACGGCGTCGCCCACGAGTTCTCCACGATGCCTGCCGTGGTGGAAGACGTGGCAGAGATCATCCTGAACCTCAAGGAACTGCGGCTCATCCTGCACAGCGACGAGCCCAAGACGCTGATGCTCGAAGCGGAAGGCAAGGGCGACGTTACCGCCGAAGACATACAGACGGACGCCGACGTGGAGATTCTCAATCCGGATCTTCATGTCGCGTCCCTGGACGAGGGCGGACAGTTGCGCATGGAGATCCATGTCGACAGCGGGCGGGGCTACGTGATCGCCGAGCAGAACAAGATACCGGACCAGCCCATCGGCGTGATCCCCATGGACGCCATGTTCTCCCCGGTAACGCGCGTGAATTTCCAGGTGGAGAACACGCGGATCGGCCAGCGCACGGACTACGACCGGCTCGTGCTGGAAATCTGGACCGACGCCAGCGTGGGTCCCCAGGACGCCCTGTCCACCGCATCCCAGATCCTTCGGAACCACCTCCAGCTGTTCATCTCCATAGACGACCAGTTCATCTCCGAGCCCGAAGAGGAAGTGGACGAGAAGGCCGAAGAGATCAAGAAGCTGCTGCAGATGAACGTAGAGGAGCTGGAACTTTCCGTCCGCTCCAGCAACTGCCTGCGCGCGGCGGACATCAAGACGCTGGCGGACCTGGTGCAGAAGAGCGAGACCGAGATGCTGAAATATCGGAACTTCGGCCGCAAGTCGCTGACCGAGCTGAGCCAGATCCTCCAGGAGATGGAACTTGGATTCGGCATGGATATCGAAGAATACGTCGAAGTCGAAGCGGAAAACACGTAATCGAATGACCTGCCCGCAGGTCATTCCGGCTGTCTGGACAGGAGCATAAGGAATGCGACATCGAAAGCAGGGGCGCGGTCTCAGCCGCTCTCCCAGCCACCGCAAGGCGATGCTGAGCAATCTGGCCACATCGGTGCTGGACACGGAACGCGTGCAGACCACCACGGCGAAGGCCAAGGAAGTGCGCCGCCTCGTGGAAAGGCTCATCACCTTCGGCAAACGCAGAGACCTGCACGCCCGGCGGCAGGTGCTCCGGGTCATCCGCAACGAATCCGTGGTCGCGAAGCTGTTCGGTCCGCTGGCCGACCGCTACGCCGACCGGCCCGGTGGATACACGCGCATCGTACGTATCGGGCACCGGCAGGGCGACGCCGCCGACATGTCGATACTCGAGTTGATCGACCGGGAAGGACCGGCCGAGGACCAGGCCGACGAGAAGGCGGAAGAAAAGAAGGAAGACACGACGGAAGAGACGACGGAGGAAGAAGAGACCGGCTGAAGAGCCCGCGGCGAAAAACTTCCGAAATCTTCATAGAACAGGAATAGGCGGCAACCCGGTGCGGTTGCCGCCTTTTTCGTTGTGGGACGCGACGCACACCCGCGCCGCGCCAACGCCCGCGCGGCGTCGATTAATGGTCGTCGTCCTGTTCCTCGGGCATGAGCACGAACTCGGGATAAGCCTCGATACCGAGCTCCGCCACGTCCTGCCCGAGCCGTTCGACCTGGCTCGTCACCCGAACGGTCATGACCACGTCGATCAGCTTCCATAGCACCCAGGAGACCAGGAAGACAAAGGCGCCGATCGCGAGGATGCCGATCAGTTGGACACCGACGTTGCCTCCGCTCACGATGCACACCGCCAGCGTACCCCAGATGCCCGCGAAGAGGTGGGCCGGCACGGCGCCGACCACGTCGTCGATCTTCACCGATTCCAGCAGTTTCATGCCGACCGTGCAGACGACGCCGCCGATCGCCCCGATGATGATGGCCCAGTAATGCTGGACCATGTCGGGACCCGCGGTGATCGAGACCAGGCCCGCGATGGCGCCGTTCAGACAGGCGAAGAGATCGGTGCGGCCGAAGACGGGCCGCGCGCAGAAGAGCGCCATGAGCGCGCCGGCCGCGGCGGCCAGGTTGGTATTCACCAGCACGTGGCTCATGGCCACGGCGTCCAGGGGGCTGCCCAGGGCCAGCTGCGAACCGCCGTTGAACCCGAACCAGCCCAGCCAGAGGATGAAGACGCCCAGGGTCACCACCAGCACGTTGGAAGGCGGTGTGGGCTTGACCGAACCGTCCTTTCGGTACTTGCCGAGCCTGGGTCCGACGACGATCAGGCCGGCCAAGGCCGCCCAGCCGCCCGTGCTGTGGACGATGGTGGAGCCTGCGAAGTCCTTGAATCCCAGCTGGCTGAGCCATCCCTCGCCCCAGGTCCATGCGCCGACGATAGGGTAGATGACCCCGGTGAGGACGAGGACGAAGATAAAGAACGACCAAATCTTGACTCTTTCCGCCAGCGCGCCCGAGACGATGGACGCGGCCGTGGCTACGAAGACCATCTGGAAGAACCAGTCCGACATGGTGGAATAGCCCAGCGAGATCACTTCGGCGGCGGCGCTCTCCGTTCCGTTGACCAGGGCGATCTCGTCCGTCGTCGGACCGTAGCCGATCGAGAAGGATCCGATGTAGCTCCCCACGTCGACGTACATGAGATTGTAGCCGATGAGGTAGTAGGCGATCCCGGCGATGGAATAGAGGCCGATGTTCTTCAGGCAGATCATGGAGGCGTTCTTGGTCCGAACGGAACCCGATTCCAGCATGGTGAATCCCGCGCACATCCACATCACCAGGGCGCCCCATAGCATGAAAGAAATGGTGTTGAACACGAACTGGTCCGGCGCCTCGACGGCAATGCTTTCGTGCTCGGCCAGGGCGTACGCGGTCCCGGCGCCGCAGACCACGGCGGCCAGCACGGCCAGCAGTTTCAGCGCCGGCATACCGCGAGGCCTGCGTGTAACGAGGAATTCGTAGAATGCACTCATGGTGTGATCTCCCGGCTGACACCGATGATGGCGGGTGAAGAGATGATGAACGGCGATGTGGAATGGTCCTGTCGAATGTCGAGATATTCTACAAGGATCAAACTGTTTCGTCAAGATAGATAAAACGCAATCATCTGAGACCGTAGTACGCCTCCATGCCTGCCAGGAACTCGGTCTGCCCCCCGTAACTGGGATGGCGCACCTTCACGACCTCCGCCGGTCCCGCGAGCCTCCGCGCCGCCTTTTCCGCGTCGTTACCGATGGTGATGATAGCGGCCGGATTCAGAAGCCGAACCAGTTGCTCGAGCAGGTGTTGACCTGACCGGCGTTCCACGGCGACATGCGAGCGATTGCTGAAGGGATGGTCCGGCTGGTGGGGATGGAAGGGAAAGACGTTCCAGAGGAAGACCGTCGCCCTGACGCGGGACAATACGTTCCACACGGAATTGGCGGAGCGTTCCCTGACCACGGCGCCCCGCGTCGGACGCCGCAACGTCAGCCCCCACCTGAGGGCGTGTTCGTCCAGGTGCTCGTCGTCGGTGAAAGCCAGGCCGGTTCTCCGGCCGCCGCGGTAGCTGTAGTCGCGGCCGATCCACAGGGCGTCCACGGACCGGCCGGCCGCGGCTTCAAGCACGGACAAGAGGTTCTCGGACCGCCATTCGGGGGCGTCCGCCCGGTCGTGAACCGGGCAGCGATCCGTATATGGGTTGAATACATGATCGAATTCGAGTTGCTGGAGGTATTTGACGAACGAGGAGGGGGTCATGTCGGTAGGGGACCGATGTCTGTTATTGCATTTTGCCCGTAAATTGGAATAAGAGCTGCGGGAAAACGGAAATCGCTATGGCTGCCGTACCTTGTGCGACCCATTCTATCCGTGGAACCAGCAGAACCTCCGCCCTCAGTTCACCCGGCGGCGGCGGTTCTTCACGTAGTCCACGAGGATGTATTCACCCAGGCTGTCGAGGGAGGAGTAGTAGGCCCGGCCGTGGTTCATCTCCGTGAGTTTCTCGACGAAACCGACCAGGTAGGGATCCTGGGTGACCATGAAGGTGCTGATGGTGATCTTCTCACGGCGGCAGGTCATGGCCTCGTCGAGGGTCCGGTTCACGATCCGGGGGTCCAGGCCGAAGGAATTCAGGTAGAGGCGGCCGTTCCGGTCGTAGATGGCCGAGGGCTTGCCGTCGGTGATCATGAAGATCTGCTTGTTGACGTTTCGGGTCCGCCGCAGGATGTTCCGGGCCATGAGCAGGCCGGCCTTGGTGTTCGTGTGGTAGGGGCCGACCGAAACGAAGGGCAGGTCCTCGATCTTCACCTGCTTCGCGTCGTCACCGAACAGGACCAGGTGGAGTTCGTCCTTCGGATACTTGCGGATGATGAGTTCCGCCAGGGCCATGGCCACGCGCTTGGCCGGGGATATGCGGTCTTCGCCGTACAGGATCATGCTGTGGCTGATGTCCAGGAGCATGACCGTGGCGCAGGACGTGGTGTGCTCGACCTCGTAGACTTCGAAGTCGTCCTCGTGCAGGTCCAGGTCGAATCCGGACCGGCGGATCGCGTTGCCGATGGTGGAGGTGAAATCGACGTTCGACGCCTGGTCGCCGTACCGGTAGGGCCGCGTCTCGCTCAGCCGCTCCACGCCCTCCCCTTCGAAGGGCGTCTCGTGGCCGCCGCTCAGCCCCTTCTTCAGGCTACTGTAGACGAACCGGAGCGAGTCCTCCCGGATGCGCCGCCCGCCCTTTTCGGTGAGGGAGAACGCGTTTGCTTCCTGCTTCACGTAGCCCCGTTTCTCCAGCTCCTTGACGAAAGCCTCGTAGGACATCTCATCATCGAAGATGCCCTGCCGCTCGTCGATATAGCGCATCCACTTCAGGGCTTCTTCCACGTCGCCGCTCGTGTGGATGAGGATCTGGCTCAGCAGGCCCAGGAGCTGTTCGAGCCGGTCCTCGGCGTCGTCGACCCGCGGTATCCACTTGGTGTACTGTATGCCGATCACTCGAGGTTGCCGTCCTTCCAACGGTCCGCCGCCCGGCCATCGCGCACGATCCGCGCGCCTTCTATGACGACTTCGTTCACAGCCTTTTAGCCGCGCCTATCTGATCTTCAGGGTCGACAGGCCGATAATCGCCAGGATGCCCGCGATGATCCAGAACCGAATCACGACCTTGGTCTCGGCCAGGCCCCGGTACTGGAAGGCGTGGTGGAGCGGCGCCATGTAGAAGATGCGCCGGCCGAGCCACTTGATCCCGATCTTCTCCTGGACCAGGACCGAGAAGGCCATGGCCACGAAGATGCCGCCGGTGATGACGAAGAGGAACTCCTGCTTGAGCAGTACGGCGAGCGTACCGACGATACCGCCCAGTGGCAGTGCGCCCACGTCGCCCATGAAGACCTGGGCGGGATAGGCGTTGTACCAGAGAAACCCCATGCAGGCGCCGAAGACCCCTGCGCAGATCACCGTCAGTTCGCCGCTGCCCGGCAGGAAGGTGAACTGCAGGTAGCCCGAGTAGATGGCGTTTCCGATGACGTAGGCGAACACGCCGTACACGACCACCGTGAACGAGACCGGCACGATGGACAGTCCGTCCAGGCCGTCGGCGAAATTCACCGCGTTGGCGATGGCCACGATGACGAAGGCGATGAAGGGCAGGTACCACCAGCCCAGGTCGAGGACGGGGTCCTTGACGAAGGGGAGATAGAGTTCGGAGGCGATTTCGGCCGACACGGGCGACAGGCCGGGCAGCAGGAAGACCAGGCCGAATCCGAAACCGAAGACCGCCTGGAAGAAGAGCTTGGTGGCCTGAGACAGGCCGCGGTCGCTGTCCCGGTGCCTGATCTTCCGGTAGTCGTCGATGAATCCGAACAGGGAGAACCAGATCAGGGCGCAGAGGAAAACCAGGGTGAAGCGGTTGAAAAGGTCGCTCCAGAGCAGCACGCTGGCGAAGATGGCGGCGACGATCAGCAGGCCGCCCATGAGCGGCGTGCCGGCCTTCGAGGCGGAGGATATCGCACCGTGCGCCCGGGGATTGTCCCGCACGTGGTTCACGTACAACAGGCGGATGATGCGCTGGCCGAAGAGCAGCGTGACGCCGAACCCCGTCAGCGCCGCGCAGATCGCGCGGAAGCTCAGATACTGGAAGAGGCGCAGAAACGAGAGCGCATCGACGGTGTCGAAGAGATAGGTGACGAGGTGATAGATCATGGGGCGCTCACGGGGCTTCCTGCTGGTTTTGAATCATGCCGATCAGCCGGTTCATCGTCCGCTTGATTGGAAAGTCCGGTTCGAAGTGGTTCGACGTGACCAGGATATCGTCGAGCTCGTCGCGCAGTCCGTCCAGGTCGTCGATCATCTTACGCCCGACCAGATCGGCCAGGGCGTCGATGACGGCCTGACGCACCTTCCCGTTCGGGTCCTGGTAGAACGGCCTGAGCCATTCCGAGACGGCGCCGTCGCCCATCCTGCCCAGGGCGCGTATGGCGGCGGACCGGATCTCGAAAGACGATTCCCGTAATAGGCCGTTTAGTCCGCTCAGTACCTCTTCGTCCCTTTCTCCATCAGCGTCCGCCGTTTCCGGGCCGTGGGCCAGGTCGGCGAAGGCCAGGGCCGCGGCGGACCGCACTTCGTAATAAGGGTCCGCCAGCAGGTCCAGCAGCACGGCGCGCACCGGTGCATCGTACACGCCAAGCCGGCCGATCGCCGTCACGGCGTTGCGGCGGATGAAGCCGACCTGCCGGTAGTCGCCGCCGAGGAGCCGCTGGAAGAGAGGGGCCGGCGTCCGGTCGCGCAGCAGCGCGAGGAGGAAGGGCAGGCGGTCGCGGTAACCGAGCAGGCCGGCCAGCTTTACGCCCTCGTTCCGGATGGGCCACCGCTCGTTCTTGAGGAATCCGTCGACCCGGTACTTCAGGTAGTCCTCGCCCACGGATTCGATGAACCACTCGTCGCGCCCTTCCGCGAAACGCCTGACCAGCGCAAAGGGGGAGAGCGCGGATGCCGGCGGACAGCCTGGGCCGTCTTGGCTGCCCGGGTCGCCCGATTTGGTATCTCCGGCGGCGCCTTGTTCGTCGGGTCTTCCGTTGGAACTTGCGTGGTCCGCAGGCCGGTCCGGGCGGTCCGCAGGCTGGTCCAGGCGGTCCGCAGGCTGGTCCGGGTGGTCCAGGCAGTCCAGGCTGGCCGTAAGCATCTGGTCCAAATGGTCGACGATCCGGTCCAGTCCGCTTCGGTCGAAGGTCTCGCGGGCCCGGCGGCTCATGGCGGCATGACCGGCCGGGTCGTCCAGGATTTCGAGGACCAGACGGGCCAGGCGCTCCCCGTCGACCACGCCGATGGTCTGGCCGTCCTCCGCGGTAATCGATTCGTACACGACGCGGGCCGCGCCCCTCGATTCGAGCGTCCTGGCGTTCACGGCCTGGTGGTCGCCGGGCGCGTAGGGCAGGGGCACGAGGATTGAGGGGACTCCGCAGATGCCGATCTCGGTGACGACACCGGCGCTGGCCCTTCCGATGACCAGGTCGCTGGCGGCGTAGAGCTTCTCGATTTCGTGGGAGTAATCCGACTGGTGGTATCTCGACAGGTATTCACCGGCGATGTCGAGCCGTTCCAGGTGATTTCGGGTGTCTGCCTCCGCGTCGTAATCCGGGCTTCGTGTCTGGCCGATGACGTGGATGACGTGGATATCCGGCCGGGCAAGCAGCCCGGGCAGCGCGTCGACCACGGCCCGGTTGATGGACCGGGCGCCCGACGAAGCGCCGAAGGCGAATACCACCCTGGCGTCGTCCGGCAGGCCCTGCGAGGCCCGCGCGGTGGCCCGGGACACGGCGCCGATCTCCCGCCGCACCGGGTAGCCCGCCCAAGTCGTCTTTTCCGGAGGGAAATACCGCAGCGACGCTTCGAAGGAAACTCCGATGCGGTCCGCGATGCGGCCCGCGAGCCGGTTGACCTTTCCGGGCACGACGTTCTGTTCGTGGACGAAACACCGGCGAGCGCCCGAGAGCCGGAGCGATTTGAGGATCCAGTGGGCCAGGAGGACCGGGCTGCTGGCGTAGCCGCCCGTGGCGACGATCATGCGGGGCCGGTGTCTCGTAAGGTGAAACAGGCTCTGAAGGACGCCGAATCCGGTGCTTAACGCGAAGCGCAGGAGCGCGAGCGGCTGCCTGCCCGTCGGCAGTCCGCGGGCATGGACGAGGTGGATCGGATAGCCTCGCTTCGGCACGAGGGAGGCTTCCATTCTTCCCCGCGCACCGATGTACACGATGCGGGCTTCGGGGTTCCGTGCCCGCACCTCGTCGGCGATGGCCAGCCCAGGATAGACGTGGCCGCCCGTCCCGCCCCCGGTGAACACGTAGGTCAGGGGACGCTTTCGGACTGGCGGCTTCGGCGCAGCCGCTGTGGCTTCCGTCTTCCGCGTGGCCGCGGTGACCTCCGTCGCCTCCTCATCCGGTGGTCGTTCCGCATCCTGTTTAGAGGTAATCTGAGACATGGGCGGGCATTCCGCTATCGGCAACGCTGGCACGCTGGAGAGACGCGACGACCTGTACCAATGGACGTTGGTTGATCGCTTCGGTTCCGGAACGCGTACGATTAGATCGAGGTTACTGCCACGACACAAAGCGCCAGAAGCCGCTTTATGTGGGGTACAGGGGAATGTAGGGGAATGCGGGGTACTGTCAAGCCGTATTGTGACTTCATCGGGCCGTCCGGGTGGAGGGGGCTTTCGTGTCATAACACAGAATTCTAAATGACATGAACAGGTAGAATGGATATGTTTATGCATGCGCATTACGATCCATATCGACGACAACCAGCACGCGAAACTGAAGAACATCGCGGCACGGACCGGCAGGACGCTGACCGCCGTCATCCATGTCGCGCTTTTTGACGCGCTGGCGCGGCGACGCAACAGGGAACGGTCAGCCATTGATCTACCGGTATTTAACGGGACCGGGGTCATGCCCGGTGTGGACCTGAACGACTCGGCCGCGCTCCTCGACCACATAGAAAACGATCAAGGTCGGCCCCCAGTTGTATAATGCCGTAAACCACGGAGCCAGAAACCATGTCCGATCTCAAGACCCGGCCCACCGACGCGAGCGTCGAAGCATTCATTGACGCGGTGGACCATCCGCGCAGGCGCGAGGACGCGCGAACGTTACTGGAACTCATGCAAAGGGTGACGGGCGAAGAACCCGTGATGTGGGGACCGTCGATCGTGGGGTACGGAAGCTACCACTACCGGTACGCGAGCGGACAGGAAGCCGACTGGCCCGTCGTGGGATTCTCGCCGCGCAAACAGAACCTGTCGATTTACATCATGACCGGGTTCGAAGAATCTGACGAGTTGCTTTCCCGCCTGGGCAAGCACAAGACCGGCAAGTCCTGCCTGTACGTCAACAAGCTGGCCGACGTGGACCTGGAAGTGCTGGAAAGACTGGTGCGCGCGTCGGTCGCGGAGATGAAACGAAGGTATCCGAGCTGACCGGAGAGGCGATCCGGAATCGCTGGCGCACCTCCCGTTCAGGGCGGGTTTCGCCGGGTAACAAATAGTATAAGGAGGGCCCGATTAAGTTCGATGCAGTGACCGAGTATACTTGACAAATTTTGGTTTTGGGGTTATAATTGTGGACGATCTGAAATCTATATATGCCGTGAATCAAGGTGATTCAACGGTGAAACTCTTAAACGGAGGAATCCAATGCGAGGTATATTCGTACTGCTGACCATGACCCTGGTCATGGGATGCGCAACCGAACCTGCGAACTTCGAGGAGCTCGTGGAACGGTTGGACGCCACGGAGCAGGAAATCCGCGCCAAGCAGGAAGAGATCCAGACGACGATAGCGACGTTCAACGAATCGTATCCCGACAGGCAGGTCGATGCGGAGTCGTTGACCAACATGGCGCTGAATCCTGACCACGAAGCCGTCTTGAACGAAATGCTGGCCGGCGAAGAGGACGTTTCGTACCGCGGTCTCGTGCAGGAGATCATCGATACCCGGGGCGAGGTCGCGGAGCTGCAGCAGCAGATGCAGGATCTTCGGGACGATCTGCCCGCGCCTTATACGGTTGAGCGCGGCGACTCCCACATCCAGGTCGCCCTGCAGTACCTCATGGAGAATCACGGTCTTTCGACCGCCGAAGCACGCGACGTGGTCGAGCAGACCGCGCTGGTGGAGGACCTGAACGTGGGCAACCAGATCTGGCTGCTCTACACGGACGGCATCCTCGGCACGTACGTGACGCAGGGCACGGCGGACATGTCTCCGGGCCGCGCGCAACGCATCGCCAGGGCGCGCATCAACCGCACCATCAATACGCTGACCGACGAGCGCGACGCAGCCGAAGCCCGGGCGGCTTTCATCGCCGATTCGCTGGGCCAGGTCAAGGACATGCTCGAGGAGCGTATCGTGTTCCTGCGCAGCGAAGAAGAGCGCCTCAATGGACAGATCGCGATGCTGACCGACGCCCGCGACGAGGCGCTGGCACAGCGGGACATGGAGGAGCAGGCGAAGCTGGCGGCCGAGATGAAGCTGAACTCCATATTCTTCGCCGTGAACACCATGGATCACTGGAAAGACTCGATGGTCATCAAGGATCCGTTCTTCGGCGGCCCCCGCGTGGAATCACTCTCCGGCGTGGATTTCGCCCAGTCCCAGGACCTGCGTGAAGGCACGGTACTCACGATCGAACGCTCGGCCTTCCCGTCGCTGGACAGTATCAAGAAGGTGGACGTTTTCCCGCGCACCTTCAGGGACGGCCAGGACTATGTCGTCGCATTCCATCCCTCTGGCGACCGGGTATCCATCGAACTGCTCGTGCCGGATAACTTCGCCGGCCAGAACGTGCTGTTCGCCCTGAGAGACTAACGACCAGATTCCCATCGAACAGCTTGAATCATCTATACGCATCGCAGAAACGAAGGCGGGTGGCAGGCAGTCAGGCAACCCGCCTTCGCCTGCTTAGGAGCCGGGTTGCATGCAGTGGAAACAGGTACGTATCGTTCTTATTCTCGTTGTAATCTTCACCGCACTTTGGTACGTCTATCCTTCCGTAAGAACATCTGACTACTGGCAATACGCCCCCGTTCAGAACGCCCTTACCCCGGAACAGATCGATGCGATCGATGCGGATCCGCTCCTGACCGAAGCGGACCGGGCGCAGCTCAAGGAACTGAACCTGACCAAGGCCGAACGCGACCTGCTCCAGGACCAGTCCATCCGCCAGGGTCTCGACCTCCAGGGCGGCGTGCACATCAAGCTCGAGGTGGACAAGTCCAACCTGCCGGAGGAGGAAGCCGTAGACGTCGTGGAACGGGCGATGCAGGTCATCTCGAACCGCGTCAACGAATTCGGCGTCACCGAACCGATCATCCAGCAGGAAGGCGAAGACCGCATCATCGTCGAGCTGCCGGGACTCAGGGACATCGACCGGGCCATGACGCTGATCAACCAGACCGCCCAGCTGGAGTTCAGGCTGCTGCGCGAAGGCAGCGAGCTACGTTCGGTCGTCGAGCGCATCGACGCCCTGCTGGCGGCCCGCGATACCACGAGCGTCCCGGCGGATACGAGCGCTCTGATTCCCGAAGCGAACGTCACGGCGGAACGCAACCCCTTACTGTCTTTGATCGACCTCTCCGACAACGAGATCATCGTACCGGCGAGCAATACCGCCCGCGTAGACGAAATCCTGGCCCAACCCCAGGTGCAGAGCTTCATACCGGCCGGCGCGGAGATCCGGGCCGGCGTGGTGCGGACGACGGCCAGCGGGCAGCGCGTCAGGTCCTACTACTACATGAACGCCCAGTCGGAACTGACCGGCGCCGTACTGGCGGATGCCTTCCCGCAGACCGGTTCAGGCTCCGACATCGGCAGCATGGGCGTGGCGTCGGTGGGCTTCACGACCACGGACGACGGCGCCAGGACCTTCTCCCGCGTTACGGGAAACAACATCGGCCGGCGCCTGGCGATCGTGCTGGACGGCCGGGTGTTCTCCGCGCCGGTCATCCAGGGACGCATCCCCAACGGCCGGGGCGAGATCACCGGCATCAACTCGCTGGAGGAGGCCAGGGACCTCGCCATCGTCCTGCGCGCCGGCGCCCTGCCCGCGCCCATGGAGATCATCAGCAAGTACGTCGTGGGGCCGTCCCTGGGCGAGGACGCCATCAACTCCGGCAAGTGGGCGTCGATCCTGGGCCTCATCACCGTCATGATTTTCATGGCGGTGTATTACCGGACGGCCGGCTTCATCGCCAATTTCGCCCTGATCCTGAACCTCCTCTTCCTGCTGGCCGTCCTCGGCGCCTTCCAGGCGACGCTGACGCTGCCGGGCATCGCGGGGATCATCCTGACCATGGGCATGTCGGTGGACGCCAACATCCTCATCTTCGAACGGATCAAGGAGGAACTGAGGGCCGGAGGGAAGACGATCCGGCAGTCCGTGGACAGTGGCTACGGGAACGCGCTCCGCACCATCGTGGACGCCAATATCACCACCCTGATCACCGCCTTCGCCCTGTACGAGTTCGGAACCGGCCCCATCAAGGGATTCGCCGTGACGCTGGGTTTCGGTATCCTGATCAGCATGTTCACGGCCATTTTCATCACGCGGTCCCTCTTCGACGCGCTCATCGACCGGTGGCAGCTTGCCCAGGTCAGCATCGGCCGGACCGATCCCTTCGGGCGCCTGTTCTTCGGATTCATGAGGTTCGGCAAAGTGGCCTTCGTCATCACCTGGTGCGTGATCGTGGTCGGCCTGGGGACCATTGTCGTGCGCGGCGGGGTGAACTGGGGCGTGGACTTTCAAAGCGGGTCGCTGATCGAGATGCGGTTCGATCCCCCGGTGCCGGTACAGGACATACGCGGCGCTCTGGGTAACGCCACCGTCGAGAACCAGGCCGTCGACCTGAGCCAGAGCGAGATCAAGGTGATCGGCGAGGAAGGCAATATCCTGATCCGGGCGGCCGCCAGCGACTGGAACGAGCAGCAGATCGCATCCTCCGTCAAGACGACGCTCCATGAACAGTTCCCCGAAAACCTCAAGGGCAACGAAGACGACTGGCTTCGGCAGGAATACAACGTCAGCCCGAAGATCGGCAAGGAGCTCACGGTCGACGCCATGGGCGCCGTGGGGGCCTCCATCATCGGCATTGTCCTCTACATCACCATACGGTTCCGGCAGGTCAACGGGTTCCGGTTCGGGATAGGGACGATCGTCGCGCTGATCCACGACGTGCTCATCGTGCTGGCCATGCTCACCCTCGTGGGCGAGGAACTCACCATGGCGGTCGTGGCGGCCCTGCTGACCGTCGTGGGGTATTCGACAAACGACACCATCGTGGTCTATGACCGCATAAGGGAAAGCCTGGGCCGAACCCGGACGGAAGGGTTCTCCGGCGTAGTGGACCGGAGCATCAACGAATGCCTGAACCGGACCATGATGACGTCGCTCACCGTCCTCCTGGTCCTGGTCTTCCTGCTGGCCGGCAGCACGTCGACCAACTGGGGATTCGCCCTGGCGCTGACCTTCGGTGTCATCACCGGAACCTATTCCTCGATTTTTATCGCCAGCCCCATCGTGGTCTGGTGGCAGAACTGGATAGCGAAGAAGCGCGAGGAAATTCGACGCGCCAGAAAGCTATCGCGGTCGAGCGTCGCCCGCACCGGTTAGGGTAAACTGAAGCCGGGGCGCCGGCGCCGGACGCGACCCTTGACGAATCGAGCGTCGCCCGCGCCGGTCAGCTAAAGCCCGCGGATCCCATGTCGCCTGCCGAACGCATTGAAGTCCTGCGCCGGGACATCCGGTCGCACGATCACCGGTACTTCGTACTCGACGATCCGGTCATCAGCGATTACGACTACGACATGCTGGTGACCGAGCTGCAGGACCTGGAATCGGCCCACCTCGACCTGATCACCCCCGACTCGCCCACCCAGCGCGTCGGGGGGGAACCCTCCGCTTCCTTTCCCGTCGTCCGGCACCCCGTACCCATGCTCTCCATCGGGAACACGTACAACGATGAGGAGATCCGGGACTTCGACCGTCGCATCCGCGCCCTGCTGGGGCCGGACCGGGAGTACGCCTACGCGGTCGAACTGAAGATCGACGGCGTGGCCGTGAGCCTGCGCTACGAGAACGGCGCGCTGGCCCTGGGCGCCACACGGGGGGACGGCGAGCAGGGCGACGACATCACGGCGAACCTGCGGACCATCCGGTCCATCCCCCTGCGCATTGCCGAAGAAAAACCCCTGCTTAACAACATCGATGTGCGGGGCGAAGTGTATCTCCCCCACGACGGGTTCGAGGCGCTGAACGCCTCCCGCGCGGAACGGGAGGAGCCGCTCTTCGCGAACCCCCGCAACGCCACGTCGGGCTCGCTGAAACTCCGCGATCCCCGCGGCGTCGCCGAGCGGCCCCTGAGGGTGTTCCTCTACACGCTGCGTTTCGAGGACGAAGCCGGCGCGCTCGCGGTCCGGCCCGACCTGGACAGCCACTTCCAGCGGCTGCGCTGGCTGGCCGGCCAGGGGTTTCCGACCAACCGGGAAGCCCGGCGTTTCGGAGCCATAGACGAGGTGATCGGTTTCTGCCATGACTGGGAGGAAAGACGGACCTCACTGTCCTACGATATCGACGGCATGGTCATCAAGGTGGATTCCACCTCACAGCACGGCGAACTCGGCGCCACGATGAAGAGCCCCCGCTGGGCCATCGCCAACAAGTTCGCCGCGCAACGGGCCAGGACGCGTCTCACGGACATCCGGCTCCAGGTCGGCCGCACTGGCGTGGTAACCCCGGTAGCCGAGCTCGAGCCGGTCTTCCTGGCCGGCTCGACGATTAGCCGGGCCACGCTTCACAACGAGGAAGAGATCCACCGCAAGGACCTGCGCATCGGAGACACCGTGTGGATCGAAAAAGGCGGGGACGTCATCCCCAAGGTCATTTCGGCCGACGTGAACGAGCGAGAGGACGGGGCAACGCCCTTCGAGATGCCGACGGCCTGTCCGGTGTGCGAAACCGCGCTCGAGCGGGTGGGCGAAGAGGTGGCGTGGCGTTGCGGGAACGCGGCCTGTCCGGCCCAGACGCAGGCGCGCGTCACCCATTTCACCGGCCGGAACGCCATGGACATCGAAGGGTTCGGTCCGGCGGTCACCGAGCAGATCCTGGGGAACGGCCTGATCGGGGACGTGGGCGACATCTACCGGTTGACCCGCGAACAGCTCGGGACGCTGGAGCGCATGGGCGAGAAATCCGCCGGCAACCTGCTGCAGGGTATCGAAGCCAGCAAGGACCGCCCCCTCGATCGCCTCCTCTTCAGCCTGGGCATCCCCCACGTGGGCGAGCGGGCCGCCCGGCAGATCGCCGAGCGCTTCCGCTCCATCGAAACCATCAAGGCGGCTTCGGAAGAGGAACTGGTCGCCGTTCCGGAGATCGGTCCTAAGATCGCCGAAAGCATCGTCTCTTTTTTCCGGAACGAACGGAACCTCGAGATCGTCGAGAAGCTGAAGGATGCCGGCCTCCGCATGGAACTGGAAGCGCCGGGCGACGGTGCGGAAGACGGCACGGTTAGCGGCGCGGACTCCCAGGCGCTGGCGGACAAGATCGTCGTCATCACGGGAACGCTGTCGAACTACACCAGGGATGAGATGGCCGGCCGGATCGAAGCCGCGGGCGGACGCGTGACGTCCAGCGTGAGCAAGAAGACGGACTACCTGGTCGCCGGCGAAAACGCCGGTTCCAAGCTGAAGAAGGCCCAGTCCCTCGGTGTCGAAATCCTGAACGAGGAAGAAACCGAAGCCCTCATATCCGGGGAACAGTCCCCATGAATGCCTACGGTTGCCAGTCCATGGTGCGCCCGTTGAAGCGGGTGCTGGTCAAGCGCCCGGAAGAAGCCTTCGAAAGCCAGGAACGGATCGACGGGCAGTGGCAATCCTTGGATTACCTGACCAGGCCGGATTTCGCCCGCGCGGTGGACGAACACCGGCGGTTCACTTCCCTGCTCGAAGCGGCGGGCGCCGAAGTGGCGTGCCTGCCGGCGGACGGCCGGACGGGACTGGACGCCCTCTACACCCACGATCCCGTGGCCTCGGTGACCGACCAGGGCGTGATCCTGGGCCGCATGGGCAAGGACGCCCGCATGAAAGAGCCGGACGCCCTGGCGGACTGGTTCGCCGGAGCGGACATCCCCGTGGCGGGGCGCATCGAACCGCCCGGCAGCGTCGAAGGGGGCGACGTGGTCTGGCTCAGGGACAACCTGGCCGTCATCGGACTGACCTACCGCACGAATGGAGAGGGGATCCGGCAGTTCCAGGAACTGCTGCAGCCGCGGGGCATCGACGTGGTGGCCGTCCCCATGGTCCACTGGGACGGTCCGGGCGCGGTGCTGCACCTGATGTCCGTCATCAGCCTGCTGGATACGGACCTTGCGGTCGTCTACGAACGGCTGCTGCCCATCCCCTTCCGGGAGATGCTGACCGCCCTGGGCATCGGCCTGGTGGCGGTGCCGGACGAGGAGTACGACAGTCTCGGCTGCAACGTGCTGGCCGTAGGACCCCGCCACGTCATCGTGCGAAGCGGCAATCCGGTTACGGAGGACCGCATGCGGAAGGCCGGCTGCCGAGTCGAAGCATTTGACGGAGACCACATCTGCTACGCGGGCAGCGGCGGGCCGACCTGCCTGACGCGCCCGATTCTGCGGTCATGATGAGTCTGTGTACCGGGTGTGAACCCATCTCGGGGCGGTCATGATAACATGAACAAGTACCGGGCAGGCTTCATCGGTTGCGGCGGCATCGCCACCGCTCACGCGGACGGATACCGCCACGTGGAAAACGCCGAGATCGAACTGATCGCGGGTTCGGACATTCATCCGGAAGGGGAGAAGGCGCAGTGCCTCGCCCGGGAACACGGCATCCGGCTGTACACAGACCATCGCGAAATGCTGGAGCGGGAGCAACTCGACCTGGTGAGCGTATGCACCTGGCCCCGCGGACACTGCGAAGCCACGATCGCGGCGGCGGAAAACGGCGCGAAGGGCATCCTGTGCGAGAAACCCATGGCCGTGTCCCTGGACGAGGCCGACCGGATGATCGAGGCCTGCGAGAAAGCCGGCGCCGCCCTCGCCATCGGCCACGCCCACCGTTTTTCGCCCCAGGCCGTTCAGGCGCACACATGGGTCCGGGCGGGAGAAATCGGGAAGGTCGCCATGATCTGGGGCCACTGCACCCTCGACCTGATGAATAACGGCACCCACGTCATCGACCTGATCAGCTACTTGAACGGCGACAGCCCGCCCCGCTGGGTCATGGGCCAGATCGACCGCCGCAGCCAGATCGAAGGACGGCGCAATCATCCGGACATGCCGGCCGAAGACATGGCGATCGGACGGGTGGGCTACGAGAACGGCGTGGTGGGATTCTTCGAACTGGGCGAGCGGGCGAGCCAGTCCTTCTCCTTCCGGATCATCGGCTCCGACGGCATCATCGAAGTGAACAGCCCCGACGGGCCGCCGCTTAAAATGCTGTCCAGCTACCGTTCGGACGGATGGCACGTACCGTTGTTGAACGAGATCTATTCGAACGTGTGCGGTGAGTTGGAGGAACTGGTCTCCGCCGTGGAAGGCCGCGCCGCCCACCGGTCCGAGGCGAAGATCGCCCGCGTAGCCCTGGAGACCATCATGGGCATCTTCGAATCCTCCGCGCGGCGACGCGTCCTGGAATTTCCCATCGACGCCGGCGATTTCGTCCTGGAACGCATGGTCAGGGAAGGCATGGTGTAAATTGAACGCAGCCCACGACAACGAACAGCGGGACGAACAACGGGCCAACCGCCTGGCTCACGAAACCAGTCCCTACCTCAGGCAGCACGCCCACAATCCCGTGGACTGGTATCCCTGGGGTGAAGAGGCCCTGGAGAAAGCCCGGTCTGAAGACAAGCCCGTGATGCTGTCCATCGGCTACTCCGCGTGCCACTGGTGCCACGTCATGGCCCACGAATCCTTCGAGAACGACGAAACGGCGGAGATCATGAACCGGCACTTCGTCAACGTCAAGGTGGACCGGGAGGAACGGCCGGACCTGGACGAGATCTACATGAACGCCGTCACCGCCATGACGGGCAGCGGCGGCTGGCCCATGACCGTCTTCCTTACGCCCGGCCTGAAACCCTTCTACGGGGGCACCTATTTCCCCCCGGATGACCGTTACGGCCGGCCCGGGTTTCCCCGCATCCTGCAGGCCGTCGCCCAGTTCTACCGGGAACGCCGGTCCGACGCCGAGGAACAGGGCGAGAAGCTCAAGTCGCGCCTCGTCGAGCTGGCCGGGTTCACTTCGGCCAACGAGACCCTGGAAACGGGCCTGCTCGACAAGGCCTTCACCGGGATCGCCGCGTCCTATGACGCCACCAACGGCGGTTTCGGCACGCAGCCCAAGTTCCCCCCGTCCATGACGCTGTCCTTCCTGCTGCGCGAGCACCTCAGGTCCGGCCGGCAGTCGGCCCTCGACATGGCCATCCATTCCCTCGCAAAAATGGGAAACGGCGGCATCTACGACCACCTTGGCGGCGGATTCCACCGCTATTCCGTCGATGCGAAATGGCTAATCCCCCATTTCGAGAAGATGCTCTACGACAACGCGCTGCTCCTTCGGACCTATACCGAGGCCTTCCAGGCCACCGGAGAACCCCTGTTCCGCAGGGTCGTTTCGGAGACGGCGTCGTACGTGATCCGAGAGATGCTGCAAACCGGCGGCGGATTCTACGCGACCCAGGACGCGGACAGCGAGGGCGAGGAAGGCCGGTTCTTCGTGTGGACGCCGGACGAGATCAAGACGGTACTGGGGGATGAGAAGGGCCGACTTTTCGCCCGTTACTACGGCGTGGAAGAAGGAGGCAATTTCGAACACGGGACCAGTGTCCTGCACGTGGACGTCGACCTGGAACCGTTGGCCGCCCACCTGCGGGTGGTGCCGGACGAACTGCGGGCGATCGTGTCGGAAGGACGCCGGACCCTCTTCGATCACCGCGAGAAACGCGTGCACCCCGGACGGGACGAGAAGATCATGACGGACTGGAACGGGCTGATGGCCGGCAGCATGGCCCGGGCGAGCCGCGTCTTCGGCGAACCGGCCTGGCTCGACGCGGCGGCGGATTCGATGGGGTTTGTCCTGGACGCACTGTACGAGGACGGCCGGCTCATGCATACCTTCAAGGACGGCCGCGCGCGGTTCAACGGTTACCTGGACGACTACGCCTTCACGGTTTCCGCCCTGATCGACCTGTATGAGGCGACCTTCGATCCGGCCTGGTTCGCCCGCGCCGAGGCGCTCATGGACACGACGATCGAGCGGTTCTGGGATCCGGAAGACGGCGGGTTCTTCTTCACGAGCGACGACCACGAGGCGCTCATCGTCCGGTCAAAGAATCCCTACGACAACGCGATCCCCTCGGGCAATGCCGTGAGCGTGCAGAACCTGCTCCGTTTGGCCGCGTTCACCGGCAGGAACGAATACCGGAACCGGGCCGGGCAGACCCTGTCGCTCTTCACGGATTACATGGGCGCGGCGCCCGGGGGCTTCGGCCAGTTGCTGTGCGGACTCTCCTGGTATCTCGACAAGCCCGTGGAGATCGCCCTGGTCGGCGCCAGGGAGGACGTTGCCACGCGGGCGATGCTGGACCTGATCGACGGCACGTTCTTGCCGAACAAGGTCGTGGCCCTGCACGATCCGTCCGAGGACGAAGGCCGTGCCGCAGAACTCGTCCCGCTCCTCGCAGGTCGGCCGCAGATCGACGGCGCGACCACGGCCTACGTCTGCGAGCAGTTCGTGTGTCAGCAGCCGGTGACCACGGTGGACGGGCTGGCCGAACTGTTAACAAGACGCGGAACCAAACCCACATAGCCTCCCTCTTTAGAAGCCCGCCTAGGATTCGCACGGCGGCACGGTGATTCGTTCATCGCATCGCAATGAGCCCGAATCCCCTCCTCAGAGACCCAGGCCTAAACCTCTTTAGTCGACCCCCAGCAGTCGGGCAACGGCGCCCTTGCCCGCGGCCTGCTCGCGGGTGTAGTGCGCGGGCATCTGGCTGTCGGTCCATCGCCCGGCGTTCTGCAATTCCACCAGGGTAGCGCCGCGCTGCGCGAGTTCCTGGGCGGTTCCGATGCGAAGGCTGTGCCCACTCACACCCTTGATGCCGACCAACTCCGCAGATGCCTTGATGGCCAGCCGTGCGCCGTCCACCGTCAGCCGGGCATCGCTCATCCGGTCGCCCTTCAGCATCCGGCGAAAGAGCGCTCCCTCCGTGTAGCCGGCTTTCTGCTGCAACTGCTGGATCGTGTCGACGGTTCGGGCGGTCAGAAAGAGGCTGGCGCCCTTCCCCTCCTGGTCGGTCTTGCTATGATGTAACAGGAGACGCCCACTTCCGTCGAACTCGGTGGTGATGTATTCGCAGTCGATGGCGACGGCTTCACCGATCCTCAACAGGGCATCGCTCATAACGCGAAACAGCGCGGCGTCTCTCAGTCCGGCCAGGGTGTCGGTGCTCAAGGCGTTTTGTACCATGATCTTGACCGTCTCGCGGGTCAATCCCGTTACCTGGCCGCGGCCCCGGTTTCGACCTTCGCGACGGATTCCGGCCAGCGTTCGGCTCGTCAACGGGCCCACGCCTGACGGCCGTCGATCCAGCTTCTCCCAGAAACGGACCGCCTGTACCACTACCGTAACAGAGGCCGGCGCGAGTCCCCTGGCATACAGATGCGCCAGGTAGCCGGCCAGCGTAGTGTCGGTCAACGGCTGTCCATCCAGGTGTTCGAACAACTTGCGCAGAGCATCGCCGTACGCTTTCGCCGTGTTCGGCGCGATGCTGGCTTCCAGTAACCGTGCGAGATCAACGGAAGATCGACCGGCCTTGTGGTCGAGAGTATGCTGTAAAGAGATATTTCGCTGCATAGTACCTTCTCAATACAAGAGTTCCAGCACGCTCTCATATGGGAGAGATCGCTGTTTCCCCGTTATTCGGACGAGACAGGGAGGAACCCGGACACTAACTCCTGTCGCAACCTGAAAATTTTGTTCTTGTGATATAAATGGAGTGGTTCACCGCATTTCGGACGGCTGAGTTTGTAGGATCGATCCCGGTACCGAAGGGCCAGGACGGTTTGCCCCAGGTACGGATTCGATATGGTCTAGCGGCTGGATACGAGGCTCGTTAACCATTCTCGCCAGTCTCAATATGCCGTTTCGTTGTCGATTTATATGGTAGGTAAGGTACGAATGGATGCGGGGAAAGGTCAACCAGTTTATGAATATCAAATAATTTTATTAATACTGAAAGTTTTATTCCATATATATATGATTAGATTGAACTATAAGTCAAGAAAAAACTTCTTTTTTTTTCATTCACAGTGCTTTCCGTGACTAATATGGACTTTCTTCACAAATGGCGACAGTTTTTTGTGACGCAGGTTCGACACCTCCGTTTTACCTTTACCTGGCTTCCCTCGATCCTAATCTGACGTACTCTCCGATCCTGACCCGATGTACCCAATTCATACCTGACGTCCCCCCGACTCATATCTGGCATACTCTCCGATTCATACCTGACGTACTCCTCGGTCTCGCCTGTCCTGCTCGACTCTTACCTGACTCGTCCGATCATACCTGACATACCCGATCATATGCCTGTCGCTCGACCGTGCGTGGGGGCCGACTGCGTCCAGTTTCAGGCGCGTCGGCCGACCGCTTCCTGACGCTCGGTCTAATCATATTTAAGGGGAAAAGTCCGGCGATACGTCCCTTGAATCCGAGTGATTCGGCTCTGAGATCCAAGCAGTCTTGAGTCTTGTGATTATCTGATAAGTCATCCGATCCAATCGCGGGAAAGGAGGCGATATAGACAAGTTTCGTGTTTTCGTCATTCCTTTTAGTAGGGCTTCCATAAACGGGAGAACACAATGCATTACCTCATAATTGCTGTATTGGCCTTCGCGCTGTCCATGTTGGGTTGCGAAGGCAAGACAGGTCCGGCGGGTCCGACCGGTGCGGCTGGCGTTGCCGGTCCGGCAGGGCCAGCTGGCCCGCAGGGTTCGACGGGTCCGGCTGGAGCCACAGGTCCTGAAGGCCCGCAAGGTGAGAAGGGCGACCCAGGTCCTCCGGGTGAGAAGGGCGAGAAGGGTGACCCAGGTCCTCCGGGTGAGAAGGGCGAGAAGGGTGACATGGGTCCGCCGGGTGAAGCCGGGATCCCGTCCGATCTGCCTGGCAACATTCTGGCAGCCGTTCACCACGTCGTCGTATTTGAAGGCAACGAAAAGAAAGAAGATGCTCGTAAATTCTTTGCCTCGAAGGACTTCAAAGGCGACGCCGACGATGCAGACGACAAAATACGTGATGCCAACGTACTCAAGGATGGCACTTTGACATTCAGTGCCGTCGCCTTAGCTCAGGACGGAAGTATCGTTCCAGTGATGTTTACGGCTGAAGTGGATGATCCTGTCGTTGCATCAGTGGAAGAGGTCGAGGCGGGAGAATGGACGGTCACGGGTGACAGAGGGGGGAACTCGACCAAATTCATCGTGAAAGCTACTGATCGTGGCATCAAGATCGAGATACCTCTTGGTGTGCACAACGCGGTCAAGGGCATCGTAATTGAAACCGATGAAACGTTCCCTGTCCAAAAAGGCACTGATGTCATGATTATGGCCACGGCCCTGGACGCCAAGCAGACCGACGATGAAGGCAAGGAGGGTACGCCGGTTTCGGGCGTGACCTTTACTTGGACCACTTCGAACTCCAGCGTTGCGACCATTGATGCCGATAGTCCGAATGATATGCCTACGATCAAGACGCATAAATCCGGAAAAGCCAAGATTCAGGCGAAGATCGGTGATGTTAAGAGCAACGAGATAGAAGTCGAGGTGTTCGACATCGAGACTCCCCAGAGGCGTCTGCGTGTGGTGTTCAACACGCCTCACGAAGCTACCGTCACTACGGCTGATGATACGACGACTGCAGACACGAATGAAACCGTGCTCGACGCCGATATCACCGTCAACGTCCGTTTGCAGGAGTACGGAACAAATAACGCCGGTGAAGCTGCTTGGGTGAACGTTGATAGTGAAATCAATGTGGACTTCGACAGTATCGATACGGATGTGCTAACGTTGGACATTTCTGCCGATACCGCTGCCTCTAGTGGAATCGCCGCAGGTGTGATCCCCACCAACACCACAGCTGGAACAGCCAAGAGCGATGGCACTGAGGACGTGACTGCTCGCGTGAAGATCAGCAGCGCCTATGCTGACGATATTTATGTGACGGTTAAGTTTTTAAAGCTGGCAACCGGAGGATAAGGACTCAGGGATAATCCGGGCCCGTAGCCAGGGTGCTGAAGAATCCTGAGTAATGGGCTGGCGGCCCAAGCCACCAAAGCGAAGGTCGCCAGCCAAGTTCAAGGGTGGCTCCCGGCATTATCCTGACGGGACAGTGTGGCAAGATAGCTTCTCAGACATACTCGTCCTGGCATTTGTATCAGGTCACCTTGGAACGTCTTCCCGTTCGCCCTGAGTAGGAGCCACGGCCACTGAAAAGGGCGATCGGTCCCAAGTTAAGGAAAGCCCCGTTGCAGGTACGGGGCTTTCCTGTATGCTACGACGTAACTCCCGCCGCTTTCCTCATCATAGGGCTCCTTGTGTTCATTTTTGGGTGGCGTACACGCCCGATGAACCGGGGAGCCTTTTTCATTTCGACTAAGACATGTCAACTTCGTCTGTAGTCGATCGACCCATCTATCCTCCTACTTCGTTTTCCCACACCTGACATACCTCCGGATCCCACCCGACCTAACCAATCCGTACCCCCAGCACGAAACCGCGCATGGCGTCTATCTCCAGCAGTTTTCGAACGAGGAAGCCAGGCGATTCACGATGCTCAATCTACTCATATTTAAAGTGAAAAGTCCGAAGATAAGGTCCGAAATCCGAGCAGCCTTGAAGTCCGTAATCAGAAGTCTTGAGCTTGTAAATCAGTCAACCGATCAATTCGCGGGAAAGGAGGCGATATAGGTCAGTTTCGTATTTTCGTCGTTCCTTTTTGCAGAATTTCCATAATCGGGAGAAAACAATGCACTACCTCATAATTGCTGTATTGGCCTTCGGTCTGTCCCTGATGGGATGCGAAGGTAAGACGGGTCCGGCGGGTCCGACAGGTCCGGCGGGCTCCGCAGGTCCGGCGGGTCCGGCAGGTCCGCAGGGCTCGACGGGTCCGTCAGGCCCGGCAGGCCCAGCAGGCGCTGATGGTGCTCAAGGTCCGCAGGGTGAGTCTGGTCCGGCAGGTCCGCAGGGTGAAAAGGGTGACCCGGGTGAACCAGGCCCGGCAGGTCCCGAAGGCCCGCAGGGTCCGGCAGGTATTCCGGACACCGGTGGCATTGATCCCATCCAGTTGGCGCAAGCGCACCACATCGCCATAAAGGTAGGCGACGGGGATAAGGAAAACGCGACGGGCGGCGTCTCGACCACTATGAGGGTCGGTGAGGATGTTATGATTGTAGCCGCAGCCCGCGCACAGAGTGAGAAGGTCCTTGATGGTATCCCTGTTGCGCTGGCCATAACCAAGAATGACGACGAAGCCATCACTCTGGAAGATGGAATGATCACCGCCGTCGGGGCCGGTTCGGCCGTAGTCACGGCTGAGTCGGAGTTGGCCGGTATCTCCGGTAAGCTCACTGTCACAGTTACCAAACCTATCGATGCGATCGTTTTCATGGTTGGTGAAGGTGCTGGGCCAAGTAATCTCAACTTGGCGGCAGGCGAGACGTATATGAATGAAATAACCGCCGTGGCCCATGATGAGGATGACGAAGTAGTTGAGCTACGTTCTAACTGGTCCTGGTCAAGCTCCGACGGATCCGTTGCCACAGTAGCCGTGACAAAAGACCCTATGGATAATAAGAAGGTGAAGGGTATGGGTCAGTATGCCATGATCACCGGGAAGGGCTCTGGCAGCGCCGAGATTATGGCGACAGCCGAAGGCGTGAGCGGTAGTATCAGCGTGGTAGTCACCGGACAGAGAATCACGAGAGTTATCGATCCCGGTTCCTCCAACAATGGAAATGCATTTGTTTGGGATAGAGGATTGGAAACAGCTGGTTTCACAGATGCCACCGACCCAGATGGAAATGGGACTCATGATACCGTGTTTAACGTCAATCTCCGCGATGTGGTATCCAACGACTTGATTACCGCGTGGGCTTTGACAGTTAGTCCTGGTACGGCTGTTGCCGGAACTCCTGCCACCACTGATCCCGCGGCAGCGCAAGTAAATCCGGCAGTAGGAGCGGCAGCGGCAGCGGCGAACGCCGATGGTACCGTTGCCGTGACAGTTACCGTGGCCGATGTTCCTGCTGGCATCAAGGCGGGAACGTACAATACGTTCGTTTCATTAAGGGCTATTGGAGCGAGAGAGGCGCGTTTGTTGTTTACCATCACAGTCAAAGACGCGCCGGAATAACATCGGGATAATCCGGGTCCCGTAGACAGGGCACTGACAGAGTCCTGCGGCCAGCGACCTGCTTGCTCCAGCGAGCAGGTCGCAGGTCACGTTTCGAGTGACCCCCGGAAGTTATCCCGACAGGGCATACGCATCAAGCATCCCGCCCTGCATTTGTTCGGTCATCTCGTTACAACTTCCCGTTCGCCCCGAGTAGGAGCCATCGGCCACTGAAAAGGGCGATCGGTCCTGCAAAAAAGGAAAAGCCCCGTTGCGGTTCACGGGGCTTTTCTGTATTCCACCGGAATTAACTGAGCCGATTACGCCGTCACTCATCCCGCAGCGGCCTGGAGATGACGCAGGCGTTGATGCCCCCGATCCCCATGGACAGCTTGCCGGCAATGCCGTCGGGAGGTGGGCACGAGGTGTCGTAGACGAACCGGTTGTGCAGGCTTTCGATCTCCGGATTCACCTCGTCGCGGGAGAGGGGCGTGGGGTATAGGGCGCCCCGCGCGTACCCGAGATATTGTGCCGTCAGTTCCCATCCTCCGCCGGCGCTCATGCCGTGACCGAAGGTGCCTTTCCGCGCGGTGACCGTCACGGAGCCGGGCACCATTTCGAGCAGGTTCTCCATTTCCAGGAAATCGCCGGGTGTCGCCGTGGCGTGCAGATCCCACGAGGCGATGTCGCCGGCGGAAACGCGGGCGTCTTCGATGGCCTGGCCGACGGCTAACCGCGGTCCTTCCTTCGACGGCGTGATGATATGGTCGGCGTCAGAGCTGACGCCCACGGCCAGGGGTTCCATCCCAACAGGGCTGAACCCCTTTTCGGTCATGTAGTCCCAGTCACCGATGATCCAGAGTACGGATCCGCCCGATACGTGGGTGCCGCGGAGCCCGGTCAGGGGCTTGGACACAGCGCCGTCGGCGGCGGATACGCGGGCACGGTAGAATGCGCCTACCAACAGGGACGTGGGGGGCGGGTCCGTGGCGCCGACGACCACGGCCTTTGCCTCGCCGCGCCGGATGGCGTCCATCCCGAGCTTGAGGCACACGCCGAAGGTCGAGCAGGCGGCCACGGGCGCCAGTGACAGGCCGTGAATCTGCCCCATCATGGTCACCTGCGACGCGGGCGTGTTGTGGATATTCCAGATCAGGTCGGCCGAAACGCATTCCCACGGCGGCTCGGGCGCGCCCCATTCATCCTGCAGCTGGTGTTTCCGGCGCTGCTTATCGCGAATGAGCTTCATCTTGCCGGACTCGACGGTCCCCTCGACGTTCATCCCCTCGATCTCGGCGAGGGTCTCCAGGTACGACCTTAGTTCCTCCGACTGGGACGTCCAGTAGGCGTTCCAGGTTTCTTCGGCCTGGTCTCGCTTCGCAGACGGCGCGGTCTCCGGGTGGGGCGGCATGGCTTCGTCCACGCCTTCGTCGTCGTGCCGGGTGAGATAGGCGCGAAGCCGGGCGTTCCGTTCTGCCGAACCCCAGAAATGGTCCCATGCACGCTGGGCCCGGTACAGCTCCATGCTGATCCGGCTGATGGTGGGGATGTTGCCGACGCCGGTGCCGATGTATACGTGGGCGGACGTTCCCAGCGCCTGGAGTTCCTCCTCCAGACCCGGGTTCTGTCCCAGCGACTGGATGAAGGCCCCGATCGCGTGCAGCGTGGTGGGATCCATCTTGTCGACCAGGCGGGGGTACCGGTTCGACGGAAACCGGGCGTCGATCCAGGACCGGTAGTCCCGGAAGTCGAAATCGGGCTCGCCCACCAGGAAGTTGTTCGGACCGAACCCGTCGAATGGCGCCAGCCAGCTTTCCGATTGCTCCAGGTTGCGGGCAAAGGCTTCCATGTTGGGCGAACGGGGGGCCACGATGCCCCATCCGAAGATGCCGATTCTGCGCACGTCGAACCTCGTTGAAGACGGTGAACCCGCCGGTACCTACCGATGACCGCTACGGTCTTACAGCCCCGTCAATATACGCCGAGTAAGAAGCCGACTCAAGCCAATTCACCCTGACGTTAGGTATGATGGATCGCGGCAACTTCGACCAACTGTTGGTTTTACACCTCACCTATCAACTCTCACCCCTACCCTGTTTCTCCCTTACCGACCGTACCCGATCCTGCCTGACGTACCCGATTTAGACCCCTAGTACAGAACAGTTGTGGTGTCTGCTTTAATCCGATTTGGGACGAGTCGGCCAACCCATCTCCGCTGCTCAATCTATTCATATTTATGGTGAAAAGTCCCTGAACGTGGCCAGAAACCTGAGCAGTCTTGAAGTCCGTAATCAGAAGTATTGAGTCTTGCATTTTAGTCAGCCGATCATTCGCGGGAAAGGAGGCGATATAGGTCCGTTTCGTATCTTCGTCATTCCTTTTGAAGTGTTTCCATAATCGGGAGAAAACAATGCACTACCTCATAATTGCTGTATTGGCCTTCGGTTTGTCCCTGATGGGATGCGAGGGTAAGACCGGTCCGGCGGGTCCGAGTGGTCCGAGTGGCCCGGCGGGTCCGAGTGGTCAGGCTGGTCCGCAGGGTAATACCGGTCCGCAGGGTCCGGCAGGTCCGGCTGGCGCTGATGGTGCTCAGGGTCCGGCAGGTCCGCAGGGTGAGAAGGGTGACAAAGGCGATCCGGGTGAAGACGGTATGGATGCTACGTTGCCCGACCCCGGCGATATCCCCGGTGGAATTCTGACGCAGGTTCATCACATCGTTATCGGCTACTTGGATGACGACGGGGAAAAGACTGGTGCCGTTACGTACGCGGGCCCGGATTTCAAGGATGATGGGTCAGCAGATAAAAAGAAGCTGTCCTTCATGTTGCCAGTAGGGGAAACGAGGCAATTAGCGGTTAAGGTCGCTTCGCAGGACGGGAACCCGATCCCTGGTATCGAGGTTGCTTACTCGTCTACCGATCCTGTGACCGCTACGGTCACAGAGGACGGTGAAATTGAGGCGCTAGAGCACGGAGATGCCACGATCAAAGTAACTGTTGTGGGTCGTGGAATAGCGATTAACATCAACGTCGACGTTTTGGAAGCGGTGAAGAAGGTTACGATTGCCAGCGGTACCCAAACCCTCCCTGTCGGTTTCTCTGTAACGTGGAAGGCTAAAGTCATCAATGCTGATGACGAGGATATAACCGCCAACGCGATCGTAACTTGGGAGAGTGAAGATCCCAGCATTGCCAAGGTAGACGCTAAGAAAGGGGTGGTGACCGGCGTTTCAGATGGCGATACACGAATCAGGGCTTCGTCGGGAGGGAAAAACAGTGACTGGCGGGATGTAACTGTGACTCCCAGCGGCATATATACTCGTACTATACAACCCGTAGGCAATACCACGGATAAGGTAACTGTTACACAGACCACTGACACAGACGACGAAGGTAACCGGCTTAACTTTCCCGCCGCCGATGGTACTATCTCGGAAGCTACAGTAACGTTTGAGTTGCTGCTGCTTTATGCTGTCGGTTCTTCCACCAATGATGTTGGTGACGAAGTGGCTACTCCGACTCCGGGCGATTTCGTAATCACAGTCGAGAGTGATCGAGTATTAACTACTGCTGGCATCGCAGCCGCAGCAGGTGATGGGAATGTCGTCGATGTAACCGTTACGTTAGCGGATGCGCTCGTAAGGCCCGCCTCAGCTACAAACGAGACAAGGGGTAAATACGGGAAAGCCCTCATCAGCGTGAGCCATCCTGATGCAGAGAACCCCGCGCAGTTCGTGTTGGAAGTTGCCAAACCCTAACCTCGGGATAATCCGGGTCCCGTAGACAGGGCGCTGACAGAGTCCTGCGGCTCGCGGCCTGCTCGCTCCAGCGAGCGGGTCGCCAGCCAAGTTTCGGAATGGCCCCCGGAGTTATCCCGACAGGGCATACAAGCTGCATTCCGCCCTGCATTATTGTCGGTCATCTCGTTACGTCTTCCCGATCGCCTCGAGTAGGAGCCACGGCCACTGAAAGAGCGATCGAACCTGAAAAAGGAAAGCCCCGTTGCGGTTAACGGGGCTTTTCTATATTCAGCGACCTTACCTAGTCCAATATCCTCGTTTTCTCCTACCCGCCATAGCTGATCCCACCGGACGTACCTATTACACACCCAAAGCAATAACAGCAGGTAGCACTCATATTCTTCCGATTTGGGACGAGTCGGCCAACCCATCTCCGCTGCTCAATCTAATCATATTTATGGGGAAAAGTCCCTAATAGCGGTCGAAGCGCGGCCCGAAATCAGCGCAGTCCTGAAGTCCGATTTGGCAGTCTTGAGCTTGTAAATCAGTTAACCGATCAAATCGCGGGAAAGGAGGCGATATAGGTCAGTCTGGGATTTCGTCATTCCTTTTAGTAGTGATTCCATAATCGGGAGAAAACAATGCATTACCTCATAATTGCTGTATTGGCCCTCGGTCTGTCCCTGATGGGATGCGAGGGCAAAACAGGTCCGGCTGGTCCGACCGGCGCGGCCGGCGTCGCAGGGCCGTCAGGTCCGGCTGGTCCGCAGGGTTCGACGGGCCCGGCAGGTCCGGCTGGTGCGACTGGCCCTCAGGGTGAGAAGGGCGACACCGGTGAAGCAGGTCCGGCTGGTCCAGCGGGTCCGGCTGGTCCGACTGGCCCTGAAGGTCCAATGGGTCCTCCTGGTGAATCCGGGGTCCCGGGTGATCTTCCTGGTAACATCCTGGCCGCTATTCACCACGTCATCGTTTTCGAGGGTACTGAAGCGAAGAAAGATGCTCGTCGTTACAATGCCCCGCTGTTTGATGACGCAACCGGCTTGAGAACCCGAGATACCGCCGTTCTCGTTGACGGCAGTATAACTTTCAGTGCCGTTGCTGCTGCGCAGGACGGCAGTGTCGTCCCCGCTGAATTCACTTTTGAGGTCGATGATCCCGTCCTCGCTACGGTGGAAGCGGGCGCTGCGCCGAATTCAGCAATGATAACCGGCGTCAGAAGGGGTGACACGAAGGTTGTCGTTAAATCAGTTGATCGCGGTATCAAGATTTCCATTAATCTTGCGGTACATAATGTAGTGAAGGGTATCGTGATCAAGACGGCCGACGATACCGTCGCCGAAACCGTCAACAAAGGTACCGAAGTCATGCTCGCGGCTACGGCCTTTGATGCCGCGAGTGGCGATGACAAGACCACTAACAGCGGTAATGAGGTATTGGGCGTAAAGTTTAGTTGGTCGAGTAACAATACGAGCGTTGCGACCGTGGACGACAAGAACAATGCAATGCCTACGATCAAGACGCATGCAGCCGGAACGGCCAAGATCACGGCGAGTATCGGCGACGTAAAGAGCAACGAGATCACGATCAATGTTTTCACCGTCGAAGAGCCTGAAAGACAGCTTATCGTGAGTACCGCAAATGCGCCATTTATGCGTTACTTCGATAACGACATCAATGATGATGGCACGGCTGACGATTCGGACCTTACAGCTACGGCCGATACCACCGAAACGACGCCGGCAACTATCGTGATCACCGTCACTCTGCAACACCGAGTGCTTGATACCACCGCCGGTAGCCCGACCTTAGGTCAATTGGTGTGGCGGGCCGTCGGAGCAGGTCTTACAGTCGACGTTTCAAGCTCCGATGCTATGGTATTGACAGTTCCTGGAATGCTGACGACTGACGCTAGCGGACAGGTTGCGTTGACGATAAACGGTGGCGCCGCTGTCGTGGGTCAAGGCAATGCCTTGGCAGCCGGAACCGCTTTCGTGACGTTTGACGAAGATTATTCGTCGCCAAAGCGTGCCGAAGTGAAGTTTATGGCGAAGGCTGGCAGTGGCGGATAGGGAAGGAAGCCGCCCAGTTTGGAATCCGGGATAATCCGGGTCCCGTAGACAGGGCGCTGACAGAGTCCTGCGGCTAGCGGCCTGCTCGCTCCAGCGAGCGGGTCGCCCGCCACGTTTCGGAATGGCCCCCGGAGTTATCCCGACAGGGCATATCAACTTCACTCCGCCCTGCATTATTGTCGGTCATCTCGTTACGTCTTCCCTTTCGTCCCGAGTAGGAGCCACGGCCACTGAAAAGGGCGATCGGTCTCGAAAATAGAAAAGCCCCGTTGCTGGTACGGGGCTTTTCTGTATTCAGGGAAGGAACTCAATGGTCCGATCCCCGGAAGAGACACGGACGGTGTACAATCGTTACCGGGCGATTCATTCACTTGACCGTCCTTCGGTCTCACGGTTACCATTCAGGATGACGAGATTGACAGTCTTCCATTTTTTGCCGCAGGTGTCACAAAGGCTGTCGTTGCCATCAGTCCGTGCCAGTCTATCGATCGTCCCGGAGTTCTGAATCCCCTTGCGAACCCTCTTCATCGGCGACATTCACGGCTGCGCCCGTGAATTCGAACACCTGCTTTCCAAACTGGCATTCCAGCGGGACACGGACCTCCTGTACCTGACAGGCGATGCTTTCAGCAGGGGACCTGATCCCATCGACGTATGGAAACTGATACAGGACACGGGCGCGAGGATGGTCCTCGGCAACCACGACTACCGCCTGGCGGACCGGCTTCGCCGGCACCTGTCCGGCGCCGTGGTCCCCACTCGAAGTCGCGATACCCTTAAAACCCTGGAAGCCCTCGCCCCATGCGCCGACGACCTGATCCCCTGGCTGGAATCCCTTCCCTTTTGGATCGACGAGCCTGAATTCCTGCTGGTCCACGCGGGCATCAATCCTGAAAAAGGCTTTAACGGCACGACCACGGAGGAGTTTCTCGTCATCCGTACTTGGCCGCCCGTGGACGGCATCGTGGGACCCCGATGGCACGACGCGTACGATCCATCCGGCAAGCTGGTCATATTCGGCCACGACGCCCCCGGTGGCCTTGTGATCAAGCGTCGGGTAGACGGTTCCCCCTACGTGATCGGCCTGGATTCGGGATGTATCTATGGCGGGCAGCTAAGCGGGTACGTACTGCAGGAAGACCGGTTGGTGCAGGTTGAATCCAGCCATCCCCGGAGCGTACGACCGGATTCAGGACCCTCAACGCTGTCCTGAGTCGCGAAGGGTTGATGCTCGGACCCCACCATTCCATAGAAAAGTTTTTTCCTTCGAGAATTAGCGAGAGTTTCCTGGCTAATACGTATAAAGGACCATTTGGGGGGAGGAAATTATGACTTCGGTATTTTGGCAAACCGTCTGCTTAATCGTGTACGCCGCGAATTACATTTTGACAGTCATCATCCTGATCAAGGTACTGTGACTCTTCGTGGTGAACAGCTGGCAGATGCAAGGAGGTAGGCTGAAATCATGTCGACCGAAAATACAAACCACGAAGGCCGGATCGGACGCCTGGAAGGCATCATCGAACAGATAGACAAGCGCCTTTCCCGTATCGAAACGGTAGTCATCGGCCAGTTGGTCATGACCGTTGCGATCCTCATCAAGTTGTTTATCTCGTGATCCGATACTCAGGTATACACCAAAAGAACGGCCCAAAAGGAACTAAAAAATGGAATCGTTACCTTCGTGGCTGCCCGCAGTTGCTGCCCTATTGATGATCGCTGTGGTCGGGGCGGTGGCAAACTGTGCCTTTGGATGGGGAGGAGAGAGGCAATAGAATGTGGAATCTTAACGGCGCTTGAAGACTTCAAGGAAGATATCCGAACGATCTGGATTGCGATCGCGGACCTTGTAACGAGCAACGAATCCAATAGCCTTGAATGAGATTCAGGAACAACTGGCACCACGGAAACATGGCGTAATGTATCGGGAGGGAATAGAATGTCCGAGTCAGGTTGGTGGGAGCGCCACGGCGCGGTCTTTACATCGATAATCACCCTAATTTCAGTATTAACGTATTTACACGTTTCACTAAATACCATTAGAGATGAACTGAAAACTGAAACGGATAGCTTGAGAACTGAACTGCGCATTGAAATGAGTAGCTTACGGACCGAAATCAGAGCAGAAATCAAGGATTTGCGGGCATCGTTGGACCGGGTGGAGACAAAGGTGGATGAGGTCAGGGGATACTTGAGATTCAACGCTTCCTTGCCACAGAACGAATCGCTCCCAAAGGAATAAACTCAGATCATGCGGGCCGAAAACATAGCCTTTGTCAGCCGATTAGGCATTCAGACGTGCCAGATGTACAGATCCCTGTTTGCCAGCGGGAGATCCACCCAGGTGCCGTTGCGGCGGTGGCTTTCGGCGACGGCGATGCAGGCTTCCGTGATGTGGTGGGCGATCTCGACGTGCCCCCGGCTTTGATCGCCCGTCTCGTACGCGCGGACGAGGTCTTCCAGGCAGGAAACGACGGTGCTCTTCGGCGTAACGAATTCGAACGGCACCTCCTCCCAGGCGCTTCGGCCTTTGCGATCATCCCGTCCCTCGAGCGGCGCCCGCCGCAAGGATGCGCCGGCCCCGTTGTTCAGCGACCGGATGGTCCCCTCGGTCCCGATGATCTCGTACTCCCATCCCGCCGCGGGGATCGACCACGCGCGGACACCGTTCTCGAAGTCTAGTTCATACGTAGCGATCGGGTCGTAGGGGATGTGATCGCCTTCTATGATGTAGTCCCGGGGGTCGATCTCGCCGCGGACGGAGCGGATGACGGGATCGCCGATCAGCCAGGAGAGCGTGTCGATGGAATGGATATGACCGTGCATCAGGGATGACTGCGCGTAGTGGACGGCCGTCCTGGGCTCGCCCACGTCGCCCCTCAGGACCGCGTCGCGCACCACGCCGTACCGGTTGTCGAATCTGCGCAGTACGCCCGTATTGAACACCGTTCCGTTCTTCAACACGGCGTCGTGAATGTCGTCGGCCGCCGCCATGGAACTGGCCATGGCCTTCTCCACGTAGAGCATGGGCACGCCCATTTCCGCCAGCGCGACGGCCAGGTCGGCATGGGAGTCTCCGCGGAACGAAGTGTCGGGCGCCTCCCTGGCCGGTTTCTGCAGACCAGATGCGGTGGTACACACGGCAACGAGATCCGGTCGCTCCTCCCGGACCATCTCCCGGAAATCCTCGTACAGGGCGTTGACGCCCCAGCGTCTGGAAAAGTCCTCCCTGCGCTCGGCGCGCAGGTCGCAGCCGGCGGCGATCTCCAGCCGTTCGCTCGCCCTGCAGGCCGCCGCGACAGAATAAGGCAGGGGCGTATGGCCCTCGTCGTCGATCGTACTGCCCATGCGGCCCAGCCCGATGATCCCAACTCGATATGTTTTCATGATTTCACATTATAGAACCGGCCCCGCAACAAGGCAAAAACTATCTGGCTTGCCTCGCAACTTCACCGGCGAACGGCACTGGCGAAATGTATTGACAGGCCGGTGGTGCCGGTTTAGCATGGCCTTACCCCATTCCCCCTTAAAACCATGCTTGTCACCATCAAAGTTTAAGCAACTTCAGGAGACGGATCATGGCGTCGCTACCCACCACGAACAAGGGCTGGCTCGAACTCGGCAACCAGTACCTCTTGAGACATCCGATGCGGACCGCGCCGCTGGTTCCCGAACGCGGTGACGGGCTCTACATGTGGGACGTGGAAGGCCGGCGATTCATCGATTTTCAGTCGGGTCAGTTGTGCGTTACGCTGGGCCATTCCCACCCGGATTACGTGAAGGCCCTCTGCGACCAGGCCCACAAGATCATCCAGGTGGGCACGACCTTCATCGCGCCGTCGGAGGTGCTGCTGGCCAAGAAGATGGCCGAGATCGCGCCGGACCCGCTGCAGAAGTCCTTCTTCGCCTGCACGGGATCCGAATCCAATGAAATGGCCCTGCGTCTCGTGCGGAAGTACACGGACCGCTTCGAGGTGATCGCCCTCATGCGCGGTTACCACGGCCAGTCCTATGGCAGCGCGTCCATCACCGGCCGGGGCGGCATGCTTCGGGAAGGTTACGGCCCCATGCCCACGGGCGCTTCGTTCATCCCTACGCCCTACGAGTACCGCTGCCAGTTCTGCCGGGACGAAGCCTGCTGCAATCTCGGATGCGCGGACGCGGCGGAGAACGTGATCGACTCGTCCACCTCCGGACGGCCCGCGGCCTTCTTCTTCGAACCGCTCATGAGCGCGGCTGGACAGATCGTGCCTTCCAAGGAGTGGATCCAGCGCATCGTGGAAATCTGCCGGGAGCGGGACATCCTCACCGTGGCCGACGAAGCCCTGACGTGCTTCGGACGGACGGGAAAGTGGTTCGCCTTCGAGCACTTCGATTTCGTGCCCGACATCGTGACCTGCTCCAAGGGGCTTGGAGGCGCCGTGCCCCTGTGCGCGGTCATGACCAGCGCGGAGATCGCGGACGCCGCGGTGGCCAAGGGATTCATGCCCTTCTCGTCCCATGCCGGCGACCCGCTGCTCTGCGAGACCGGCCTGGCAAATCTCGAAATCGTCGACCGCGAGAACCTGGTGGAAAACGCCCGGGTCGTGGGCAACTACTTCATGGACCGGCTCAAAGTGATGGAGGAAACCTACGAGATCGTGGGCGAGGCCCGGGGACTGGGCCTGTGCCTGGGGCTCGAACTGGTGACGGACAAGCAGAGCCGGGAGCCCAATTTCGAAGGCGCCGCCATGGTGACGGAGTATTGCTACGAGAACGGCCTCTGGCTGCCCATCGTGCCCAGGATGCTCAATAAAGATCCGCTCAGCCTTCGCTTCATGGAACTGTCCGGTTCCCAGGTACTGCGGTTCATGCCGCCGATCACCATCACCGAAGCCCAGATCGACGAATCCCTGGAAATTATCGAAGCCGGTGTACGTATCGCCGAAGAAAGAACGGCGCGGGTGGCTCCGGCGGTGGTGTAGTCCACGCCATGCCGCCGCAATCGCACTGTACCGACGCGAGTATTCGCGCTGGCGCCGGGCTGATGCAGTCGCTCAGGACAGGCGCACGAAGATGTACCAGAGCCCGATGGAGATGTAGGTCGCCGTGATGGCAACCATGATGACCCGGGTGAGGGGATGGGGTTTGACCCACGAGGGGAAGGCCCGGGGAACGAGGACGTAGTTAAGGTAGATAAGACCTGGACAGAAGAGCCCCATGGCCATGAAGGCGATGACGCCACGTATGATGAGCAGATCCCCCGGCTGCGCCAGGGGCAGCGTGATCGTCGTCAGCACGGTGAACACCACAACGAAACCGTAGTACAGCGTCCGGAAATGGTACCGCCGCGCCCGCTTCACGTTGGCGTAGATGAAATCGGCCTGCATGCGGGCGAACCCATCGGTGGACTGCAGCCAGGCATCGCATAGAAACGCCGCGGCGACGATCAGGAATACGACCTTGCCGATGGCACCCCAGCTTACCTCGAAGAAGGCCGACTGCACCACGGCGATTTCCCAGCCCTCGGGAACGATACCCTGCGGCTTCAGCAGGGCCCACGCCAGCCAGCACATGATGATGGTCGTCACCAGGTTCAGCGCGACGCCGAGGCCCGATTCGAGCTTCAGGTACCGCATGAACTTCCCGTAGTTCGTCCGGTTGGCCTCGTTGTCCTCGAAGGCGTACCCCGTGGCCGAGATGGTCTCCGGCGCGGTGCGCAAGGGGCTGGTTACGCGCCCGATATAGGCCGACATGCCCACGCCCTTGTCCCGCATCCAGTAGGATAGGAAGAGCTGACCGAAGCCGCCGGCGCCGGCGAAGACGATGGCGGTGAGCACCGTGGACAGGTCCGCCGGGTCCCAGTTGGCGGGCCTGTGGTAGCCGGGAGTCAGCAGGACGCCGAAGAACTCGCCCGCCACGTCCAGTACCGGCCGCTGGAAGACGGCGAAGGCGATCCCCACCATCGTGATGACGACCACGGCCATGGTTAGCCGTTCCACGATCAGGTAGACCACCCGGCCCATGAAAAGGGCGATCAGGTAGATCCCGATGGTCAGGTAGGCCCAGAAGAGCGACTGGCCGCGGACCGTCCAGCCGTAGGGGAATCCGGTAAGCTCCGCCATGGCGCCGCCGCCCGCCGACGCGTAGGCGCCGAACCAGATGTTTTCGAGAAACACCCCGACCCAGATGGCCGACACATACCACTTCCCGACGCGGCTGAACCCGGTCAGGGCCGTCTCGCCCGTCATGATCGTATACCGGGCGATCTCCACGTTGACCCAGTACTGCATCAGGGCGGCCGGGATGAGCAGGCCGATGAAGGCCGCGCCGTACTTGGCGGTCAGGTAGGGCCACCAGATGAGCTCGCCACTGCCCTGGGCCAGACCGGCCCAGACGATGCCGGGACCGACGTACTTCAGCATGCCGGCAAAGGTGGGCACGGCGGCCAGCTTCAGGGGCGACAGGCGACCGAGTGGACGGGTGTTTTCGGTGGCGGTTTCGTCGGACATGAAATGGGATCGGCTTGAGGGTAGTATACAGCGCTGAACGCGCCGTCAGATACCGATTCGAAACGATCCAGCAGTGTACACGCGGAAGGGCGGCAGTTCAAGCATAAAAGGCGTGATTCCCATTGACGGTAAACGGTCCCCTGGGTAGTATGATCTCTCGATCATCCGATCTCGCACACCGCCCTTAACATGCATTGCTGAGATTTATGCCATGGTGGACTTCCCCATCGTCGACACCCACGTACATCTCTGGGACCCGAATCACCTCCGGTACAGCTGGCTGGACGGCATTCCCCTGCTGAACCAACGGTACCTGCTGGAGGAATACCGGCAGGCCTGCGGAGCGGTCCAGGTGGAGCAGATGGTCTTCGTGCAATGCGAATGCGACGCCGGTCAGCACGTCCAGGAGGCGGAATGGGTCTCCGGTCTTGCCCGGCAGGACGGCCGGATCCGCGGGATCGTGGCCAACGCGCCGCTCGAACGGGGCGCGGCGGTCGACGCCGACCTCGAGGCGCTGGCCAGGATTCCCCTGGTCAAGGGCATCCGGCGCCTGCTGCAGACCGAGGACGCCGACTTTTGCCTGCAACCCGCGTTCATCGAAGGGGTCCGGCTGCTGCCGTCCCACGGGCTGTCCTTCGATATCTGCATCTTCCACCCGCAACTGGCGAATGCGATCGAATTCGTCCGGCAGTGCCCCGAAGTCTCCTTCATCCTGGACCATATCGGCAAGCCCGACATCAAGAACCAGGTCTTCGAACCGTGGAAGGACGAGCTCAAGACCCTGGCGGAAATGCCCAATGTCTACTGCAAGGTATCGGGCCTTGTCACCGAAGCGGACATGGAAAGGTGGACGCCCGAGGACCTGAAACCCTACATCGACCACGTGATCGCGTGCTTTGGCATCGACCGGGTCATGTACGGCGGGGACTGGCCCGTCGCCTTCCAGGCCACGGAGTACCCGCGCTGGGTCGAGACCCTGTCGTGGGCGACCAGCGGACTCTCGGACGCAGATCGTCGCAAGTTGTTTCACGACAACGCCATCTCCTTCTACCGGCTGTAACAGTCTACGGGCTGTAGTAACGACCCGTCCGTGCCCGGCTCTGTTCCGGGCATCGCGCCCCGTCACGCAATACACCTCGTTGCCTAATTGCCATGACCATCGCCTCCCTGCGTCAGAAACTCCTGCCCGACGGACCGGTGCTGGATATCCACGTACATCCCCTGAACTGTTTCGGTTCCTATGGGGTTTCCTCGCCTGTCGAGGACGCGGAAAGGTTGATCGCGACCGCCCGCCGTTCCGGCGTGACCCGGATGTGCGTGTTTTCGCTGCATGAAACCACGCCCTATGAGCCCACACCCAAACAGTGCCGGCAGGCCAATGACTACGTGTTACGGATGCGGGACGCGCAACCCGGCGCGATCCTGCCGTTCTGCTATGTCACGCCCGCCTTCCCGGATGAAGCCGTCGCCGAGATCGAACGGTGCGTAGGGGGCCAGGCCATGGCCGGGGTCAAGCTCTGGGTGGCGCGCCGGGCAACGGACCCCGGGCTCGACCCGATCATGGAAGCGGCCGTGTCGTTGGACGTACCGGTGCTGCAGCACGCCTGGTTGAAGACCACCGGCAACCTGCCCGGCGAGTCCACGCCCTTCGACGTGACCGACCTCGCCCGCCGCCATCCCCGCGCTAGGATCATCATGGCCCATCTCAACGGAGTGGGCTGCCGGGGCATCGAGGCGATCGCCGACGTGCCGAACGTCGCGGTGGACACGTCGGGCGGCGATCCGGAAAGCGGCATGGTCGAAGCGGCCGTCAACAGGCTTGGGGCCCACCGGGTCGTCTACGGCTCGGACGCGCCGATTCGGCACTTCGGCGTCACGATGAACAAGGTCCTGGGTGCGGACATACCGGACGCCGACAAACGCGCGATCCTGTGGAATAATGCATTGCGGATATTGAAGTTGGGCGAATAACACGGAGCGAATCATGATCATCGACGTCAACGCCTGGACCGGTCCGTGGCCCGCCCTGGTGAACGTGCCTTACGACGTCGCTTCGGTACGGTCCTCGTTACGCGCATACGGCGTGGAGCGCATTTTCATGGCGCCCCTGGCAGCCGCATGGAGTGCCAACCCGCATCTCTGTAACCGGGTCGTCTATGAAGCGGCGGATGAGTACGACGACATCAGCCCGGTACCGGTCATCGACCCGACGCTGCCTACCTGGCCAGAAGAACTGGCGAAAGCGGCCGGACATCGTACCGTCCACATGATCAAACTGATGCCGGGTTATGGAGGATATGACCTGGCCGGGGCGGATGAACTATTCAAAGAGGCGGGTCGATTGAACCTGGCTGTGATGGTCCAGATCCGTGTCGATGACCCGCGGCGACATCACCCCTTGTCGATGGTGCCCGATGTACCGGCAGGAGACGTGGTGGACGCGGCGAAGCGCCATCCCGATCTGAATCTGATCGTGGGCGGAGCGAGCGCTGCTACTTTGAGAGAATTCGCGGCACAGGTCCGTAATCTGCCCGGTCTTTACGCGGATACATCCCAGGTGGATGGGGTGGACAGTGTGAAGATGCTGGTGGACGCGGGAATCGGGAGCAAGCTGCTTTTAGGATCCCACGCCCCGGTGTTCATGCCGGCGGCGGCATTAGCGCGGGTGCTCAACGATCTGCCGGATGATGCGGCCGCGGGTATTGTGAAAGAAAACGCGACGGGACTGTTGAAGGCTTGATGGGGGCTTGAACCGGCGGATGAATACCGAGGCTTCCGGTGCGCCTCCCCAAGAAAACCTCCCTCAGTTCCCCAATATGGCACGGATCCATTGGCCGATCTGGACGATTTCCGGCGGACACACCTGGTGGGCCATGGGATACGAATGGTATTCGGGAACCATGCCCAAACGACTGAGGGATTCAACGGCGTCGCGCCCCAGGGATTCATTCAACATCGGGTCCATTGATCCGTGGCAAACCAGTACGGGTAGCACGGACTGGGCCGGATGCACGACGACGCTGGCTGCCGTGGGAAAGTAGGTGGACAGGGCAATGATGCCGCCGATCCGTTCCTGGAACGTAAGCCCGGCCTCGAGACAGACCGCGCCGCCCTGGGAAAAGCCCGCCAGCAGGATCCGTTCACTCGGCACACCCCGATCGATCTCCTGTCGCATCAACGCCTGCACCTTACCCGCGGAAGCACGCAACCCGGCTTCGTCGATACGGCGTGAGTCGCCCAATTCCATGATATCGTACCATGCGGGCATCACCATCCCCCGGTTGATCGTCACAGGGATGGAGGGCGCTGAAGGAAACACGAAACGGACCGCGTAGGGCGCCGGCAGCCCCAGTTCCGGAACAATCGGCGCAAAATCGTTTCCGTCCGCCCCCAGCCCATGCAGCCAGATGATGGATGCGTCGACCTCGGCGGAATTGTTGGATGTGCGTTCTATAACGGGGAGATCGGTCAATATGGTTTGTAACCGGGCTATGCAGAACCTGAGAGGTTATTCCTCAAAAAGATCAGCGTGGGAACCTGTCCTGACCGAATAAAACAGCAACGAACTGGGATCAGCATTTCAGATATCGAGGTCATTGCACAAGTCTTCGGTATTGCCAAATCGCAGACCCCTTCCCTCTTCCAGTTCTTTCATCGCCTTGGTGGTTGCAGAACTCGGTACCTGTATTGGAAAAGGCAACCGCTTCTCGTTCGCTATGCGTACTAAAAGCAATCGAATCGCATCGGACATGGACAAGCCCATAGCCTGAAGCGCTGTCATAGCTCGAGCTTTGGTGATACTATCTATTCGTGCACGGACAACTGTATCAGAGTTCACGATACAAGATCTCCTTGTAGCTTCATTGTAGCTACAGTCGAAGAATAAAGTACGAGTAGAGAATTAGTTTGTATCTCGCGGTGTAGTAAATGGTCGACACGTCAGACTAGCCGGGTAGGAATCGCTCAACTTCGATCTGATCCTCTCGGGCCTGCGCCTGCGCGACGTCGTAAGCCGCCTGCAGACGAATCCAGGTCTCCGTGGTCGAGCCGAAGGCCTTTGCAAGGCGAACGGCCATGTCGCCGGAAATCCGTGAATGGCAATTTACCAGATTTGAAAGTGCCTGACGGCTGACGCCCAGTACCTTCGCACCTTCGGTCACGTTGAGGCCGAGTGGTTCCAGGCATGAAATGCGCACTACCTTGCCGGGATGTGGCGGGTTCTTCATGGGCATTTTCAATCCTACTTTCTTCAGTGATAATCAATCATATCTACGTCGTAGACGTTTCCGTTATCGAAGCGAAACATGATGCGCCAATTGGCTTTCACTGTGATTGACCAATGGCTTTTAAGGTTACTCTTGAGAGCGTGCAACCGATATCTGGGTAGACGCATTGCATTCACGTTTCCTGCCACGTCGAGTTGTGCCAGCATCACTTCTACTCTCTCGCGCGGATCGGTACGAATTAGGCTGGGATCTCCGCTCTCATACAAGCGTTTGAGCCCACGATGTCGGAAACTGCGAAACATTAATGTAAAGTGTCTATAGGCACTTGTCAACAGCGAACAGAAAAGGAGACACTTCACTTTGTCAGTACATACTATGAACGATCTCCTTGTAGCCTCAACGAGCTACATCATTTCAGTCGAGATCCAAATTCACAATCTAGCGCAATAAAGTACCGACTATCGTGATTTTGCCACTCAATGAATTTAGGTGTAAGGGGCGATTCGTGCGCTGATGAGTGCTCAGGGCCGCTCTCCAACCGTCCCTAAATCCGCCACGCCTCCAGCACAGACTCTTCGACCGGGGACGGTTCGAGGATCCGCTCGGTATCTTCGTAGTGGCAGGCCACCGGGGTGTCCGGGTCGGCCTTCGAGCCCGCGTAGCGCACGGTCATGCCCGCAATCTGACGCAGGTCGTCGTCGGAGGGATGGCCTTCGACCAGGGTGGTCGGACCCGTGACGTCCTTCGTTTCCAGTCTCCACCGGCCCGGCGTGTAGCGCTCCAGGAACTTGTTTTCCCCTTCTTCCCGCCCCATCACGACCTTGACGTCGGGCTTGACGCGGAAGTGACGGCCGATCTTGAGGAGCATCACGTCGTCCATCGTCAGGTTTTCCTTGCCCTCGTATTCGAAGAAGTCAAGGATGCGCCGGCCGAAATTCGCATCGGTCAGATAGCAGCAGCCCCCCGCGGGCGAAGGATAGTCCTCGATGCCGTACTCCTCGGCCATTTCCATCTGCTTCTGCCGGGAGCGCCCCTGGATGTCGCCCAGTTGCTCACGGTCCACCCACCCCTCCTGTTCCGGCACGGTGGGCGGCAGGCGCTTCGCGGAAAGGGGCCGCAGCAACAGGCCGTCCAGTTCGGCGTCACGGTCGATGACGTTCATGGGCTGGCGGCGCTGGGACATGGGCCGCTGGCCGAGGACCTCGCCGGTGAACATGAACTGGGCGCCGATCTCGTCCATGTACTGCCGGGCCCGCCGGAACATGAAGATGCGGCAGTCGATACATGGATTCACGGTTTTTCCGTATCCATATTTCGGATCGGTCAGCACCTTGAGATAGTCCGGACCGGAGATGTCGATCATCTCGACGGGCAGGTCCAGCTTGGCGCCGGCCTGCAGGGCCTCGTTGCGCACCGGTTTCTTGCGCTTGCGCGTCTTGGACCTGCGGTTGTGCTCCACCACGCAGAAGCCGGTGTAGAACGTGAGTCCCTGTATTTCGATGCCCTGCCGCATCAGCATGGCGGCCGCGATCGTGCTGTCCAGTCCGCCGGACAGCAATCCGACTGCTTTCACGGGTTTGGACATGGATTGAACCTCCCTCATACCCCGATCGACGCCCGGAGCGTTTCCGCCACCCGGCGGAAGGCCTCCGTCTGCTGCGAGTCCGGTTCCTGCCGGACGATGGGGGTACCCTGGTCACCCGCCAGGCAGACCGCCGGATCGATGGGCAATGCACCGACGAAGGGCACGCCCAGCGCCTCGCTGGCCCGCTTTCCTCCGCCTGTCGTGAAGATATCCGTGCGCTCGCCGCAGTGGGGACAGTTGAAATAGCTCATGTTTTCGACGATGCCGAGTATGGGCACGTTCACCTGCTGAAACATGGCCACGCCGCGCCGCGCGTCGATCAGGGCCACGTCCTGGGGCGTTGTCACCACCAGGCCGCCGGTCAGCGGCACGGACTGGGTCAGCGTCAGGTGCGCGTCCCCCGTGCCCGGGGGCATGTCGATGACGAGGCAGTCCAGCTCTCCCCACAGGACGTCGCGCAGGAGCTGCTGCACGGCCTGGTGGACCATGGGGCCTCGCCAGGTGACCGACTGGTCTTCCGGGATCAGGAATCCGAAGGACATCATCTTGATGTCGTGGGCGATCATGGGCAGGATCTTCTGTCCCACCACGCCCGGCTGGTCCTTGACGCCCATCATAGTCGGGATGCTGGGGCCGTAAATATCGGCGTCGAGCAGGCCCACGCTCGCGCCGTCGTCGGCCAGGGCTACCGACAGGTTCACCGAGACCGTGGACTTGCCCACGCCGCCCTTGCCGCTGGCCACCGCCACGATGGTCTTGACCCCCGGCAGTTCGATCTTTCCGGGCTGTCCTTGCTGCCCCGCCGGTCCGCCCGCTGGTCCCTGGGCCGTGGCCGACTGTCCCGGCGGAGGTCCTGTGATCTGAACGTCCTGCACCCCGGGCATCCGCTCCACGGCTTCTTTGGCCGTCATAGTGATCTGGCGCCGGGTGGATTCGTCCTGGGTCGAAAATGCCAGACTGAAGGCCACATGACCATTGGAGGCCTGCACGTTCTTCACGAGGCCGAAGGAGACGATGTCGCGGTCGAATCCCGGGTACATGATCTGCTTCAACCGGTCCACCACGTCCCGCATGGTCACTTCATGGGCCATCTTTTACTCCAGCTCCGCGGCGCTGTTCCTCGCGACCACCGCATATACACCTGGTAACCAACCGAAGTTCATCCGTCAACCAACCGGTGGTCGAATCTCGATGCGCAATCTACATCCGGCGGCACGCCAGGGCAATCACTTTACCTTCTTCACGAACAGCCTGTATTCTTCACCATCCTCGATGGTGTCGAGCAGCGCGTGCCCGTTACTCGCGCACCAGGCCGGCATGTCCTCCAGGATCTGGGGATCGTCGGCCAGCACTTCCAGCACTTCTCCTACGGCGATCTCCCGGATGGCCGACGCGGTCTTCATGATCGGCACGGGACAGAGCAGACCGAAGGTGTCGAGGGTCATGGCTGGCTGGATCACGGTTCGTCGGAACTCCCTGGATGAATTGCGCCGATCGTCCGCACGGTGGCGTCGATCGTCCACGCTGTCGCGCCACGCCTCCTACGCCGTCACGCCGGCGATGGCACGCAGTTCTCCCACGACCTCGGCGAGCGCGTCCAGTGCCTCGCCGACCTCGGATTCCGCGGTGTCCGGACCGGCGGTGATCAGCAGCGAGCACCGGGCTTCGGCTGCCGTCCGCCCCAGGCCCAGCAGCACGTGCGAGGGCTTGGCCGCGTGGGCGGCGCACGAGGAACCTACGGAAACGGCGACGCCCCGGGCGTCGAGCATCAGGACCGCGGATTCGCCGTCGGCCTCCGGTATCCACAGGTTGAGGTGACCCGGCAGGCGCAGATCGGGATGCCCGTTGATGGCGGCATCCGGCAGGCGGTCCCTCAAACCACGCAACAGCGATTCATCCAGCCGCTTCAAGCGGTCGATCCGACCGGGCAATTCATGCACTGCCAACTCCGCCGCCTTGCCGAACCCCACGATCGCCGGAATGTTCTCGTGTCCGCCGCGGCGGCCGTCTTCCTGGACGCCTCCTTCCACCTGGGGACGCAACCGGGTGCCGGCCTTCACGTAGAGGGCTCCGGCGCCTGGCGGGCCGTTCAGAGACCTGGCGGAAAGGGACAGGGCATCCACGTTCAGATCGTGAACGTCGACGGGCATGCGCCCCACGGCAGCCACGGCATCGGTGTGGAAGGCCGCGCCGTGCCGGTGGGCGATCTCGGCGATCTCACGCACGGGCTGGATCGTGCCGGTCTCATCGTTTGCGCGCATGACGGAAACGAGGACGGTATCGTCCCGCATGGCCCGCGCAACCTGGTCGGGCTGCACGACGCCGTCCCCGTCGGCTGGGACCTCCGTGACGGCGAATCCCTGCCGTTCCATGGCTTTCGCGGCATACAGCACGGCGTGATGCTCGATACTTGAAACGACCAGGTGCCGCCCGCGTTTCGTGTTCGCCTGCGCAATCCCCTTGACGGCCAGGTTGTCCGCTTCGGTGCCGCTCGCCGTGAATATGATCTCGCCGGGATTAGCGCCGATCAGTCCCGATACCCGGGCACGCGCCAGCTCCAGGGCGCCACGCGAATACACACCGGCCCGGTGAAGGCTCGACGGATTCCCGGCGAATTCGCGGAGGCAGGGCGCCATTTCTTCGATGACACGGCGGTCAACCGGTGGCGACGCGCCGTGGTCCAGGTTTATCATGACAGGGACCGGTTTTCAGGTATTGCGTTCGACCCATTCCCGCTCCCCGTCAGCCCGGATCTCCTTCTTCCAGACGGGCACGATCTGCTTGACGCGGTCGATCGCGTAGGAACAGGCCTCGAATGCGTTTTTACGGTGGGGGGTCGCCACGGAGATGAGGATGCTGATCTCCCCGATTTCGAGCGTGCCGACGCGATGGATCATGGCGACGTCTTCGATGCCCCATTTCTCGCGTATTTCCTCGCCCACTTCCCGCATCTTGGCTTCGGCCATCTCGGCGTAGGCCTCGTATTCCAGGCGCAGGGTCCGCTGGCCGTCCGAGTGGTTCCGCACGGTACCGGCGAAGGTGACCACGGCACCGTGGTGGGGCTTGAGGGACCATTCGAAGAGGGCGTCCGGCTCGATGTGTTCGCTCGTAATCTTGTACACGTGTTTGACTATACCTCTTTATGGAGCAACGGCGCCGCCGCTCATGTTCAGCGCCGCGGATGCCTCTCAGCGCCCCCGCTCACGGGCGGAATGCACGCCAGTTCGTCACCATCTGCCAGCACGGACTGGCGATCGGCGTATTCGCGGTTCACGGCCAGCATCACGCTCCGGTCGTAGCTCGCCAGGGCGGGATAGGAATCGACAAGTTCCGCAAAGGCCTCGCCCACGGTGGTCCCCGCCGGGAGATCCACCTCGACCGACGCCGCGCCTAACGCGTCCTTGCATCCTGCGAAACATTTGACGATGATCCGCATGGCGGTCCTTTGCAGGCGTCAATCTTAGTCGGGAAAGCCGTTACAGGATAAGGCAAAAACGCCCGAATGTCAAGCGGGGCGCACGTTTAGGATCGGGAAGACTCGCTGTCGCTGTAAGAAGTAAAACGGAGTGTAGGCGAGGAATCGACACCTGGGTTCAGGGTTGATCTTTGACGTAGTGTGAAGGGAAGCCAGGCGGCTGCCTGTAAACCGGGAATAACGGAGGGGAAACCGCGAATCCCGCCGGAAACCGGGAAGCCCGGGGGGAGAAACGGGAATCCCACTGGAAACCTGAAATACCGCCGGGTCCTATTTCAACTTCCTTACCCGGTAAAAACAGGCGGCGGTCAGGCCCGTGATCACGGTCCATGCGATGATGAGAAAGACCCATCCGCCCGTGGTCAACTCGGTGGCTTGTTGTTCCATGGGAAGCAAACTCCAGGTTTCGTTTTCAGCATCGGGGCCGACGGCACTCGTGCTAAGGTGCTCGCGCGAACGCGGTGTGCAAGTTTACGCTAATCCCGGCGCCAGGCCGTGTCAAGTCTTTTGCCGGCGAGCTTCCCGTCATGGAACGCAAGGTGGCCTTCAGTCGTCCTTCAGACGTACCAACAGGTATTGCGAGCGTCGCTCCCCAGGTATATTTTCGTTAATCTATGAAACGCAATTTCACGATTTCCCTCAGCCTCGTGCTGGTATCCGCGTGGTCCTTCGCCGCGCAGGCGCAAGTGGAAGGCCCGACGATCCGGCTCGAAAGCGCAAGGCTGCACTTCGTAACGTTCGAAGAGGTTGACGAAATCGCCCGCGGGCAAAGCAAACCACCATTGAGTACGCTTTCCGACACGCCGTCGTTATTCGGCGGCCGGACCGTCATCTATCCCGATCTACAACTTCTGGCTTACATCGACGAGGAACGCGGACTCGGCCGGCGCGTGCCGCTGGTCCTGTCCTTCGACCAGTACTACCGGATGCGCAGCGCGGCGCAATTCAGGCAGATGTGGCGGACATCCGTGCTGTCCTACGTTTTCGACACCGAAACGCGACTCAGAGAGGAAGGCCTGCTGACCCTTGATGTGCCGGTGAACCTGCCTACTTTTCTCGGCGGCGGGTCGCCCGTAATCCGTATTCTCGGAAACCAGCGCATCGAGATGGACATGGCCAGCGAATGGACCGAAGGCAGCGCGAGCACGGCGACCAACCGTTTTTCCCGCGCGCCCAACGTGTCCATGAAGCAAAACCAGGAATTTACCGTTACGGGGAACATCGGCGAGAAGATCGAGGTCAACATCAAGCAGAACAGCGAAGCGTTCACCGATCTCGACAACAACCTCGCCATCCGCTACCAGGATGTCTTCGACGACGGACGGGAAGGAAACGGCATCCTGAAGAGCTTCGAGGCGGGCAACGTTTCCCTCGAACTGAAGAACTCGGAGTTCACCGGCTACACGCAACAGCACACCGGACTGTTCGGGATCAAAACGACGGGCCAACTCGGCGGTTTCTACCTGACCGCGATCGCCAGCCAGGAGAAGGGGGAAGGCGAATCGGCCACGTTCCAGGCGGGCTCGCAGGGTTCCAGCCGGACGATCAGGGACCTCGACTTCAGGCGCAGGACCTACTATTTCATCGACGAACGGTACCGCCGAAACTTCTCGCGCAGGGACGTAAACGGTTCCCACATCGCGGCAGAGGACTCGGTCCGGTTGATCCAGGTCTACGTGTCGGGACAGGTTACCCTCACCAACCAGGCCAGGCTGGTCAATGCCAGCGCCTTCCCGGAGCCCCCGGTGTACGACGCCGAGGGCGTGCTCATCCAGGGTTCCGAGGAGGGTGAATTCATTGAAGGAAAGTTCAGGTTCCTGGAGTCCGACGAGTTCTACGTAAACGAGCAATTCGGCTACATCGCGCTCAATACCCCCCTCCAGGAAGACGACATGCTCGCGGTGTACTACGAGACCGTGAGCCTGGACGGAGAAGTCAGAAAGTACGGCCGTCTCGACGGCGACGTCCCGCTGCTTCGCCTGCTCAAGCGGCAGCAGGAAAGGCCTCCCGATGTGCAGGACGACCCCGCCGAGTGGGGGACCTGGCAGTACGAGTGGCGAAACGTGTACTACCTGGGCCAGACGGATATCGATCCGAATAACTTCGACCTGAGGATCTACCGCATCGAGTCCGAAGGCGAACACAGTGAGATCGACGAGAACGGGACGCCCTACGTCCAGCTGCTGGGGCTCGACCGAAGGGGAGTGGACGCCCACTCAGAGCCCGACCGGCGTGTCGATATCGACTACTCGCTGATCAATTTCGAGCGGGGCGAACTGATCTTCCCCGACCAGTATCCCTTCGCGCCGATGCTGACCCGGAACTCTGCCGGACAGCTGGCCTATCCGGATACCCAGGACGAAGGCCTTCCTGACGAAACGCCCGGGATATACAACCTGTCGAACGAACAGATCATCAGCGAGCACAGCAGGCTGCACAAGTACTTCCTGGAAGTCGAGTACCGGAACCAGCTGTCCCAGTATGCGCTCGGGCGGACTAACATCATCGAGGGGAGCGAGATCGTCCGGTTGAACGGCCAGCAACTGCAGCGGGGAACGGACTACATCATACTGTACGAGGTCGGGCAGATCCGTTTCACGAATGAGGAAGCCCTGACCCCGGATGCCGACGTAACCGTCCAGTTTCAGTTCGCCCCGTTCTTCAAGCCCGTGTCGAACACCCTGCTCGGGTTGCAGGGCGAATACCAGTTCAGCGAACGGTCCTGGATCAAGGGCACCCTGTTGTACCGGTCCGACAAGTCCCTGGAACAGAAATCCCGGATCGGCCGCGAAACCGGGCGCTACATGATGTGGGGGATCGATACGCGCCTGGAATTCGAACCGGACTTTATGACTTCTTTCATGGACTTCATTTCCCCAGCGGACCTCGGGGACGAGGCGTCCTCGCTGATTATCGAGGCCGAACTGGCCCAGAGCGTGCCCAACCCAAATATCCTGGGCGACGGGTTCATCGACGACTTCGAGGGAAGCAAGGAGGAAACCGACCTGGGCGTGCGCCGCAGCGGCTGGCGGCCGGCCAGTCCGCCCGATCAGCATACGCACGGCCAGCGGGGCCGAATGATCTGGTACAATCCCCTGGAGCAGGTCGACGTCCGCCAGATCTATCCGACACGCGAGGTCACGGGCCGCGACCAGCTGCAGCACGTGCTGATCATGGAATTCGATCCCACGGAACCCGACTTGCGCTGGGGCGGTATTCACGCGGATTCTTCCTTCAACGCGCCGGGGCAGCCAGCCGGACCGGATGACGTGCTGAACCGTTGGGCCGGGTTGATGCATCCCCTGTCCGGAAGCTACGTCGACCAGACGCGCAGCCGGTTCATCGAGTTGTGGGTGAATGGAAACCGGGGCGAACTGCACATCGACCTCGGCGTGATCAGCGAGGACGTCAACGACGACGGGCGGCTGGATACGGAAGACGACCGTAGCGACGGTTTCGGAAACAATCTCCTGGAGCCGGAGGAAGATATTGGCCTGGACGGCCTGCGGGACGAGGACGAGACCGGTTTCGACCCGGTCACCAACCCGGACCCGCACGGGGACAACTTCGCCTTCGAAGGCACGCAGGGCGGCAACGTGCCGGTCGACCAGGTCGACTACAGCAGGATCAATGGACCGGAAGTCAATGCCAGCGATCCGGACCAGAACCGGCGTCCCGATACCGAAGACCTCGACTACTCCGGATTCCTCGATGTTCAAAACGATTACTTCAAATTCGCCGTGAACCTGAGTCCGGACCACGAAGACACGATGTTCGTAGCCGGCGGCGACCGGGAGCGATCCAACTGGGAGAACCCGGACAGCTGGCGCCTGTACCGCATTCCGTTGGACATCGGACTGTCCGGCGCCGATCCGGCCGGCCAGGATCCGTCGGAGGACGACACCGGTGGGCAGGACAGTGCGGACGTGGTATCGATGATGGAGGGGTTCGCAACGTCGAACCGGGCCTACGACGGTTCGGTGGGCATGCCGAGGTTCGACCGGATCGAAACGGCCCGGCTCTGGATCACGATGGTCAACGAACAGGTAAAAATGCGCATCGCCTCCATCAACATCGTGGGCAACCAGTGGCAGGAGGACTTTCAGGGGGCCATCACCGATTCCAGCGGTTTCCCGGTACCGGCCGAAAAGCTGGCGGAATACGAGGAGACTTTCGATGTGGCCGTGAAGAATACCTACGACAACCCTGGGGAATACACTACGCCACCCGGCGCGATCATCGAGTACGATCGGGTAACCGGCCTGCAGATCAAGGAGCAGTCGCTGATCCTCACCTATACCAACCTGCAGCCTCACCACAGCGCCCAGGCTTACCGTACGCTGTTCTCCTTCCAGGACTATACGTTGTACAACACCCTGAGACTGTACATCCACGGCTCGGATCATTTCGAAGGCGACCGGTCGCCCGAGTTTTTTATACGATTCGGCAGCGGTGAATTTGACTATTACGAATACAGGACCCGCGTGGTCCCGGGTTGGGACGATGCGAATCATCTCAGGGTCGTTTTCGACGACCTGACGAATCTGAAAAGCGAAACTGAAGCCGCGCGGGTGACGGCGACGACGGCGGATACCACCTATTCGGTCATGCTGAGCGACGGGAAGGAACGTCCCGTGCGTTTCAAGGAGGGTCCGCCGGGCACGGGGCGCACGGTGGCCATTGCCGAGTTGGAAGGGAACCGGCAGTACAGGGTACTCGGAGCACCCGCGCTTGCCCGGGTCCGCCATATCACGGTCGGGATCTACAACCCTTACGATACTGAACTTGAGGGCGGCGAACTGTGGCTGGACGAACTGAGGGCCGGTGACGTCAGGCGCGATCGGGGCCTGGCCGGCCGCTTGAAGATAGACGCCGATTTCGCCGACGTATTCTCGCTGTTCGGGACCGTCAGAAGCGTGGGCAGCCACTTCCGCCGGATAGGCGGTGAAGAAGCGGGGAGCAGGACCACCGTGATGAACTTCTCCACCCTGTTGAACCTGGGAAACATGCTGCCGGAAGACTGGGGGCTGTCCGTTCCGGTGCGCCTTCGCTGGAGGAACGACCTCAGGCTGCCCCGGTTGCAGGTCGGCTCCGACATCGTCCTGCTGAACAGCGAACAGCGCGAAGCTCAGCGCACGGAGAACACCGACCGGTCCTTCTCGACTTCAATCTCCAAGCGGATCGGTTCCACGAATCCCTTCGTCGCCTGGACCGTGGAGCGCCTCCGGTTCGACTACACGTCGACCAACTATTTCCGGCACTCCGTTTCCAGAATCGATACCACCGGGGCCTACCGGGCCCGGCTGCAATACAACCTGACCCCTCGTTCGAGAATCCAGTGGCCGATTCTCGGCTGGATGCCGCTGCCGGATTTCATTTCAGGACTGACGTTCAACCCGCTCCCCGTTCGACTGGAATTGTTCTCGGAGATCAACCGAGACAGGCGGATCTATCTTAACAGGCCGGGTCGGACCGTCGAAATTGGAGATACCAGTGAGACCCCTTCGGCCATTATGGACCGGAGCGAACGCTTCACCCGGTACCTGAACAGGAATATACGGGCGATCATGGAACCTTTCAGATCCCTGAGGATGAATTACAACCTTGCCGTATCCAACGACATGAAGGCCGATTCCACCGTGTCCTTTACCAGCCTGGAATTCGGACCTGAAACCAGCTTCCGCCAGAACCTGGGTCTAGACTACCGCCCCGAGATCACCACCTGGTTCAGGCCTTCCTACAACTTTACCACGTCATATGCGGAGAACCGGAATCCACAGCTTCAGCTTGTCGGCGCTTCTCCGGAAGCGCGGACCATCTCGTTCAACAACCAGCAAGGCGTGCGTACCAACGTCAACATGGCCAGGATGGTATCGAACGTTTTCGGGAGAACTTCCAGTAGATCGGAACCGGGAGACTCCGGATGGTTCAGGCGTAACCTGGCGGACCGTTTTGTCACCGTCTTGAGCAATCTCTCGCCGGTCACGCTGAATTTCACGGTCAGCCGCAATCAGAACTTCTTCAACGCGGTCTCCCGCCCGACCCTTCGGGAGCGCATGGGCTTGTCGGACTATTTTTCCGTACCGTTCGATACCCTGGGGACCGGCGTCGGGGTTACCGGCATCCAACGGAACCAGGAATCGGAAGCGAACCGGTCGTCCTTCAACGTCGGAACGGGGATCAATTTCCTCGGAGCGTCCTTTTCCATCAGGCCCACCTGGGTATCGACCCATAACCGGTCCACGAACCTGAACCGGAAGCAGCGCAACACCACGTGGCCGGAAATGAACTTGCGCTGGAGTCCCAATCCCAGGAGCATGGGCGAATTCGGCCGTCTGTTTCGCCGGATCGAACTGTCCAGCGGTTTCTCGAGACGCAACGTCAAGAGTACCGACCTGAAGCAACAGGACCTGGCGGTCGCGCAGGGCGCCGCGACGGGTGATTCGGACCCCGGCGAATCCGCCATCACCCGGACGACCACGACGACCCTGTCTCCACTATTCGGTTTCGTCTTCGACCTGAACGCGGGCCTGGTGTTGAGAGGCAATTTCACCACGTCGGACGGACTGACCCAGTTCGGGCGGAACGCGACCGATCAGAAACTGCAAACCAGGTCAATAACCGTCGCCGTAGACTACCGGCTCAGGCCCGGTGTCCGGATCTTCGGGAGGAGAACGAGCGGGGACATCAATGCTCGGCTGCAATTCACCCGGAACTCCAACAGGACGCTGATCTCCCGGATAGGCGGCGATTTCCAGGCCAACAACGGCCAGAATCAGAACCGGTTCTCGGTCACGACGGACTACCGGTTCAGCAGGTACGTCCGCGGTGGCGTGACGCTTGAGCTGACGAATACGTTGAACGTGATCACCCAGCAGAAGCGGCTTCGCCGAGGCGGCGGGCTGTGGACCGAGTTCGTCTTCAACTGATTTGTTCCGAGGGTGAGTATGACAAGAGGGGAGATACAGGCCGTCATCTTCGTCGCAGTCAGCATGCTGGCCGGCGCCGTTATTCTGCTGGTGAAACAGTATAACTCGGACTTCCTGCCCGATCTGGGACCTGCTTCGGCGCATGGACGGCTGAACGCAGGCATCGAGACGGCATCCGCCACGGCTGACGTGGACGATTCAAACGCTCGCCTCCCGTCCACCAGGGCGGACTCGGGACGCTCGACCATCGAGGCGGCAGATTCGGGACGCCCGGCCACCGGACCGGACTCGGGACACCCGGCCGACGGCAATCTGCTGGTACCGGTAAACACCGCCCCTGCGTCCGAACTTCAGAAACTGCCGGGGATCGGTCCGAAACTGGCGGAGGCGATCATCGAATACCGGACACGGTCCGGACCTTTTGAGCGGGTCGAGGAGCTGCTCGAAGTGAAGGGGATCGGTCCCGCTAAACTCGGCCGGATACGACCCCTGGTGAAGCTGAAGTGAATGGGCGGTCGCGCCTGGACGAGTCTGGACGCGCCTGGTCGGAAGCCATGCGACAGTGTGCCGGAAATCCCTGAAAACAGCCGGAAAACCGGGGTTTCCAAACGGCCTTTTTTATTGACATGCACCCCCTGAAAATCTATTTTCGATGTGGTCCGAACGGTAATTGCCGGAGGTGGGGATCATGCTGCGAATCAGCACAGGAATCGCCAGGGGCCGTCGGCTGAAGTCCGTAACCGGCGACATCCGTCCCACCGGCAGCCGCGTACGCGGATCGCTGTTCGACATCCTGTCGGCACGAATCGTAGATGGTACGGTGCTGGACCTGTGCGCCGGCACAGGAAGCCTGGGTATTGAAGCGCTGAGCCGCGGCGCGCGCTGCTGCCTGTTCGTCGACCGCGACCGGCGCGCCGTCCAAACGATAAGAGACAATCTCGCCCTCTGTGGGTTTCGCGGAAGCAGCAGGATCTGGATGACAGACGCCGTTCGGGGTCTCGATCACCTCGCCGACCATGCCTGCGAGGCGGACATCATACTCGCCGATCCGCCCTATGGCGATCCGGTTGCGCGGGAAATCGTCCGGACCGTCGGCGAACGGAACGTGTTGTCTCCGGGCGGCCTGCTCGTCCTGGAGCATCACAAAGACGATCAACCGGAATCCTGCGAAGGTCTCGACCTGGTGCGCAGACGAACAACCGGCGACACGGCGCTGTCTTTCTTTCAGCCCGACCGGTCCGATCAACACCCTCGGTCCGATCAGCACGGTCCGGCGACAACCATGAACTCGACGGAAGTCCTGCCCATCGATCTTCCACCTCCTTCATCGAGAACCCGGCGATGAAAGTTGCGGTGTATCCCGGTACTTTCGATCCTGTAACCAACGGACATCTGGATGTGCTGAGACAGGCGCTGTCCGTGTTCGACCGGGTGGTGGTGGCCGTTGCGACCAATATGGAAAAGCACCCGATGTTTTCGGTGGAGGAACGCGTGGATCTTTTCCGGCAGGCCGTGGATGGCTGGACGGGGGTCGAGGTGATGTCGTCGGACGGACTGACGGTCGAACTGGCCGGAAGGCTCGGCGCCCATGCGATCGTCCGCGGCGTTCGTTCCGCGGGAGATCTGGAAACGGAATCCCAGATGGCGCTCATGAACCGGCGCCTCGCCCCGTCGGTGACCACGGTATCGTTCTTTCCCGGTGAACCATCGGTGTACGTGAGTTCTTCGCTCGTGAAAGAGGTCTTCCGCTTCGGTGGCGACGTAAGCCATCAGGTCCCGCCTCCTGTGTTAAAGGCGCTGTCTGAAAAGCGCGGCTCGACCGGCTGACCCCCGGTTATTCAAGGACTTCCCGACTCCACCCTCCGCCCCTTCTCATGCCCGCTATTCGTCCACTTTCCCGAAAACTGGATCGCATCGCACCCTCCGCGACCACCGTACTCAACGAGCGGGCCATCGCGATGAAACGCGAAGGCGTCGAGGTTTTCAACTTCGCCGTGGGCGAACCGGACTTTCCCACGCCGGACCATATCAAGGAAGCCGGCATGGCGGCGATCCGGGACAACATCACCCGGTACACGCCCGCGACCGGCATCCTGGACCTCAAGGAAGCGATCTGCCGCAAGCTGGTCCGGGACAACGGGCTCGAATACGCACCGAACCAGATCGCGACGACCTCCGGAGGCAAGCACGCCCTGTACAACCTGCTCTACGTGATCTGCGACGAAGGCGACGAGGTCCTCGTCCCGGCGCCCTACTGGGTCAGTTATCCCGAGATGGTCAAGCTCGCGGGCGCCGTTCCGGTGGTGCTGAACACGGGTCCGGGCGCGTCTTTCAAAGTGACGGCCGGCCAGTTGCGGTCCGCGATTACGCCGAAGACCAAGGCGCTCCTGCTCAACTCACCCTCCAATCCCACGGGCATGGTGTACGCGCGGGACGAACTCGCCGCCATCGCCGAAGTGGTCATGGATACGGGGATATATGTCATAACGGACGAACTGTACGAGAAGATCCTGTATGACGGCCATCGACACATAAGCATCGCGGCCTTCCATCCGCAGATGAAGGAACAGGCGCTGGTGGTCAACGGACTGTCCAAGGCGTACGCCATGACCGGGTGGCGCCTGGGTTACGCCGCCGGTCCCGCCGAGGTAATGGATCTGGTCTCGAAATTCCAGGGGCAGACGGTCTTACATCCGAGCGCCATCACCCAGCACGCGGCCATTGCCGCGCTGACCGGCCCCGAGGACTTCCTGCCCCCCATGATCAGGGCGTTCGATCGCCGACGGAACTACATCATGGAAAGACTGCAGAACATGGAAGGCGTGGCGTGCGCCCCGCCCGGCGGCGCGTTCTACGTGTTTCCCGACCTGTCGGCGTATTCGGGCCGAACGCGGCCCGACGGCAGCCCCATCGAAGGATCGCTGGACCTCGCCATGTACCTGCTCGAGGCGTACCAGGTGATTTCGGCGCCGGGCGCCGCCTTCGGGTCCGAGGGATGCCTGAGGTTTTCCTATGCAACCACCCTGGACGTGATCGAAAGGGGCATGGACCGGGTAGAGGAGGGGTTGTCGTCCCTGGCGGGTTGACCGACCGCGAAGCTCCACGGCAACCTGTCGAACGCACGCGAAGCTCAGCGGCAACCTGTCGAACGCACGGCGGAACCATGGAGAACTCGAAAACCACGCTGGCGGATTACCGGCATCTTTTCAGCAGGATCGACGAGAAGGGGCTTGCCCGGGTCCTGGAACTCGCCCTCGACCGTCAACTGATCGTCAAGCTGCTGCACATCTGCGGACTGGTCCGGGACGGGCGGGACCTGGCGACTACGGCGATGCACACGCTCGCCGCGCAGCTCGCCGGGGACTGCTTCGAGCGGGAAGTCACGGCCGCGCAGGTCATCCGGACCCTGGTTCAGACCAGTTCACGGGAGATCGAACAGATCGGTAGTTCGTCCCCCGAAGGCATCAACTCCCTGTTGAGTGACCGGACCGACGCCTATACCCGGGAGTGCGGACGGATGACCTTCGCCATGTTGCTGGACGAACGCGAGGCGGTTTACGCACCGGCGATCGAACGCCTGAACCGAATACCGGCCTTTCAATCCCGATCCGGCGTATCGGAGGAGACGGCGTCCCCCTACCTGCGGGACGATCCCGTCCTGAACGGCGGGCCGGAGGACGCACGCCCGATGGAGGACGGGCGCGGAATGGAGGATACCGACCCGGCGTTGATCGAAGCCCGGCGGTACGGCGCGGACCTGGAAAAACGGAATCGGATCCTGGAAGACCGCGTCAGGGAGATGCAGCGGCGAATCGAACAGTTCAGCGAAGAAAGCGGCGCGGAATCTGAAAGGGTCGCCCTCTTCATCGATGTGCAGAACATGTGGTATGCCGCCCGGCAACAGCACGGCATGGCGGCGCGGGTGGATTTCGAGAAGCTCATGCAGGCCGCCGTGAGCGATCGCCGGCTGATACGGGCCTACGCCTACGTGATCCAGACCCCGGAGGTGGACCAGAGCGGATTCGTCACCATGCTGGAACAGTTCAGCTACGAGGTGAAGCGGAAGGATCTCCGCAGGCGCAGCGACGGCTCGGCGAAAGGCGACTGGGACATGGAGATGGCCATCGACATGATCAGAATGGCCGAGAAGGTCGACGTCGTCATCCTGGCCAGCGGCGACGGGGATTTCGTGTCGCTGATCCAGCTGCTCAAGGAACTGGGCCCGCGCGTGGAGGTGTTTTCCTTTCCGCACAACACGGCGCGGGACCTGATGGAAACCGCGGACCATTACCATCCCATCGACGCGTCGCTGCTGATCGATATGGATCCGGCCCGCTAAAGTCGCAGGACATTCGAGACATCGTTTATACATGGAGGAACAAATGGTAAAGATCGGCATGGTCGGTGCGGGAAACGTGGGCGCGACCGCTGCCCTGTACGCCGCGCAGAAGGAACTTGGCGATATCGCCCTGATCGACGTGGTGGACGGCATCCCGCAGGGCAAGGGACTGGACATGATGGAAGCCGGGCCGGTACTGGGCTATGATTCAGCGATCGAAGGCTCCAACGATTTCGCGGCCCTGGAAGGCGCGGCCCTCGTGGTGGTCACCGCCGGCCTGGCCCGCAAGCCGGGCATGGACCGGCTCGATCTGTTGAAGAAGAACGCGGAGATCATCACGTCCGTAACCGAAAACATCGTGAAGTACGCGCCGGATGCCCAGATCCTGATGGTCAGCAACCCGCTGGACGTCATGACCTATGTCGCCCTCAAGGTATCGGGGTACGGGCGGAAGCGCGTCTACGGACAGGCCGGCGTGCTCGACTGCGCCCGCTACCGCTCCTTCGTCGCCATGGAACTCGGCGTATCCATGGAAGACACGCAGGCGATCATTCTCGGCGGGCACGGCGACACCATGGTCCCCATCCCGCGGTACACCACGGTCTCCGGCATACCCATCACCGAGCTGCTGTCCCGGGAAGCCATCGACCGCATCGTTCAGCGGACCCGCGACGGCGGCGCGGAGATCGTCAACTACCTCAAGACGGGCAGCGCCTACTACGCCCCGGCGGCCTCCGTCGTCCAGATGGTGGAATCCGTCCTGAAGGGCAAGAACCGCGTACTGCCCGCCTCGGTCATGCTGGAAGGCGAGTACGGACTGCGGGACGTCTGCGTGGGGGTGCCCGTGAAGCTGGGCAGCGAGGGTATCGAGGAAGTGATCGAACTGGCACTTTCGGAAGACGAACGGGCGGCGCTGCGTGCTTCCGCCTCGGTGTACCAGGAGAGCCTGGACGAACTGGGCATATAACATCCTCATCAAATGAAAGAATGCAGACGGAGGAGGAAGAACGCGACATGGCTGCAAAACCACCCGCTGGTGGAAAACACATAACCATCGATGACCGGGGCGTGCTCAACGTCCCGGACCAGCCGGTCATCCCATTCATCGAAGGCGACGGCACGGGACCGGATATCTGGAGGACGGCTCAGCGCGTTTTCGATGCCGCCGTCGACAAGGCGTACGGCGGTGACCGCCGCATCGCGTGGCACGAGGTACTGGCAGGCGAAAAGGCCTTCAACCTTACGGACAGCTGGCTTCCGGATGAAACGGTAGAAAGTTTCCGGGAATACCTGGTGGGCATCAAGGGACCCCTGACCACGCCCGTGGGGGGCGGCATCCGCAGCCTGAACGTGGCGCTTCGCCAGATCCTCGACCTGTACGTATGCCTGCGGCCGGTACGCTGGTTCACCGGCGTGCCCAGTCCGGTGCGTCATCCCGAGAAGGTGGACATGGTCATCTTCCGCGAGAACACGGAGGACGTGTACGCCGGGAAGGAACAGGAGGCCTACAGCGACGAGGCCGCCAGGCTGATCGCCTTCTGCAGGGAACAGTTCGGGTGGGAAATCCGATCCGATTCGGGCATCGCCATCAAGCCGGTGAGCGAGACCGGCAGCAAGCGGTTGATCCGCGCGGCGGTCGAGTACGCCATCGCGCGGAACCGCAAGAGCGTCACCCTGGTGCACAAGGGCAACATCCAGAAGTTCACGGAAGGCGCCTTCCAGAAATGGGGATACGAACTCGCGAAGGAGGAGTACCCGGACCGGCTGGTCAGCTGGGACGAATGCGGGGGCAACGTCCCGGAGGGCAAGATCCTGGTCAAGGACGCCATCGCAGACATCTTCCTTCAGCAGATCCTGACCCGTCCCGACGAGTTCGACGTCATCGCCACCATGAATCTGAACGGCGATTATATTTCCGATGCCCTGGCCGCCCAGGTGGGCGGTATCGGTATCGCGCCGGGCGGCAACATCAACTACAAGACCGGACACGCCGTGTTCGAAGCGACCCACGGCACGGCGCCGAAATACGCCAACCAGGACAAGGTCAACCCGGGTTCCGTCATCCTCTCCGGCGAACTGATGCTGCGCTATCTTGGCTGGGACGAAGCGGCCGGCCTGATTATCCAGGGGATCGAGAAAGCCATCGGGGGCAGGATCGTAACGTACGATTTCGCCCGCCTGATGGACGGTGCGCAGGAAGTCAAGTGCTCGGAATTCGGCACCGCCATCATCGAGCGGATGTAGGCCTTGGGCGGCCGGATCTTCGGGTATCCCTCATGTTCGTCGACTTCGCGAGAATCCACGTAAAAGCCGGACGCGGCGGCAACGGCTGCTGCAGCTTCCGCCGCGAGAAGAACGTGCCGCGGGGCGGACCGGACGGCGGCCACGGCGGCGACGGGGGCCATGTCGTCCTGCAGGTCGACCCGGGCAAGCGCACGCTGCTCGACTTCCAGTACCAGCACCTGTACCGGGCCCGGAACGGCACCCACGGACAGGGCAAGGACATGCACGGCCGGAATGCCCCGGACCTGGTCATCGGCGTCCCCCCCGGGACCATCGTCAAAGACCGGGAGTCCGGCTCGATGATTTCCGACATGGTCGGGGAGGACCAGACCCTGGTCATCGCCCGGGGAGGCCATGGCGGCCGCGGCAACTCGGCCTTCGCCACGTCCACTAACCGGGCGCCCCGGCGATGGGAGGAGGGCCAGCCGGGCGAGGAACGCCTGCTGGAACTCGAACTGAAGCTGATCGCCGACGTCGGGCTGGTCGGTCATCCCAATGCGGGCAAATCCACCCTGCTGTCCCGTCTGTCCGCCATGAGACCCAAGATCGCCGACTATCCCTTCACCACCCTCGAACCCAACCTGGGCATCGTCAAACTGGGAGACTACGACCGCTTCGTCCTCGCGGACATCCCCGGCCTGATCGAGGGCGCCCACGAGGGTAAGGGACTCGGACACCAGTTCCTCCGCCACATCGAACGGACCCGGATCCTCGTCTTCCTGCTCGACGCAAGCCAGCCAGATCCCGTGCACGATTACCAAGTGCTCGTCAATGAACTCCGCCAGTTCAATCCCGTACTCCTCTCCCGCCCCGCCCTGGTCGTCTTCTCCAAACTGGACCTGATCGTGGACCGTTCCGCCCTGGACGGCCTCGTCGTGGATCCCGACCGCGCTAAGCACGCGGGCCAGCGCAACAACCCCGTGCTGGCGATCTCATCCGCCACCGGAGAAGGCATCCCCGACCTCCTCGGGGAAATCGGCCAGATTCTTCACGAGATCGGAACCGACTCGCCCGACTAATCTGTAAGAACCGCGTCGGACGGAGTTCCGTGCCGACGGGTTCCCGGTTAGTTCCGTAATCCGTATCATGCACCGAATGGCCCGTCCCTTGAGGACCTGGCTATGGAGGACTTGTCTATGGCCGACCTGTCCATGGCGGACCTGGCGTCCTGGCTGACCCTTGCGCGCGTGCCGGGCGTGGGCGCGTCGCGGTTCCACGCGCTGTTGCGCCAGTTCGGGTCGCCCGCCGCGGCCCTGTCCGCCACCGTGGACGAACTGGCCGAGACCGAAGGGGTGGGACCACAGATCGCCCGGGCGGTGCGCGGGCACCGGGACGAGGCCTTCGTCGACCGCCAACTGCGCCTGCTCGATCGGCACGACGCGCGCATCGTCACCTTCCGCGACCGCGACTATCCCGATCGGCTACTCGAGATCTACGATCCGCCGCCGCTGCTCTTCGTTTCCGGCGGCTGGGAAGCGGAGGACGAGCAGTCCATCGCCATCGTGGGGACGCGTTTTACCTCCGCCTATGGCCGGAAGATGGCCGAGTCCTTCAGCGCGGAACTCAGCTCATACGGGTTCACCGTCGTGAGCGGCCTGGCGCGGGGCGTGGACACACTCGCCCACCGGACCGCACTGCGCGGCAACGGCCGCACGGTGGCGGTACTGGGTTCGGGCCTCGACCGGCCGTACCCCGCGGAGAACCGCAAGCTGATGGCGACCATCCGGGAACATGGCGCCGTGATGACGGAGCACCCCTTCGGAACCGGCCCGGACGCCGTTAATTTCCCCCAGCGAAACCGGATTATCAGCGGTTCGACGCTGGGAACGATCGTGGTGGAGGCCGGCAAGCGCAGCGGAGCGCTGATCACCGCACGCTTCGCCCTGGACCAGGGCCGCGAGGTCTTTGCCGTACCCGGACCGCTGGACGCGGCGAGCAGCGAGGGGGTGAACCGGCTGATCAAGGACGGTACGGCCAAGTTGATCCAGCGGGTCGAGGACGTGATCGACGAACTGGCGCCCCGGCTGGGCTTCGACCCGATCCGGTCGGAACCGGAACCGGCCGGCCCGGCTTTCGAACTGCCGCCCGAAGAGGAATCCATGTACGGCCAGGTTACCTCGGATCCCAGACACATCGACCACCTGGCGTCCGCCCTTTCCCTTACGTCCTCCCAGGCGCTCGGCATCCTGCTGGCGCTCGAACTGAAAGGCGCGGTGCGGCAATTGCCGGGCATGATGTTCGTGAGATCCTGACCTCGTCCGTCCCGCCGCCTGAACCCAACAGTCCGGCGGCCCTCCCCCCGGTAATTTAGGTTGACACGCCCCGCTCTCCCGATGTTACATCAAGGACAACTCGCTTGAACCGCCAAAACGTACGCTGTGACCGGTTATGCACGATCAGCAATCCCGCGGTAAACTCCTCGAACGCGATGAACTTGCAGCGGTCGTGGAGCGCGCGCGCCGGAGAGGCGCCACCGTCGTATTCACGAACGGTTGCTTCGACCTGCTCCATCCGGGCCATGTCCATCTCCTGCAGACCGCGCGATCGTACGGCGACCTGCTCATCGTGGCCATTAACACCGATGCGTCCGTCCGGGCGATCAAGGACGAAGGCCGGCCGATCTATGGCGAGACGGAACGGGCCTACATGCTCGGCGCCCTGGCCTGCGTGGACCATGTGGTCCTTTTCAGCGAGCCAACGCCCATCCCGCTGCTCAACCTGCTCAAACCGGACGTCCTGGTCAAAGGAGGTCACTACGGCCACGAGGAAGTGGTGGGCTGGGACGTGGTGGAAGCCTACGGCGGCCGCGTGGAGAGAGTGCCCGTGCTGGACGGCATGTCGACCACCGACACGATAGAACGCATCACCGGAAAGGGTTCTTAATGTCTGAAACACGCCAGAAACTGCTGGTGCTCTACCTGCGGACCCCCGACCTGCATGCCGGCGTCGTGGCCTGGTCCGAATTCGACGGCACCTCGGCCGCCGACGAACGCCATACATCGGGGGACGCCGCGGACTCGGGCGGCGCTACGGATCCGCCCTACGCGTCGGTAGTGGACGCCATGCGGGACGGCTGGCGGGTCGTCCAGTTTCCCCAGCAGTATCCTGCCTATCCGGGCACGGAATACCAGGTGTCCTATCTCAAGTACGAGTACATACTCGAAAAAATGGAGGTGGTCGATGGCTGACAGCACCCATCTGTTGAATTCGAAGCAAATGGCGCGGTTCGTCGCGGAGGGGTATCTCCGTTTCGACGAACTGGTGCCCGACGACCTCAACCAGGCTGTGAAAGCGGAAATGGACAACCAGGCCATTCCACGGGAAGAAGCGGGATCGCCCCTGAGCGCCATCTGGCCGGACGCGGCCGTGGGACGCGTTTTCAGGCTGCCGGAGATCGAGGGCATCATCCACAGCCTCGTCGGTCCGGATCCTTTGTACGATCACCACGCCGTGCACACCGTAGCGGCAGGCCACCATTTCGGACAGCACTGGCACGCGGACGCGATCATCGACACGCGGCTGCACTTCGACATCCAGTTCATGTATTTCGCCCACGACACGCCCAGGGAGATGGGGGGCACGCTGATCCTTCCCGGCAGCCACTACCGCCGCATCAGCGAATCCGACATCGCCCGCTACCACAATTTCGTGGGCCAGGTGCCGATGATCTGCAAGGCCGGGACGGTGATCGTGCTCCATCACGGCATGTGGCACTGCGCCCAGCCGAATCGCACCGACGAGATGCGGTACATGTTCAAGCTGCGCCTTAATCCGACAGTCAGGCAGCTCCGGCTGTGGAACACGGAGGACATCGACGATCCGGAAGTCAGCCATGTCCTGAGCACGAACCAGCCGTGGCACGGGAACGAAGAGCGTATCGAACATGTCAACCGGATCCACTTCTGGCGGTTTCTGACCGGTGACGACCAGTTCGACAACCACTACTGGCTGAGCCGGATCGAAAACGAACCCGAACTGGTGTGATCAGCCGGTCCTGTTTTCCAACTCGACGAAAACGCGTTCATGACCACGGGTAACCTGCGCCGACAACTGGGTATCTGGCCGACCACGGCCATGGTGATCAGCGGGATGATCGCCGTGGGGATCTTCCTGGTGCCCGCCGGGATGGCCAAGTCGCTGGGATCGCCCCTGCTGCTGCTCGTCACCTGGCTGGCGATGGCCGGGATGGCCCTCTGCGGTTCGCTGTGTTTCGGTGAACTGGCGTCCAGGTATCCCCACGCGGGCGGCGGATACGTCTATCTCCGGGAGGCCTACGGCACGCCGACGGCCTTTCTGTACGGCTGGATGTCCCTGATGGTGCTGGATCCGGGCATCACGGCGACCCTGGCGACCGGGATGGCGAGCTACGCGGGCCATATCTACGCGATGGATCCGGTTGCGATGAAGTTGCTGGCCATCGCCGTGCTGGCCGTCCTCACCGCCGTCAACATCTACGGCGTGCGCATCGGCGCCTGGATCATCGTCCTGCTGACCGTGTTCAAGGTCGGGGTGCTCGCGGTCATCTCCCTCCTGGGGTTCGGCCTGGGGCTCGGTGACTGGTCGAACTTCACGCCTTTCGTGGCGCGGCCCGCGGATTCCGGCCCGCTGTTCGGCGCCCTCGCCGGCGGCATCGTGGGCGCCTTCTTCGCCTTCGCCGGCTGGTGGGACCTGAACAAGGTGGCCGGTGAAATCAAGGACCCGGCGCGCACCCTGCCCCGGGCGCTGCTGCTGGCCGTAGGCATCGTCGCGTTGACCTACATCTCCACCAGCGCCGTCTTCATGTACCTCGTGCCCGTATCCCAGGTCACCAGCGACGAGACCTTCGCGGCGCAGGCCGGCGAGGTGCTCTTCGGACGCAGCGGCGGCATCCTGTTTTCCTCCGTGGTCATCCTGTCCATCGTCGGCAGCCTGACCGGACTGCTGCTCATGGCGCCGAGGGTGTATTTCGCCATGGCCAGGGACGGGGTCTTCCTCCGCTTCGCCGGCGCGGTCCATCCCGCCTTCGGCACGCCCTACCGCGCGATCGCCATCCAGGGCGGACTGGCTTCGCTGCTGGTGTGGCTGGGGACCTTCAGCCAGATCCTGGATTACTTCATCTTCGTGGCCGTACTGTTCATCGCACTCACCGTGGCGGGCCTGTTCGTGGTTCGTCGCAGGTCGGCCGAGACGCCACCCTACCGGACCCCATTCTATCCCGTCACCCCGGTGCTGTTCCTGATCCTCGCCGCGGTCCTGCTCGTGCTGCTCTTCGGCAACAGTCCCGTGCAGGCCCTGCTCGGCGTCGGCGTGACGGTCCTGGGGATACCGGTATACTTTCTCGTATTCAGAAACCAGACTTCGCAGCAAAGACCGTCAGGAGAAGCCCATGGCATGGATTAAGACCGTTTCCGCATCGGATGGGGACGAACGGCTGCTCGCCGCCCTCGAGGCACAGCGCGCGCTTTATCCCACGGAGTACGACACGCCGGTGCATCCCACAGACGACGGCACGTCCGGCATCGTGGCGTCCCATTCATTGATCCCGGAGGCGCTGCATCATGCTTTCGCCACCTTCGGGGTGTTGCTGTCGCCGGATCTTCCGTTGAGCCGCAGGCAGCACGAGATGATCTCGACCATCGTCTCGTCGAGAAACCGGTGTGTTTACTGAATTGATTCGCACGCAGAGTTTCTGCGTCGGGTCACGTTGGACGGCGAACTGGTCGAAGCGATCAAGTACGACTACGACAAGGCGCCGCTGAACGCGCAGGACCGGGCGATGTTGGATTTCGCCATCCGGCTTACCGAGGATGCCACGCAGATCCGGAAGGCCGATCTCGAAGGACTGCGGTCCGAGGGGTTCGACGACGTAGCGATCCTCCAGATCACCCTGATCGCGTCGTGGTTCAACTACATCAACCGCGTCGCGGACGCCCTGGGGGTGGGACGGGACGCGGACGATTCGTAAGACACCGGCGGGTGAACCTGTACCGGGCGGGCGCGGTTGACACGGTCGGGCGGACCAGATGGGCCGCCCGGTCGGGCGGACCTGCCCCGGGCGGGGGACCTCGCCGCCCGGGCGGGAGGCGATCGTGACGCCACTTTACGGGAGTATCGCGATTGCCCGGCCCGGTCCGCCGTGGTTGTTTTCGAGGCGGGGACACAGGAAGATGAAGAAAGCGCCTTTCGGCGGAAGCTGCCCCACGCCAATCAGATACTCCGTGAAGATCATGTCGTGGTTCACCGCCGCCCAGTGCGTCTTCATCGATTCCACCGGGTCCACTGATCCCATGTCGGGTGCATCGATGCCCACGTGTTTCACGCCTTTCCCGGCCAGGTAGGCGATAACTTCCGCACCCGGCGCCGGCCATCCCTCGGACTGTCCGTCCAGGGGCGCTTTGACACTCTGTTCCACCAGGACCCGGATGAAGCGGCGGAAGTGTGTGTCCGTATGTCCCGTATGGAAGAGCACGACCTCGCCGTCCTCGATCTCCCCGTACAGATCCTCGTGTCTCCTGACATCGTCCAGCGTGATGGCCGGTGAAGCCGGCCAGTCATCCCACGAGGTCGTCCCCACACGGTGCTGCACGTTGACGACCCGGGCGGGCCCCATGAAGTGGTGCAGCGGGACTTTTTCCGTCGTCATCTCCGTGCGCTTCAGCGGACCGTGCTCGGCCTCGAACTCCCTTAGCGCGGCACGGACCGTTTCGTCATACCTGCCCGTGTCGAATCCGGGCGGAGGGCCGTAGTGCGCGGGCGGATCCACGTGGGTCCCGGTATGAGCATCCATGAAGTGGGTGTTGACCCAGTAGGGGCCGAAGGGACCATCGAAATAGTTCACCGGCTGCACCCTCGAATAGGGGAAGACGTGACGGCCCACGCCGCGGCCCGGCCACCAGACGGGGCGGTCCATGGACAGCGTTACGGAGAGGTCGACCACCCGTTTCGACTTAACGGCCTCAAGCAGACGCGCAGCCAGGTCCGGATTGGTTATGGCCACCGCCCGCGTTTCCACCGTGGGTGAGTTCTCGTGCTTGACCGGAAGGGCGATGTACAGGGATCCGTTGGGCGTCCTGTCCAGGTTGATCAGTCCCTCCGTGTGCACGGCACCGTACTTGAAATGGCCGAGATGGCTTTCCAGGGCGAGGGGATTTACGTACATGCCGTCGGGACCCGACGCGATGTAGCGGGGCGGACCCAGCCCGCCCATGCTCGGACTGTCGATGCCCATGAGCCAGACTCCCCGGCTGCCGACGTATTCCGCCGCGTCGTAGTCCGGCGCGGGCCATCCAGGTGCCGTCCCCGCGACGGGTTCAACGATCAGGCGGCGGTCGTCCGGCGCGGGCCGGTCGTGGCGGTCGTCGTACCCGCTCCAGTACAGGACGGCGTCGCCCGGTCCCATGGGCCTGCGCGCCGCCTCGGCGGCCTTTACTACATCTATGGTGAACAGGGGGCTCACGCCCGGCGGGGCCTGGTCCAGCATGGACCGGCCGTCGATCTTGTACACTTCGCCCACTAATTGCCAGGCCGGTACTTTTTCCACCGTAAGATCGCCCCAGTAATGGGCGTTCGGCAACCCGCTGTGCTGGGGCGGCATCATGTGGGCTGGCGTGTCCGTCTGCGTCGCCGTGTTTTCGTCCAGGATAATCAGGTCCGACGCCCACGGCCGGTCTCCGTGTACGATATAGGGCACAACGAGGGGCTGGTGGTGTACCTGTCCGCCCGGCCAGTACTGGTAGTGGCGCCCGGAAATGACAGGCGAAAGATCGACCACGTCGTCGGGGCCTACCGGCGTGTACTGGGCGGCAGCCGAAAGGGTGATCCACTGGATGAGGACGGTGAGTGCCACGCCGCGGGCTCGCCTGGCCGCGCGTGCGTGCTTACGGATCGGGTACATGGTACGCTCCCTATAGGCGATCTTCCGGGAAATCGTCATGAAGTCGACCGCGAATAACGGTTGTTAACCGGCCTACGACGAATTACAGTGCTACCGTGATCGTATCGTTTCGCCAACGCGATCCGGGAAAGATCAACGGTCGCAACTTCGTGCTTAGGCGACTTTTATATCAGGTTTATAACAAGTAAAGTATACAGGGGCCGAATACGGCTGGCAAACAATAAGATACCGGCGACGGAGGCAGCCACGACCGCCGTCGATCCGATTCCCCACACCCATCAAAGGAGCCTCACCCGTGTCTAACCTGCGCGTCGGCATCATCGGACTGGGCGGCATCGCCCGTCCCCACTGCGAGGCCATAGCGAACCTGGACGGCGTGGAGATCGTGGCGGTCGCCGATCTGCTCGAGAAAAAGCGCCGCGAATACATGGACGGGTACGACATCTCCAGGGGGTACGCCACTCACACGGAACTGCTTGAGGACGACGAGGTCGAAGCGGTGGCCATCGTCCTCGGCCACCAGCTGCATCACCGGCTGACCGTGGACGCCTGCAACGCGGGCAAGCACGTCCTGGTGGAGAAACCCATGGCGATCAGCCTGGACCAGTGCGACGACATGATCGTCGCCGCCGCGGCCAACGGCGTCAAGCTCATGGTGGGACTAACGCAGCACTTCTACGGCACCAGCGTGAAGGCCAAGGAGATCCTGGATTCCGGCATCCTGGGACCGGCCATCACGGGGGTGTGCTACATGTCCAAGAATTGGGGGCACGGCGGCCGCAGGCCCCAGTACCGCAGCCGGTTCCACGGCGGCGGTATGTGGATGACCAACGGGGTCCACGTGGTGGACCGGCTCTCCTGGGTCATGGCCTCGCAGGCGGTCTCGGTCTCCGCCAGCATCGGCAATCGGGCGCACTACCAGGCCGCGGACGATTCCGCCACGGCCTTCATTCGTTACAAGAACGGCACGTCGGGCGTGGCGGTGGCCGTCGGCTACGCCGATGGCGGACCCAACCACGAGTGCCAGGTGATCTGCGCCAACGGATCGCTGCGCTTCAGCGAGTCAGGCGAGAAGTACGTCAGGATAGGCAAGGACAATCGGTGGGAAGACGTGCCCTTCGACGACCCTCCCCATCCCATGTACAATGAGTGGAAGGGGTTCGTCGAGGCGATACGCGATAACATAGAGCCGCCCACCCCGGGAGAATGGGGCCGTCACGTCATGGAGATCCTGTTCGCCGCGGAGCAGTCTTCCATTTCAGGCCGGGAGGTGCCGCTGGCCAGCGGGGGACAGTGGACCCACCAGCAGTCCGGCACGCCGGTAAACACCGATCACGGCTGGATTTGACGGATCCACGGCGACGTGCAGGTATTACGTGCCGGTATACTCCACCACGGCCAGGGTGACGTCGTCACACTGCCGGGATCCCGCTGAATACCCGAACACCGCCGCCATGACGGTGTCCTTCAATGCGCCCGCATCCTGGCCCCTGTGCTTCTTCAACAGAGACTCGAGTCTTTGTTCTTCGTACAGCTCGCCTTCGGCGTTGGCCGCCTCGGTGACGCCGTCGGTATACATGACCAGCTTGGTTCCCGGTTCAAACGATATCGATTCCATCTCAAAGGAGACGTCGGCGATCCCCAGCGGCGGCGCGACTGAATGCAGCTTCTGAACCGGTCCATCCCCCGACAGGAGCATGGGCGGATTGTGTCCGGCGTTGCAGTACCGCAGGGTGTTCGCCCGGGTATCGATATCGGCGTGGAAGAAGGTGATGAACTGGCTCACCGAGGAATGATGGAGTATGTACTCGTTCAGCCTGCCGATGCGTTCCACCAGCGGTACGCCGATGTCGATGAGGGTGGTCAGCATGGTCTTGCAGGCGACCATGAGTAGCGCGCTGGACGGGCCGTGTCCGGTGACGTCGGCGATCGTCACTGTCAGGACGTCCTCGCCATAAGGAATGAAGTCATAGTAATCCCCGCCGATCTCCTCGCAGGACACATGGGCGCCCGCGCAGGCCAGCGTGTTGAAGGCATAGCTTTCCCCCGGCAGCAGCCCGGCCTGGATCTCACCGGCCAGGGCCAGTTCCTTGTCCAGTGCGCTCTTGGCCACGGCGGCATCGAACAGGCGCAGGTTGTCGGTCTTGATGGCGGTCAGGTTGGCCACCGCGCTGGCCAGCCCGAGATGGTCCACGGTAAACTCCACGGCCGGATCCGCGGAATCGAGGTAAAGCAGGCCGAACACCCGGTCTTCATGCCACAGGGGCACGCATAATATGGACACCAGCCGGCGGACGATCACGCTCTGCCGGTCCCTGAACCGCTCGTCCCCCAGGGCGTTCGAAGTGATCGAGGCCATCCGGTGTTCCAGGGCCTGTCTCACCGCCGTCGTGCTGATCGCAATCGACCGATCTTCGTAACCGGGCCGGGAGGCCAGCGTCTGGATTTCGAAAACGTAGCCCTCCCCGGTCTCAACGGGATGGACGATCGCGCAGCAGTCCGCCTCCAGCCAATCCAGCAGGCTTCGCGTCACGAGTGCGCCCAGTTCGGCCTCGCTGCGGGCAGTCATGACTTCCTTGCTCAGCTCCGTGAGTTTCAGCAGCCGTCCGTCGGTATCCTCGTGCCTCACGGCGGGTGTGCCGCCCGCCATCGTGTACGGCAATTGGTCCGCCCGGAAGAGGGAGGCCGGCGCTTGCAGATCATCGGTACTCTCTTCGGGTTCTCCCCCCTCGAAGACGAAAACCGATCGTCCGAGCCTGATGCGGTCACCCGGCAGCAGCGGGGCGGGCTTGCCGCCGATTGGATGATCGTTGACGTAGGTCCCGTTCCGGCTGCCCAGGTCCGCGATCACGTAGCCCGACGTCTCCGTTTCGATTCGCGCATGGAGCTTCGAAACGCCCCGGTCGCCGCCTATGGCGATATCGGCCTCGCCGGAACGGCCCAGGGTAGTGACATCCCTCGACAGGACATGGACTTGCGGGTCTTTTGCGTGCAACAACTTCAGGTAGGGCACGAGTGTGCTCCGATTCGCACGGTTACCGTTGAAACCTCGGCGCGGCCCCCACCGGACTTACGGGCCCGGTTCGTTTCTCAGGTCGAAGGCCACCTTGACGGCGCCTTGCCGGCCGGCTTCCAGGGCCCGGCCGATGGCCTTCCGGTATTCCTTCAGGGGGAAGAGGTCCGTCACGAGGGGTTTAAGGCCGACCTTCTCCGACGCGATCAGATCCATGGCCAGGTCGAAGGTCCGGACGGACCGGCCTTCGTACTCCTCCGTCCCGTAGGCGTAGGCTCCCTGCACCTTCAATTCCTTGTACCAAACCGCCGTCCAGTCGATACCGGAAGGAATGCCCGGCATGCCCACGACGGTAACGACGCCGCCGGAGCCGGTCAGCCGCAGCGCGTCGTCGATGGTGCGCGACGATCCGACGCAGTCGAAGGTCCGGTGCACGCCGCCGATGAATACGGGCCTCCCGATCTCGGGCCGGTGGATCTCAGCCCCCGTCACTTCGCTGACCGTATTGTAGAGGTCTTCGTCCCGGTCGATGACGCGGTCGGCGCCGAGGGCGGCCGCCAGGGCCTGCTGATGGGGATACCGTGCGGCGGCGAGGATGCGGCACTTCCCTCCCAGGGCCCGGACGGCCGCGATGGTGAGTAGTCCGACGGCGCCGCAACCGATCACCAGGATGGTCTCGTCGTCACCGGGGAAGGACTTGAGCACGGCGTGCAGGCAGCAGCTGAAGGGCTCGACCAGGACCGCTTCCTCGTCGGAAAGCCGATCGGGCACCCGGTGGACCTGGAAGGGGTGCGCCACCAGAGACGTACTCCATCCACCGCCCGTGTCCCTGCAGTACCCCGTCTGTATCCCTGGGGAAATGTCTCCGTGCATGACCATCTCGCACAGGCCGAAGTCTCCTTCCCTGCAGGACGGACAAGGAGGGTGGATTCCCCGGACGGCGCAGCAGAGTCCGGGTTCGATCACCACGCGGTCGCCCCGGGAAACGTCCCCGGGACCTGCACCGGTCTCCTCCACCTGGCCTACCACTTCGTGACCCAGGACAAAAGGCGCGGAGATCAGGGGCGAAAAATAGGGGCTGCCTTTCGCCCGAATGGTGGAAAGATCCGATCCGCAGATTCCGCTCAACAGCGGCCTGACCTGCATCCATTCAGGCGTCGGAAGCGAGGGGGGATCGACGTCCGCCATGCGGATGCACGACAGCGCGCCGGTGGCCGAGCCGGGGCGCCGGTGGCCAAGGGTGCGGACGAACAGGTACCGGGGTACGCTCTTGATGTACTGTACGGCTTTCATACATGGGTCCAGTGCACGACTTCCCATCCGCCGGCATCCGCGGCCTTCTTCAGCTTTCCGCCGGGGTTCACGGCGACGGCGTGTCCTACCACGCTCAACATGGGCTCGTCCGAACTGCTGTCGGCATAGGCATAGCACCGGGCCAGATCGATACCGCGGCGCTCGGCGTAATCCCGGACGATTCGGGCTTTCGCCTCGTCACCGATGGGCGGCCCTTCCGTCTCGCCGGTCAGCCGGCCGTCCTCTTCCTTCATGGACAGGGCGATGAGGTCGTCCGACTTGGTGTATTCCGCCAGCGGTTCCATGACGAAATCCAGGGACCCGGTGACCAGGACCACGCGCTCGCCCCGTTGCTGGTGCGCCCGAATGCGATCGACGGCCCCGGCGTACATGCGTGGACGCATGACTTTTTCGAAAAGCTGTTCGCTCCTCGAAACGCATTCCCCGCGACCGAAACCCCGGTACTGCCGGTAGAACGACTGGATGAAACGGCTCCTGCTGATCTTGTCCAGGACGATGTAATAGAGGACTTTCGGCAGGAATCCGATGGTCCAGAGGAGACGCCGCGGGGCGGAATACCCCCAGGTCCTGTAAAAAGCGTAGTAGTGTACGATCGTCGCATCCACGATAGTGCCGTCCACGTCGAAGAAGGCCGTCGCGCCGTGTTCCCGGCCGTTTACGAAGCGTCCCGCCCGCCGACCGGCCGCTCCTTCCGGTCCGCCTGGGCCTCCTGGCGCGGATCCGGCGGACCCGGCGGACCCGGTTGCCTGGTCCAGGCGCTCCAGGCGGTCCGCGATATACAGATAGCCGTCGCGGTCGATGCGACCGATGTCCCCAGTGTGAAGCCACCCGCCGCGGAGGCGGTTCTCCGTTGCCGCTGGGTTTCGGAAGTACCCCTGCATGACGTTGTTCCCGCGCACGATGATCTCGCCGTTGCCTTCCTTATCGGGGGCCTGGATTTCAACGTCTACCGCCGGCAGGGCCACGCCGACTGAAGAGGGCTTGCTTCGGTCCATGGGATTTACGGTCACGACCGGGGCCGCTTCCGTGAGCCCGTAGCCCTCGTGGATCGTCAGCCCGATCTCCCGGTAGGCGTGGTACAGATCCGATTCGAGCGTGCCGCCGCCGCTGACCAGCAGCCGCATGCGGGAAACGACGCTTTCGCCGTTTTTCTCGGCCGTCTGTCGCAGCGACCCGTGCAACAGTCCGAATAACCGGGGCGCCGCGATCAGGCAGTTGACCCCGGTTTCATCCATCAGGCCGACCAGGGACCTCGGCCGCACCGACGTGGTATAGGTAATGGTCGCCCCCGCGTAGAAAGGCATGAGGAATCCGCCCGTGAACTCCAGAGCCTGGCTCATGGGCAGCAGGGACAGGAAATGGTCGGTCCGGTAGGCGCGCAGGATCTCGGCGAGGGACAGCAGGTTCGAAACGAAGTTCCGATGGGTCAGGACCACGCCGTGGGATTCGGCCGCCATGCCCCGGGTGAACATGATAGCGGCCGGGGAATCGGGTTCTACCGGCGCCCATGGGGGCGGCTCCTCGTTCACGGTTACGGGCGTCGCGGACCGTCGAGGTGCGTCGAACGGCAGTCCGTAGTTTTCGATATTCCAGAACATGACGTCGCCGCAGGGCTCCGCCGGTTCGCCGCCGGGTTCCGCCGACGCCGTGAGCAATGCGTGACCGCCTTCCGTGCAGAGGATGGCCCTCGATTCGGTGAACCGGGCGATGCGCCACACTTCCTGGGGTGTCGACCGGCGGTCCACGGGCACGAGCACGGCCCCGGCCACCATCCCGGCGAAACAGGCGACTCCCCATTCGGGCCGGTTCTCAGAGTAGAGCAAGACTCGGTCGCCCGGATGCAGGCCGCTGGACCGCCACTGCCAGCCGATGTGTCCGGCCAGGGCGAACACGTCCTTGAAGGAATAGCGGGTCCAGCCATCGTCCCGCTGCATCTGCAGCGCGGTCTTGTCTCCGTACATGTCCGCGCTCTTGGCCAGTATGTCCGTCAGCGTATCGAGATGGGGCAGGGCGTCTTCCCCGGCCTGGGCGAACCCGGACCGCTCCGCCACCTCCTCTTCTTCCGTGACCGCGGGCTTCGGCTCATCGGTCTTCAGCACGTGGCGTTTCAGGCCGGGGATATGGATTTCCTGGAAATACGTCTTCCAGTGGATCCTGGAGACGTCGCCGCTGAAGAGCTGCCGGTCCTCCGGATCCAGGCTTTCGTGCAACTCTACCGTGCGGTCCGTCTCGAAGGTGCATTCCAGGGACGTGTAGGGACTGTAGATCGCGGCGTAGTACAGCATGCGCGAGATCGCCGACTGCATCACGGCGATTCTGCGCTTCAGGTTGTTCAGCAGGGTGATCCGGTTGAAGCGGTTGAGCGTCCACAACGCGGCGTTCAGGGGGTAGACGTAGCGCAGGTTGTAACGGCGCCGGAACTGGCCAAGGGTCGGGTAGGTCCATCGCTGGATCGGTATGGGTTCGTTGTTCCGGTTCAGGCGGGGGTATTTTTGAAAGTACTCGTATGAGTGCTCGAAGGCCTGATGGAAGAGGACGGGATTCCGGTCGCCCGTCGATACGTGGTACACGCCGATCCCGCCTTCCCGGGCCGTGCGCGCCATGGCCGCCAGGGTCGTATTGGCCACGATGTCCACCGGGATAATGTCCACGATCATTTCTTTCTGGCCGGGGAAGTCCGGCAGGCGCCCCTTGCTCACCGCATCGATGAGCGGGTCGGCCACCTTGAGCCCCTCGATCCATCCCGGTTCGGGCTCGACCAGCGCGCTTTCCACGATAGACGGCCGTATGATAGCCGTGGGCAGGTCGCCCCGGTGCTTGACGATCAACTGCTCGCCCATGGCCTTCGTCAGGGTATAGCTGTCGTGCCACCCCCACTGCTGTCCGCGGCGCATGCCCTCCTCGATGAGCCGTTCCTTGAGCCAGCGCTTGCGAAAGGTCTCCATCTGGGCGTCGAGCCAGCGCTGCGTCGGGTTTGGGTTCTGCTGCAGCGCCATCTTCCTGAAACGATCCTGCTGTTCCGGTGACCGGGAGTCGTCGTGGATCTCATCCGCCCTGGTAATTATGTCCCGTATTTCCCGTTCCAGGTCGAAGGGCGCGTCGCTTCGCCCCATTTCCTGGGCCATGGACCAGTCCGGACGGGGCGGGGCTTCGGGAATGCGACCCTTGGTCTGGCCGTTGACATAGGCCGTCGAGACGTGGACCAGCATGGCGTCGCCGCACGATTTGGCGAATTCCAGCATGCGCCGCGCGCCGAGGGTGTTGAGCTGAAGCGCGGCGTCGATTTCTTCGTCGAAGGTCACGGACGCCGCGCAGGTGAGCACGACGTCGACTTCCGCCGCGAGCCGGCGGTACAGGTCCGGTTCCAGTCCGAGGTGGTCCAGGGTAAGGTCGCCCTCGACAGCGTGGACCTTGGCACGCATGATATCCGCGAAACGATCGCCGTGGGTCTCGCGAAGCCGGGCGAAGGCGGCGGACTGGAGGATCTCTTCCTCCACCCGTTCCCGCGCCGTAAGCGTGGTACCGTCCTTCCTCCGGCGGGCCCGGACGACCAGGTAGATACGGCCGACTTCCGGGGCGCACCGCAGGATCTTCTCCACGACCGCTTTCGCAAGGAAACCGGTGGCGCCGGTGATCAGCAGCGTCTTTCCCCGCAGGTAGGTGACGATTTCACTCATACCTTACCGTCTCTCGAAGCCATCAGTTGCTTGAACTGATCGACCCAGGGAATGGGCGACGGATCGACGTCGTTCATAATTGCCTGGTAGAAACTGGCGTAGGCACCGAGCAGAAGCAGGTCGCAGGCCTGCTCGAGCGCCGTCTCTCCCCGGGGCGTTACGACGGAACACGCGATCCCCTGCTTCTCGAGCAGCGTGCGGGTGATCTCGTGGCGGCGCCGGTTGCGCGGATCGTACAGGCCGGACTGGATGAGCACGGCGGCGAGTCCGTCTCGGTGCTCCGCGGGGTGGGTCATCCCTTCGAGCAAATGGTGATTCAATTCCGGTATGGCGAACCAGACGGCCAGGTTCTTGGCGTTCTCGTTCCACTGGTTGGCCAGGATGTGGGCGTTGCCCGTGAGATGCTCGGAAGCCATGATCAGGATCGACTTCCCCCGCGTGGCCGAGGCCAACTCATGGGCGGGGTTCTCCTCACCGGGCGCAGCGTAAACCGGGTTGGTCTCCCGGAGCAGCATGAGGGCGCTCGTCACCTCGGTTTCGGCCAGCTCCACGAACCCCAGTTGCCGGAACATCGCCAGGAGGTAGGTGACCGCGTAGCCCAGGCCGATCCGCGGCTGCCCGCAGGTGTTGAGCTCGCTGCCGAACACCACGGCCGGCAGTCCATGGCGCCCGGCGAACGTTTCCAGGTCGCCTCCCGTGGTGAGGGCGATCATCGGTATCCCGTTGGACACGCCGTGCTCCGCCATGGCCATCACTTCCTCCGTGCCGCCGGAGTAGCTGGACAGCACGATAAGAGTCCGCTCGTCGATCCACGAAGGGGCCGTATAATCGGATACGACGGTCACCGGCACGCGCAGACGGTCGCGAAAGACGTCCTGTATCAGGTGGGCGCCCAGGGCCGATCCGCCCATGCCCGACAGGACCACGTGATTGACATTCCGGCAGGCGTCGGGGAAAGTGCGTCCCGCCATGGCCTCCCAGGCCGCCTCCATTTGGTCGGGTATCGATCCGATGGACCCGTGCATGTCGGATTGGTCCAGGCGCGTCATATTCATTTCAACCGCTTTCTATTCAACCGCTTTCTATTCGATATGGTCGCCGGTTTGATGGGAGAAGCTCAAGGATCTGCCGCCTGGTTCAGGATGTGCCGGAGCCCGCCTGAACGGCTCCGATTTCCTTCAGATAGGCCACGCTTTCTTCGAACTCGCGCGTCTCGTATGCTTTCAGGGCCTCGGTGGATTCATCCTTCTCCCTGGGCGTGCGCCAGTCTTCCCCGACGGGCCGGACGTGGGACCAGTACAGCCGCAGAAACGGCAGCAGGTCCCTGATATCGCGATCGGGGTATTCCGCCCAGTAGTCATCCATGAGCATGCGCACGTGCCGGGCGTAGATGGCGCCCAGTTCGATGGTTTTCGTTACTCCGCCGCGCTGTCCGTCCGATCCTGGCTGGCCGGACCGGTCCGCCGGGCCTCGCTGGCCCCGGTATCCGTCGATCAGGGAAAGCAGGCCGGGGTAGTCGACCACGCCGCTGCCCAGCGAACACCGCGCGATGCGGTACCCCTCGTCGGACGGATGGATCGTGTAATCCTTGAGGTGGACATGCTTCAGATAAGGGAGGATGCGTTCCGTGTATCCGAAGGGTTCCTCGCAGACCGCCAGCACGTTGCCCACATCGAGCGTGATGCCGATGCACGCGCTGTCCAGTTCTTCGCAGAGCCAGCGCATGTCGTGGGACGTGGCGTCCGAGTGGTTCTCCACCGCGATGGTCACCCCGTGTTCCTCGGCCAGGGGCAGCGCCGCGTGCAGAATGTCCCTGCACCCGACGAGATGGGCGATCCACCGGCCCGACAGCGGGCGGCGGTCACCGCCGAGGACGCCGCTCATGACCACGCGCAATGTCGAAGCACCGAGCCCAGCGGCCGCGGGTATCAGGCGCCGCAACATTTCGCCCTCGACCTGGCCGCCGTCCGCCACGACGTACAACCCGCTCTCCGCGGCCCGGGCACGGGCCCGCTCCAGCGAGGCCGGGGACAGATCGGGGAGGCAGTCGTCGGGAGGAAACTCCACGCCGCCAAGGCCGTGTTGGACGGCCATGTCCATGAGCTGAAAGGCGTCGTATCCCGTGTTGAACGAGTACGCGCAAACTCCTACTGACATAGGTTCTCCTTGCCGCTGGTGCTCATTGCCGTCATTGCCTCGATTGCCTGTCGCTATTCGGTCGGCTGTCGTCCCTGGACCGCGTAGCCGCCGTCGCACCGGATGTCCGTCGCCGTGATGTCGCTGGATTCGTCGCTCGCCAGGAAAACGAAGACGTTGGCGACCTCCCCGATGGTGGCGACCCGGCCGATGGGATGCAGGCGGTCGAAAGCCCTGAGTGCCGCCTCCGGATCCCCGGCGTTCTCCTTCACGAAGTTGTGCAGCATGGGCGAATCCACCGTGCCGGGTGAAACCGTGTTGACCCTGATACCGTCTTCGGCCAGTTCCATGGCCTGGCCCCGGGCCAGGGCGATCAGTCCACCTTTCGTCGCCCCGTAGACGGCCACGCCCGGATGGCCGTTATGGCCCGTCACGCTGGCCATGTGGATGATCGATCCGCCGCCTGCCGCCCGCATATGCGGAATGCAGTACTTGCTGAAGACGGCCGGTGCCAGCAGGTTGACGGAGAGGATGCGGGACATGGTCTCCTCATCCTGGTCCTCGATGGGGCTTACGGGCATGATGGCGGCGTTGTTGACCAGGACGTCGATCCTGCCGAACCGGGACGCCGCGTCGTCCACGAAGGACCGAACCCGGTCATGGTCGGTGATGTCCAGCGCTTCCGCCAGGACGGGCCGGCCCGTGTCCGCGACCAGGCGGCCGGTCTCCGCGACGGTTTGGGCGTTGATGTCGCACACCGCCACCGCGGCGCCTTCCCGGGCGAGCGCCAGCGCGATGCCCCGTCCTATTCCGTCCCCCGCGCCCGTCACGATCGCGGCCTTTTTCGCTAGTCGCATGGCCACTCCGTCGGCGACACGACGTGCTCGTGGTGGATAGTTGTACAATTGTACAAGTCCATGCGAATCCCCGCGAATTGCATCCCCTTAAGGTCAGCTACTCCGCAACCGTTGCTCCAGCCAGTGCGTCATGGGCGCCGGGGCGGGATCGCATACTTCCACCATCCGGCCGGGGAGGGGCTGGCCCAGGACCGCCTCCACGTCGCTTCGGCGCTCCGAGACAACGTCAGGATGCTGTCCTGCGACATTCCGCCGTTCTTCCGGATCGTCCTCCAGGTCGAAGAGTTCATCGCCGTTCTCGTCCTCGTAGCCCACCGACGTGCAGAAGTTCCAGCGGTCGTCCCGCACACTGGCCCGGCCCACGGCGTTGCCCGTGATGAAGGACGCCCACCCGGTCACGATCCGATCACGGATGGCGGCCTTTTCACCCGTGACCAGCGGCCACAGGTCCTCGCCGTCCGTCCAGTCCGCCCGTACCCCGAGCCGGCCGAGCAGCGTGGGCATGAGGTCGTGGTTCTGCACGAAGGCGTCCACGTCCACGTCCGTCGGACCGCCAGGTACATGCATCATGAGGTTGAGCTGTGTATTGAAGGGATGCAGTTCGTTTGGTCCCTTGCCGAAGCTCCCCTGGTCGAGCAACTGGGTCCCATGGTCCGACAGGATCACGATCAGGGTTTCATCGAGGAGGTTCAGGTCCGCCACCGCATTCAGCAACCGGCCCACGTACTCGTCCACCAGGGTGACCTCCCCCAGGTACAGCGCCTCGATGCGACGGAGTTCCGCTTCCGACGGACCGCCCGGTTGGCCTGGTCCGCCTGGCTCGCCTGGTCCGCCTGATCCGCCTGGTCTGCCTGATCCGTCACGGGCGTATGCGGGACCGGGTACGATGAAATCGAGACCGTCGTGCTCGAAATACCGGTCGGCGTATTCCGTCGGCGGGTCCCAGGGCTCATGGGGATCAAAGCTGTCGACCCACAGGAAGAAGGGCCCCGCCGTATGGTTGTCCGCGAGCCACGCGCTGGCCGAATTGAACACCCGGGCGCACTGGTAGTCGTCCTTGTCCTTCCTGTGGCGCTGGTTCAGCAGGTAGTTCACCAGTCCCGCATGCCTCAACATGTCCACGGGCTGCCTCACGTGCCGGGCGAGTTGCGCTTCGACCAGTTTCGGATCGCCACTCTTCCAGTTGTCCGATTCCTGTCCCCGCACGAAATCCAGATGGGCGAACCCCCGGGAGAAGTTCATGGTGGGCTTGAACATGTGGTACGTGTCGGCGATGAGGGCAGTAAGGTACCCCCGTTCCAGCAGGACCTCCGCGATCGTGTCCTGCTCCGGCGGGATCTTGTGCCAGCCGGGCGCATGGTGCCAGTGTCCGCGCCGATCGAAGTTGTACCGCCACGGGAAACTTCGCATCCCGGTGAACAGCGCCCGGCGTACCTGAAGCGTGGGCTGTCCCTCTCCGAAGGCGCGGTTGAACCGGATGCTGCTGCGGTGAAACGCGTCGAGATTGGGTGTGTACGCGTGGCTGTACTTCCTGCCCGGGCCGATGATGTCGGCGCGAAAGGTGTCCAGGCAGACGCAGATGACGTTCACGGGAGCTCCACAGGGAAACGGGACGTTACTTTTACAATGGGATCCGGTTTTTCAAATAATGGGAAAACTATGCGGAGGAGGCCGTTTCGTCAACGGAATTGCGGGCGAAGCGCATGGACCTGCGGGCCGTGTAAACCGCTTCTGAATGAGACAATGGAACTTGAAACACTGTTCTGTTCAGGTATAATGTGAGAGGCAAAGCAAAGGGAAACCTATATGACGCAACCAGCCGAATCCGAATACGACGCCATCGCCGGGGCCTACAAAGACTCCAAGCAACTGTCTTTTCGCAAATACATCGAGGAATACACGCTTTTCGAAATGCTTGGGGACATCAGCGGGGTGAAGGCGCTCGACCTGGCCTGCGGCGAGGGGTTTTATACGCGCAAGCTGAAACAGGCCGGCGCCGGTGAGGTGCTCGGCGTCGACGTCTCGGCCGAAATGATCCGGCTGGCGGAGGCCGAGGAACGCGCGCGCCCCACGGGTTGCCGGTATCTGAACCGGGACGCGGCGGCCTTGGTCCTGGACGAACCGGTCGATCTCGTCGTGGCCTTGTACCTGCTGAACTACGCCCGAGACGCGGACGAACTCCTTCGTTTCGTCCGGGCGGCCCACGGCGCGCTGAAACCGGGCGGGCGGTTCGTGGGTTTCAACGACAATGTCCTGAATGCACCCGGCGGCACGGTCTCATACGCCCGGTATGGATTTGAGAAGGTATACACGAGGAGGGCCGAGGCGCCGAACGAAGGCGACCCCATAGTCTACCGGTTCACGAACGACGACGGCACGCGGTTCGAGTTCAACAACTACTATCTGTCGCCAGGAACCTACTGCAGGGTCTTCGAGGAAGCTGGCTTTACGGGTTTTCGCTGGGTCGACCCGCAGTTGCATCCGTCCGAGCGGAACAACAAGTTCTGGGACGAATTCATGGCCGCGCCCCCCATCATCGGGTTCGAGGCGGTCAGGGAGTGACTGTACGGGGTCCAAGAGAGACCGCCTAGTGCGCCTCCTCCTTCATCTCATCCGCCGCCTTGCAGTTGCGGATCCAGATCTCGTCCTGCGTGGGTTCGTAGCCCTTCCAGGCGTAGGGGTCGGTGCCGGAAACCGGAACGATTACGCGCCGGTCGGCCGTGGCAGGGCGCTCGCCCTCCTCGATACCCCACGGCAGCAGGCTCCACGCGTTGCAGTAGTGGTTCACCAGCACGCGACGGGGCTGGTCGCTCCGGTTCTTGTAGGACCGGTGCAGGAGATAGCCGTTGAAGAAGACCAGGGCGCCGGCGCCGACTTCGACCGGCACTTCCACTGATTCGTCGAAGCCGTAACTCTCGGGGGCGAAGTCGAACTCATCGGGGTTCTCGTGAGCCCGCTGGGGGTACAGGTAGCCGTTGCGATGGGAACCGGGGATGACGTACAGGCACCCGTTTTCGATGGTGGCGTCGTCCACGGCGATCCATGCGCCGATCAGGGACCGGTCCCGCGTGGGGATGAAGATCTCGTCCTGGTGCCACGCCTGGCCCTGGAACCGGGGCGGTTTGATGAAGTACATGGACTGCATGCACTTGACACTACCGTCCCAGTAGGGCAGGTGGGCCGCGGTAATCTGGCTCAGCACGCCGCAGATCTTCGGATGGCGCACGTACTTCTCGATCACCTGGCTGACGAAGTGCGGCTGGTGTATGCACAGGATGCGTTGCAGCACGTCCTCGTCGGTGTCGTCGGGCTTCGGCGGATCGAGTCCCCGGCAGGGATACTTCCCCCGCGCCACGTCCACCAGGTCGTCCTTCAGTTCCTGCAGTTCCTCGCCGGTCATCAGGTCGGGAACGACGAGATAGCCGTTGTCCACGTAGAACTGGATCTGCTCATCGTCCACAATCCGGGGGACTTCGATCGCGGGTTCGGTCTGCTGGGAAAGGTCGGTCATGGTCATGGCTGGCCTCGGCGACATTCGGTTCAGGGCGGTGAATTTGAGCGCGGAACGGAGTCGTTCCTGGCGTTATTCTTAATGAAACGCGGGGGTTTTGTCAACCGTCCATTGCTCCGCATGGTTTATTTTACGGCACCGGGATTATTGCTGTTTTCGCGCGGTCATTCCTTTATATTAATCGTACCCGCGCGCTAATGCGGCGCGGTCCCGTTCGAACGAAGCCGCGGGGTAATCCGTCGCGGTCCCGTTTGAAATCCAAACCGATTCAGATGGCATACGATTCGAGTCCAACAGCGAGGGGGATATTGTGCTGAAACCTGCGAACGGCGCGCCGGGAGACGTGACCGATTATTGCTATACCCGTATCGAATACGATCTGGCCGAAGGCCGCGAAGTCAGCGTCGAGGACCACCGCGTCCAGGACGATATGGACTTCCTGGGCGGCATCGGCCGGTCCTTCAAGATCCTATCGGGTTACGACGTGAGCGATCCCTTTGCGCCGGACGTCCCACTGGTCATCAATACGGGCTGCTTCACCGGCACGCAGTTCATGACCGGTCTGCGGGCGTATTTCTCCGGCTATTCTCCCCTTAAGCGCACCCGGGCCGGCATGCCCATGCCCGTATGGTCGGCCATGAGCGGGAGTTTCGGCCGCAAGTTCTCCTATACCGGCATCGGCGACCTGATCCTCACCGGCCGCGCGGTCGTACCGAGCTTCCTGGTGATCAGGCAGACCGACGACGGCCCCGATCTTTCCCTGGTCGAAGCCCCTGCACACCTGGTCGGCGCACGGGTCAGGGACAAGATGGTCTACCTGGACGAGCGCTACAACGATGGCGACAAGAACTACCACGCCCATTTCGCCGTCCTCGGGCCCGCAGGCGAGCACTGGGAAACGGTCTGGTACGCGGCCGTGGTGGGGTCGACCCAGGAACAGTTGATGAGCGGGGAAGACAAGTGGCGTTTCGCGGGCCGGCTCGGCATGGGATCCGTGCTCGGTTCCAAGAACATCCTCGGCATCGTGGCCAGGGCGGAGAACGACTATTACCGCAAGGGTGACGACCGGCTCAAGGTCATCAACAACGAGATCGGACGGGGCGAGCAGAGCCGGGGATACCGCCATCCGCACAACCGGAACGGACTGGGCGGCACGGGCAAGAACAGCAAGATACTCGACGGATTCGGGGTGCTGCCCTACAGAAACTTCGAGCCGCCCGGCGAGAACGTAGCCGTCCCCGTACACCTGGAGACCATGCGGGAATCGGACGATTTCATCGTCATCGACAAGAGTTGCTACGGCTGCCAGATTACCTGCCACCAGGACTTCTACGACGTCCCGGAAGGCGGCAAGGATCCCGACTGGCGTAAGGCCCGAAGGAACCACGGAGAGTACCTGGGCCGATTCGAGTTCGAACCCATGGAACTGTCCGGCGCCAACCTGGGCATTCTGGATCCCCATGACAACCTGGAGCTTGCCCGGCTGGACGACGACCTGGGGTTCGATACCATTTCGGCCAACGTCGTGATCTCCTTCCTGATGGATTACAATGCCCGGGGCAACGGCACCGTCGCGGGCGGCGTCACCTTCGGCGACGCGGAAGGCGCCCGGCGGCTCAAGGAGGATATCGCCTACGGACGCGAACCTCTCTTCGGCAAGGGCGTCCAGGCGATCGCCGAAGAGATAGGCGGAAAGGCTTTCGCCATGCATGCCAAGGGGGTCGAGTTCTCCGCCTACCTGGGTCAGACCAATCCGGGCTATCCCTTCGCCGTGGCTGGCGGCCACATGTCCATGCGCACCTTCCTGCTGTACGTGATGGACCCGGACTGCAAGCCCGATTCCGCCGATTACTGGGTCCACAACATCACCGAGGAAGGCTGGAAGATGGTGAACAAGGACCTGCACGGGGGATGCCTGTTCACCATGGCCCCGCCGGACCAGGTCAGCGAAGGCATAGAGTCCGTCTTCGGGGTGCCCTTCTCGGCCGATCGGGTGCTGGACGCCACCTACCGGGCCCATATCCTGGGTTTCGCCCTCGAGCAGAAACAGGGGATCACCCCGGACGAATACGACATGCCGGCCGACGTCTTCATTGGTCAGGCCAAGGGCGACCTGCCCGGTGTGCATTTCCTGACCCGGGAGCTCTTCGAAGAGGTCAGGTCCCGTGTGCTGGAACGCCTGCACCGGGACGTGGAAACCCTCGGCTACGGTGGTCACGCGGCGCCGGCGTCCGTCTAGACGCTCCAGGCGGTCCGGGCGGACCACGCGGCCTTGGCGGACCACGCGGCCTTGGCGGCCCAGGCGATCCGGATAAATGAATCCCAAGAACAAACTCATAGGGGCCTCCGTCGCCATCGTGGTCATCCTTGGATTCGGAACCCTGGGATACAAGTTGCTGACGGAATGGACCTGGTTCGAAAGCTTCTACTTCACCCTGATCACCATCACGACCATCGGATATACCGAACCGGCCGGCCTCACCGAAAACGGCCGCTACTTTGGCACGCTGCTGATCGTCGTGGGCGTCGGGACGCTGGGCTACGCGCTGTCCGTCGCCGTACAGTCGGTCGTATCGCTCGAAATCGTCTCCTCACTGGGGAAGAGACGCCTCATGAACGAAATCCAGGAACTGAATGACCACTACATCGTCTGTGGCGCGGGCCGCGTCGGCAGGAGAATCGGGCAGGAAATAACCGCCCGCGGCCTGGACTGCGTGCTCATCGAGACCGAAGACCGGGCAGAACCCTTTGAATCGGACGATTACCGCGTGCTGAAGGGCGACGCCACGAAGGAGGAAGTGTTGAAGTCTGCGGGGATCGAGCGGGCAAGGGGCATCGTGTGCGCCGTGTCTTCCGACCCGGAGAACCTGTACATCACCCTGACGGCGCGGGATCTGAACCCGGACATCCACATCGTGGCCCGGGCCAACGAGGAGTCCGTCATTCCCAGGCTGACCCGCGCCGGTGCGGACAAGGTGGTCTCGCCGGTCATCACGGGTTCCCGGCAGATGGCGCAGATGCTGCTCAAGCCAGCCGTGGCCGACTTCATGGAGCTGGCATCCATGGCGGACAAGCTCGACCTGGAACTCGACCAGATCGAGATCGGGTCTGGATCGGGGCTCGCGGGATCATCCGTTGGGGAAGGAGCCATCGGATCGAACCATGACGTCATCGTCATCGCCGTCCAGGGGTCCGGTGGCAACGTCCTGTTCAACCCGGGAAGCGACCGGACGCTGGCGTCCGGAGACATCCTGATCGTCATGGGAAAGCGCGACAACCTGAAGAACCTGCGCAGGACCGCCGATCCTTCCGCCGTGCCTTAGCGGCCAGCCCGGCCAGGCCGGCACTCCAGAACAGTACGGCACGCCAGGTCGGCGCGCCGGTTTCCTCACAACCCTTGCCGCAGGGTCCGCAGAAACCGCTCCATGCCATTGACGGCGTAGTCGAGGACGTTGGCGTTGTCCGGCACGCTGTGGTACCAGTCGCGAACGACCTCTTCCGCGGGCTTGCCCGCGAAATTGTATCCCCGGTCTTGCCCACCCCGCTTGTCCGGTTCCCAGATCCAAAGGTACAGGCCGGCAAACCGCTCTTCCCCTTCCCAGGCCAGCCGCAGGGCCTCGTAACAACGCCGCTGCGCCTCCAGATCGAGGGGCTTCTCCGACACGTAATTCCAGGGATGGGCGGCGACACCGGACTGGCTCATGTATCCGACTTCGGTGAACAAAAGGGGTTTGTTCCACCGGGCCTGCCAGCGCAGCAGGTCCGCCTTGACCGGACGCCAGGCGGAGACCAGTTGTTCCACGGTGGGATCCTCGGATTCCGATAGTTCGTAGTAAGCCGATATCCCCGCGAAGTCGAGATCGTCCCAGAACGCGACCCGGTCGTACCGGTCCCAGTTCGCGGAATAGGTGAGTTGCCCCGGGAAGATCCCACGCACCTCGGAGATGGTCTCCCTCCATTGCCCGGTGAACCTTTCGGCCGATACGAGCTCGGTACCCACGCTCAGATACTCCACGTCCATTTCCGCGGCCAGCCGGGCGTAATGGCGGACCATTCCGCGGTAACTTTCAAACCACGCCTCCCAATCGCCCGGGGATATGGTACCGCGCCATTCCCTCTCGCCGGGGCGGTCCAGGTTGACGATGGGCGTCAGCATGACCTTCAACCCCATCCGGTGAGCGTAGTCGATGACCTCCCGGATCACGCGTTCGTGCTGTTCCCCCGTGGCGCCGTCCGACGGGCGTGTGAAATGGGTGACGGAATCCACGGAATCCTGCAGGATGAATACGGGGACGGAAAGGTGGGAAGCGCCCAGGGCCGCGATGTCTTCCAGGGAGGACCGGTAGTAGGACATCCCCTCCGAGGCCTTGAACACCCCCAGGGCGACGCCCTTTTGCATCACGGGGCGTATGGCGGTGCGCCCCGACCACAGAATGGTCAGGTCGAACAACAGCAGGCAGACGGCAAGCAACAGGCCGAGGAAAGGGAGGACGAGGCGGCGCATGTTATCTGCGCGGAGGGGCCTTCCGCTTCCGGCGGCCGAACTCGGCGGGAGGTGGCGGGGCCTCCTGCAGCACATCGATGAACTCGGAGGGCACGCCCGTGGTCAGGATGACCGGAGAGCGATCGTAGAAGTTCACGCCGGCTTCGGTGGCCTGCCGCGCACTGATGCGGAAGACGACCGGCGTATCCGTCTGGTTCCTGGCTACCTGTGCGGCGATATCTTCGGAAAGGGAAAGGTGGACGTACTGGCGGTCGCTGGGCGTCAGTCCGCCATTGGTGATGACCGAGGCCCGCGCGGGTACGGTCGCGTAATAGAGGTACTCGGGCGGATCCGCGGGAGGCAGCCCCAGGTCGATGGGAAAACTATGTCCGTAACGCGCCCGGATGCGGTCTTCCTCCACCTCGAATCTTCTCTTCTCAGCGCCGTCGGCGATCTCGAGGATTTCATCCCTCGCCAGCAGATCGAACTTCTCCTGGATGGCCTCGACGATCTCGTCGATTGACGCGTAACCCCTTTCGTCGAGCGTTATGTCGAATCTTTCGGGTTTATGACGGAGAATCAGGGAGAGGAGCTTGGAGAGTCTTTCGCGTCTTCGTGGATCCATTGATGGAGTCTTTCTGATGGAGTCTTGCCTGAGCGGAATATGGCGGCCACGATGGCTGTGCAGGCTATGCAGACTGTGCAGGCCATGCCGGCCGATGCAATGTACCAGAACTTGCTGTGAAAAGGAACCTACCGAGTATACGGCGGGCGTTGCGCACTGTCAAGATCAAACCCGAACGGCTGCTTCGCTGCCGACCGGCGGGCGCAGTCCTGCAAGCGCCGTCCCCGGTTTCAGTTCATTTCCATCCCGCCGTCGACATTGATCGCCTGGCCGGTGATCAGCGTGTTCTCGTCGGAGGCGACGAAGACCGCCGCGGCGGCGATCTCCTCCGGCTCGGAGACCCGTTTGAGGGGGATCTTCTCCACAAGCCGGGCCCGGGCCGTACCCGGCTCGTATCCGAACAGGCGGGCGCGGTCCTCGTCGATGTGGTCCCACATAGGTGTGGCCACGACGCCCGGACACAGCGCGTTGACCAGGATCCCGTGATCCGCCAGCGCCAGGGCCGCGGACTGCGTGATGCTGATGACGGCCATCTTGCTGGCGGCGTATGCGCTCGAATCGGCCCGGCCGTGTCTGCCCGAGATGGAGGACATGTTGATGATACGGCCGCCGCCGCCCTGCCGGATCATCTGGCGGGCCCCCGCCTGCATGCAGAAGTACGTCCCTTTAAGATTGAGATCGATGACCTGGTCCCATTCCATCTCGGTCAGATCGAGGAAGGGCTTGATTTCAACCCGTCCCGCGTTGTTGACCAGGATATCCAGCCTGCCCAGGGCGGAAACGGCTTCGTCGATCATGGGTACGATGCGGTCGACCTGGACCAGGTCGACGGTCAAAGCCGCCGCGGTGCCGCCGCCGTCACGGATCCGGTCCGCCGTAGCTTCCGCGCTGTCGCGATCGATGTCCACGGCCGCCACGTGCGCGCCTTCCTGCGCGAGTCTCAGCGCGATGGCGCGGCCGATACCGCTCCCCGCTCCGGTGACGACCGCCCGCTTTTCCGCCAGACGTCCTGTCGCACTCATGTACAGTCTCCCGGTGCTCCTGATGCTCCTGATCTCCTGATCCCTTGAGTCTCCTGGTGCCGGCCGCGCCCGGAACTACCCGGCGACCTGAACCGGTTTCCCTGCATCCACTGACCGGTAGGCCGCCTCGCTGACCTGGGAAACGGCCAGGGCGAAATGGGGAGGCTCATACTCCTTCCCGCCGTTGCGGATCATGCGGAAGAACGCGGCGTCCGGCGTGTCCTCCCGGATCCTCGCCGGGATCTTCAGCGGCTCGTCATTCAGAAGGACCGACTTGACCTGCCACTGGTGCAGGTGAAAGACGAGGCTTCCTTCGCTGCCGTGTATCGCGATGCGTTCGTCATGGCGGGAAGCGTTTCCGAAGGTGTTCAGCGTACCGTACGCGCCGTCCCTGAACCGCACCGCCACCACCATGTTGATATCCACGTCCCTCCCGGCCTTGTCCAGGAATGCGCTCACCTCGAGGGGCTTGAGATCCGTAATCCACAGCGTGGAAGCCACCAGGTGACTGCCCGTATCGAGAAACATGCCGCCGCCCGACAGGACCGGGTCGAGCCGCCACCCGCGCGTGCCGCCCCAGTTCTGCGTGACGTAGGCCACGACGCCGCGCAGCTCGCCGATAGCGCCCTTCCGAATCAGCTCCCGGGCATAGACATGGGGCGCCATGAAATTGCGCTGGTAGCTCACCAACAGAATCCGGCGCTTTTCTTCCGCCTTTCCGATCAAGGCGCACGTATGGCTGGACGAAATGGTGAGCGGCTTCTCGACGAGCGTATGCAGACCTTGATCCAGGGCATAGTCCACCTGCTCGTAGTGCAGGGCATGGGGTGAACTCACCATGACCGCGTCGAGCCGGTGACCCTCTATCATGTCCCGGTAGTCGGCGTAGCAGGGCACCGGGCTGCCCCATCGGTCCATCAACGCCCGGGCGGCTTCTTCCGAGGTATCCGCAACCGCCGCGATTTCGACCGCGCCGTCGGTCTGGATGCGCGGCACGTGGGCGCCCCGCATGTTGCCTCCGCAGCCGATCAGGGCGACGCGCAGACGCTTCTTTGCCATGTCAAGATCTCCGATCGCGGACCGCCTGTATTTTCGCATTCTTCTCCGCTTCCAGGCGTTCCCGCTCCTGGACGAGTTGTTCCCGCAGGGCGTGTACCTGCTGCTGGAACTCGTGGCCCTGGGCCTGGGCCGCCAACGCCTTGATTTTCGATTCGATCATGATCTCCTGTTCCGCGATCTTGGCCTGGTATTCCTTTTCCAGGTCGGCGATCCCCTTACGCTGCTCGTCCGTCAGCTTGCCGCCCTGCTGTGCGCCGGCGGTCTTCTCCATGGCGATTTCCAGTGCGCTTTTCATGGTATCTCCGGATCGATGGCGGACGCCGCTCGGTATTGATGGCGGACGCCGCTCAGTTTCCCGCGACCAGGCGTCGGATACGCCGGCCCGTCTGTTCTATATATCCGTCGAGCACCAGGTGGCTGGCATAGGCCGAGACCGATACGATGTAGCAGACGATTGGAAAGGACTCAACGGACCCTTTCAGGTACATGGGGACGAGCAGGAACAACGCCGGCACCAGCAGCATGGCCAGCCAGGTATGGGTCCATCCCCTGTGCTTGCCGAGCAGCGGCAGCATGGCGCCGAGTCCCAGAAGGGCCGCCGTCCTGTAATCCCCGATCAAGATAAACCAGATGTCCAGCAGAATCAACAGGCGGTAGAACAGCCGCTGCGATTTACTCTCGGTGTCCACGTCCGGAAAACAGGCCGACAACAGCCCGATGGAGAGCAGCAGAAGCACCCTGGGCCAGACGTCCAGGGTCCAATAAGGATCGAGCAGTTCCGTCCACCAAAGTCCGGCGGCACAGAGCGACATGGAGATGAGCGTGGCGAAGAAACCGCCCCAGACGTGTCCTCTGAAATCGGCCATGGCGTTACCCGGTCGGCCCCTGGGCCTGCCGTGCCGTCCTTAATCACACCGTTGCGACATTGGTCGCGCCGATGCGACCCTGGTCACGGCGCTTGGTCATCGAAGTTTTCCAGAGTCGTCAGCAGCCGGGCGAGGGGAAGGCCGATCACGTTGTAGAAACAGCCCTCCACGCGGGTGATGAGTCCGGCGCCCAACGCATGGGCGCCATAGGATCCCGCCTTGTCCAGAGGCTCGCCCGTATCCACGTACGCGCGGATTTTAGCGTCGGTTAACTCCCGCATGGAGACGGTCGTCCACTCGTGTCCCGTCACCGCCCGGTCCGCCTGCGGATCCAGCAGCGCGAACCCCGTGAGCACACGGTGAGAACGGCCGGCCAGCTTTTGCAACATGGCGAACGCGTCTTCCGCATCTTTCGGCTTGCCGATGACCTCGTCCTCGAACAGGACCACCGTGTCCGCGCCAAGTACCAGGCGGCCGCGGGGGTCGACCCGGCAGGCGGCGCTCTTCGCCTTGGCCAATGCGAGCCGTTCTGCCGTTCCGGAAGGATCGCCTTCAAAGGAAAACCGGGATTCGTCGACGTCCGGCAGCACAATCTCGAAGGTTATCCCGATCTGCCGGAGCAGGCTGGACCGACGGGGCGAGGAAGAGGCCAGGACGATCTGCTTCATCGGCGGGACTCGACGGTCAAGGTCACGGGCCCATCGTTGACCAGCGACACTTCCATGTAGGCGCCGAAACGGCCGGTGGCGACCCGTATACCGCGCTCCCTGAGGCGTTCGACCGCCAGCTCGTACAGTGGTTCGGCCTGTTCGGGCGGCGCGGCGCTTTCGAAGCTGGGCCTGCGGCCCTTGCGGGTATCTCCGAACAGGGTAAACTGCGAAATGGCCAGCACTTCGCCCCCCACGTCGTGCAGAGAACGATTCATCTTCCCCTGTTCGTCGCCGAAGATCCGGAGTCCGGCGCATTTGTTAACGACGTACTCCACGTCCTCTGGCGCATCGTCCTTCGCAATACCGAGGAGCAGTACGAGACCGGGACCGATTTCTCCGGTTACCGCGCCGTCGATTTTGACGGAAGCGCTGGAGACGCGCTGCAATACTACCCGCATCGATTCATACCCCCTAAATCTTTATCCTCTTCCAGCGTCCCCGCCGGAACAGGAACCAGGCGATCACCAGGCGGATACCCCAGTCCAGCGCCGTACCGTACCATACCCCCGGCAATCCCCAGCCCAGTTCGATCACCAGCACGTACATCATGCCGATCCGCAGGAAGATCGCGCCGAATATGCTGATCAGCATGGGGCTAACGGTGTCTCCCGCGCCCCGCATGGCGCCGGTGTAGATCATCAGCAAAGCCGACGTCGGCAGTTCGAGGGCGGCGATACGCACGCAGAGCACGGCCAGGTCATACACTTCCGGCGACGGGCTGTAGATGCCGACGAGCAGACCGGGTACGGCGACGAAGATAAGACCCAGCGCGCTCATGGCGATCAGGCCGATTCGAGCAGCCTTCTTCACGGCGAGCTCGGCGATTTCGGGGCGCTCGGCGCCCAGGCTCTGTCCGACCACGGTGGCCACGGCCATGGAAAGTCCGAATACGGGCATGAAGGATACCATCTCCACCCGTATGGTCATGAAATGCGCCGTGAGCGCTGTCGTGCCCAGGCTGGTCACGATCCACATGAACGAGAAATAGGCGCATTGCATGACGGACTGTTCTCCGAGATTCGGCACGGCGATCCGTATGATGGTCCGCAGGTGCTCGGATCTGATAATACCGATGTCGCTGCCGCACAGCCTGAATCTCGCATGACGGCGGAACAGCCTGTACAGGAGCAGGACGGCGCCCAGGACGTAAGCCGTGCCCGTGGCAAGGGCCGCGCCCGTTATGCCCAGTTCCGGGAAGGGTCCGATGCCGAAGATCAGCACCCAGTCGGCGAAGATGTTGTACACGTTCATGACGCCGGTGATCCACATGGGCGTCTTGGTGTCGCCGGCCGCGCGCAGGATCCCGCTGCTGGTATAGATGAAAAGACGCAGCACGCTGAAGGCGAAGACGATCGGCATGTACTCCTGGGCACGTTCGACGACGTCCGGCTCCGTACCCAGAAACACCATGAGATCCTCGCCGAACATCAGACCCAGCGCGGCCACCATAAGGCCGATGGACGTTCCGAGTATGATTCCCTGGCCGGCGGCCTCGCAGGCCGTCTTCTGGTTGCCCCGGCCCAGGTTCCTCGCCACGACGGCGCCCGTCGCCACCCCGATCCCGTAGAACACGAATACCACGGTAAAGAGGATCATGGAACTCTGGCCGACGGCGGCGAAAGCCAGCGTTCCGAGGGTACCGATGAAGATGCTGTCGACGATGTACACCGTCGTGTGCATCAGGTTCTCGAGAATGGCCGGCCATGCGAGGGTAAGGATGGTACGGTTGAGGCGTTTTCTGGAGAGGTCGAGCATGGAGTGTCCGAACAAACGGAGGAAACGAAGAACGGTCCATGTAAAACGCTATAAATCAGTCACTTACCCGGAAGTGAAATCTCACCATGTTAGTTGTTGAAAACCCCGGATGTCAAGGGCATATGAGGGCACCGCGGAAGGGTGTCTATTTTATATCAAGTAAATAAAACAATACGAATATTCGCTTTCGGTAATAACCTTGACGTGCCATGCGCCGAAAGCCATAATGACAGTAGCCATGGAATCTGACATCCGTGATCCCGATCTCGCCGAGGCCGGCGCGGCGCGCATGGCGTGGGACGCCCGCCAGATGCCGGTCTTGCGCGCGATAAAAGACCGGTTCGTGCGGGAACAGCCCCTTCGTAACCTGCGCGTCGGCGTGTGCCTGCACATTTCGACCAAGACGGCCAACCTGGTCACGGCGATCAAAGCGGGCGGCGCGGAACCCATCGTCTGCGCGTCCAATCCCTTGAGCACGCAGGACGACGTGGCTGCCAGCCTGGTCGCGCATCACGGGGTGCCCGTATTTGCGAAAAGAGGGGAAGACTCCGGCACATTCAGCCGGCACCTGCACACCGTGCTGGATGCGCAGCCGGATCTCCTGCTGGACGACGGGGCCGACCTGGTTACCACGGCGCATCGGGACCACCGCCAACAGCTGGACAAGATCATCGGCGGAACGGAAGAGACGACCACGGGCGTTAACCGGCTCCGAAGCATGGTCCGGAACGGCGACCTGACCTTTCCGGTCATCGCGGTCAACGATTCAAAAACCAAGCACCAATTCGACAACCGGTTCGGCACGGGGCAAAGCGCGCTCGACGGCATCCTCCGGGCAACCAATGCGCTGATCGCGGGCAAAACCGTGGTGGTTTGCGGCTACGGCTGGTGCGGACGGGGCGTGGCATCCCGGGCCAGGGGCCTGGGCGGTCAGGTCATCGTAACGGAAGTGGACCCCGTCGCGGCCCTGGAAGCCGCCATGGAAGGATTCCGGGTACTGCCCATGGCCGAGGCGGCCGCACTGGGCGACCTGTTCATTACCGTGACCGGAAACCGCGGGGTCATACGCCGCGATCACCTGGAAGCCATGAAAGACGGCGCCATGCTGGCCAACGCCGGACATTTCGACGTGGAAATCGACGTGCAGGCCCTGGACGCCCTCGCGGTCGAGCGACAGTCCCTGCGCCCATGGGTGGAGGAGTACGTCCTGGCGAACGGCCGGAGACTGTATCTCCTCGGCGAGGGCCGGCTGGTCAACCTGGTTGCCGGCGAGGGACATCCCGCCGCGGTCATGGACCTGTCCTTCGCCAACCAGGCCCTGGCGGCGGAGCACCTGGCAGCCAGGCACGAGGAAATGACACCCGGAGTACACACCCTGCCGGATGAAATCGACCGCGAGATCGCCGGCCTGAAGCTCGCGAGCATGGGATTGGCCGTGGACGAGTTGACGCCGGAACAGAAGGCGTACCTGGATTCGTGGCACTGAGCGTTTCGTGACACTGAGCGATAACGGGTATCGGAAGAGGTTAAAAATGTGTCGGGAGAATCGGGAAAAGCAGCACGCAGAATCAAGTGCGGAAGCGCTTAACAGCCTCCAGATGACCCCCGACGTCATGCTCGAGCTCGCGACCAGGACGGCGGAAATCATTATAGAACGTATCAGGAATCTTCCGGATGAACAGGCCTGGGACGGCGAGTTCAAGCAAGAACTGGAAGATCAGCTCATGGAGGATCCGCCCGAACACGGCAGCCCCGCGCTGGAGGTCCTGGGGAGGGCGGCAAAGGACATACTACCCCTGGGCGCCCGGCTTGACCACCCCCGGTCCTTCGCGTTCATCCCTTCGGCGCCGACCTGGCCCGGCATATTGGCGGACTTCATGGTCTCCGCCTACCAGGTCAACCAGTGTACATGGCTCACATCAAGTGGGGCGAGCCAGATGGAACTGGTCGTCATGGACTGGATCCGGCGCTGGCTGGGGTATCCGGACACCGCCGGCGGCCTGATGACTTCCGGAGGCTCCGCGGCCAGCCTGGAAGCCCTGGTCGCGGCACGGGAGTCTGCGGGCGCGCCCGAACGCGGCACGGTCTATATGAGCGACCAGAGCCATAGCGCGCTGGTCCGGGCGGCCAGGATCATGGGCATACGATCCGAAAACGTGCGTTTGATTCCTACCGACGCGCTTTTCCGGATGGATCCGGAGGCGCTGAAGCAAACGGTGGCAGCGGACCGGGCCGCGGGATTAGAACCGGTGGCGGTCTGCGCCAACGCCGGGGCGGCCAGTACAGGCGCAATCGATCCGCTCGAAACGATCGCGGATTTCTGCGAGGCGGACGGCATCTGGCTCCACGTCGATGCCGCCTACGGCGGTTTTACGGTAATCACCGAAAAGGGAAAGGACCTCCTGCGCGGCATCGAACGGGCGGACTCCATCGGTCTGGACGCGCACAAGCTGTTCTTTCAACCCTACGAAGCCGGCTGCCTGATGGTGAAGGACTTAGGCCACCTCGAGCGCGCATTCGCCGTACGGCACGATATCCTCCAGGACACGATATGGGGCGCGAACCACCCCAACTTCTCGGACCGGGGCCTGCAACTGAGCCGGTCGGTACGGGCCCTGAAAATCTGGGTGTCCGTGAAGACCTTTGGAATGACTGCATTCCGAAACGCCGTTTCCAATGGCATGGAACTGGCCGGGCGGGCCGAGGAGCATATCCGGAACAGCGGGACCCTGGAATTGTTGTTGCCGTCATCGCTCGGTATCGTATGCTTCCGCGTCAATTCCGCCGCCGCAGACCTCGATGAGGGATCGCTCGAGAGAATAAACCGGAAAGTGCTCGCCCGCGTCTTCTGGGAGGACCCCGCCCTCATGTCATCGACCCTGTTGCGGGGCAGGTTTACACTCAGGCTCTGCATCGTCAACTACACCACGACCTGGGACGACGTGCGCGAAACCCTGGAAGCCATCGAACGTTTCGGAAACGAGGCGATTTCGGAAACAACCCCGGTTGGCGTGTAGGCCATCTTCCGCTTGACTATGCAAGCCCGGGTTGGTCATAGTGCACATACCTGCCGGCCGCATGCGTTTCAGACACCGAATGAACCTGCTAAAATACCTCCACAGATAATCCCCACAGATAAAGGACTTCCAGAAGATGACTTTGACAAGCGACGAAGTCGCCCATTTCAGCACCCACGGCTACGTGGTCAGACCGGGATTCTTCACGGACCGGGAGACCCGGGCCCTCCAGGCCGAGATCGATCGTCTCATGGAAGACGGCGCCCTGCGCAACGTCGCCACGGAGGGCGACGGGAAGACGACGTCCACCACGCAGCGCAATCTGCAACTGTGCCCGATGTACCGGCACAGCGACCTGTTCAGGGCTCTTCCGTTCCAGCCCGACGTGGCCGGTGCCATCTCCCAGTTAATCGGAGATCCCTTTATTCTTCACCTGGACCAGGTCTTTCTCAAGCCGGGCGGAGACGGCATGGGCACCCACTGGCACCAGGATAACGCCTATTTCAAGATCCGCGATCCGCTCATGGGAACGGCCATGTGGATCGCCGTGCACGACGCCACCGTCGAGAACGGCACCATGCAGGTGATTCCCGGCAGTTACCGGACACCCTACGAGCACAGCCGGGACCCCTACAGCGATCACCACATCCGCTGCTATCCGCCGGAGGAACAGGCGGACACCATCGAACTGAAAGCGGGCGGCGCCCTGTTCTTCTGCTACGGCACCGCGCACTGCACCGGCCACAACCGGACGGACCGGTCCCGCGCGGGCATCGCCTTCCACTTTCTGCGCGCGGACTACGCGCCGGAGCAACTCATCGCGGACGGCCGCGACTACCGGCCCTATGTCACCGGACCACGGGCGACGGGAGGGGTGGCGGAGTACGGCGTTCGCGTGGACGGCACGTGGGAATCCGAAGTGGAGAAGGCACTGGGAGGTGTTACAATATGATCCAGCGGATATCCGCGTCCCTGCGCCTCGTCCTCGCCGCCGGCCTCATCGTGGCGGCAAACGGTACGGAAGCCCAGCAGCCTCCTCCAACGGCCTACCAGGCTGCCCGTACCGGCGGCAACTACATGCACAACTTCTACCTGCCGCCGCCTTCCACGACCACGCCCCGCCGGCCGGCATGGTCCCCCGACGGCGAGACACTGGCCTTCGCGCTGCACGGTTCGATATGGCGGATGCGACTGGGCGAACGCACGGCTTACGAACTCACGGACAACGAAACCTACGACTCCTCACCGGCCTGGTCGCCCGACGGCGCATGGATCGCCTACTCGGCGGAAGCCGACAACCGGACGATCGATCTCATGGTCCTGAACGTCGAAACCGGGGTTTCCCGTCCGCTGAAGACCGGGGATCACCTCTATCTCGACCCCGCCTGGTCGCCCGACGGTTCCAGGCTGGCCTACGTGTCCACGGAACCCAACGGTTATTTCAACATCTTCGTGCAGGACATGGCGGACGGCAGCGCAGCCGGAGACCCGATACAGCTGACCCGCGACAACGACTATGGCAGGAGCCGCCTGTACTTCGGCGCCTATGACCTCCACATCGAACCGAGCTGGTCGCCGGACGGCAGTGAGCTGATGTTCATCGGCAACCGCGGCATTCCCCTCGGATCCGGCGCCGTCTGGCGGATGCCCGTCGAGCCGTTCGGCATCGACCGGGCCCGAGTCGTATTCGAAGAACAGACGCTGTACCGGACTCGGCCGCACTGGTCGCCGGACGGGTCCCGCTTCGTGTACGCGTCCCACCGCGGCGGCCAGTACACGAAACTCTACCTGCTGCCCGCCGATGGGGGCCATCCCTACAAGATCACCTTCGGAGATTGGGACGACTTCTATCCCCGCTGGTCGCCGGACGGGTCCAGAATTGCCTACATCACCAATGAAAACGGCCTGCCAGTTCTGCGGATCATGGAGACGGTAGGCGGCAAGCTTACCGACATCGTGATCGAGGAAAAGCGCTGGCGCGGTCCCCACGGCCGGGCGGCGGTCACCGTGCTGGACGGCGAAACGGGGAAACCGGCCACGGTCCGCGTCTATGCCCGGGCATCCGACGGCAAGTCCTATGCCGCGGAAGGCGCGTACCACCGCGTCGGCCGGCTCCGGGAACACTTCTTTCACGCACCCGGATCGATTATCCTGGATGTCCCGGCCGGTCCGCTGACCGTGGAAGCCATGAAGGGGTTCGAATACCATCCCGCCAGCACGACCGTCGAGATCGAGGACGGGAAGACCACTGCCGTGGCCCTGACGCTGCGGCGCATGACGGACATGCGGAAAAAGGGATGGTACAGCGGCAGCACCCACATTCACATGAACTACGCGGGGGACCTGCACAACACGTTGGAGAACCTGATGCACATGTCGGAGGCGGAGGACCAGTCCGTGGTCAACGAACTCGTGGCCAACAAGGACAACCGCATGCTCGACTACCAGTTCTTCACGGGCAAGCCCGACGCCCTTTCCACGCCGGATCACGTCCTGCACGTGGGTGAGGAGTACCGTCCCGCTTTCCACGGGCATGTATACTTCATCGGGCTTTCGGACTTCCTCCTGTCGCCCTTCGCGTCCGGTTACGAGGGCACCGCGATATACAGCCTGTACCCGTCGAACACGGATATGCTGAAGCTTGCCGGTGAGCAGGGCGCATTCAGGGCATACGTCCATCCCTATTTCGGAGAGGCCGATCCACTGGGCGGCGAAAATCCGACGCTGGGCAGCGCCAAGGCATTTCCCGTGGACGCGGCGCTGGGTACCGTGGAAGCCCTCGAGATCTCGGGGGCGGGACACGCCGTACTCGACGTGTGGCATCACCTGCTCAACAACGACATCAACATCGTGCTGACGGGCGGGGAGGACTCCATCAGCAGCATGTACCGCACCGCCATCGTCGGACAGGTGCGGTCCTACGTCTACCTGGGCGACAAGCCCCTGTCCTGGGATGCCTGGCTGTCAGCGCTGCGGGCCGGACGGACCTTCGCCACCAATGGACCGCTGCTTGAATTCACCATCGACGATGCGATGCCCGGCGAGGTCATCCGGCTTCCGGCAGAAGGCGGTTCGATCACCCTTCGCGGAGAGGTCCGGAGCATCGTACCCCTCGAGAAGGTCATGGTCTACCGGAACGGCCGGATTCTGAAGGAGATCCCGCTGTCCGGAAAAGGTACGGAAGCGGTTTTCGAGGAAGAGATGACCGTTCGCGAAAGCGGATGGTACACCCTCCAGGCCGAGGGCGCCCCGTGGACCCATCCCATCGACGACCGCTATCCGCTGGCCACCACGCAGTCCATTCGGGTCTACGCGGGCGATGACCCGATCCGCAACCCGGATTCCGCCCGGTACTTCGTCCGGTGGATCGACCGGCTCATCGAAATGGCCGAAGCACATCCTGGCTGGCGTTCGCAAGAGGAAATCGATCACGTGATCGGCCAGTTCCGGGAAGCCCGTGCGGTGTACGAGAACCTCGCTCGTTGAACGGCCGGGTGACCGTGGCTCACGCTCCCAGGCTGTTCAGCACGGCGTCCCAGGCCAGTTCCGAGGCGATCATCCCGAAATCGGTCGTGCTCTTCAGACGCCTGTTCTCCACCTCGCCCGTCGTCGCCGTAAACAGCACGTCCCCGTCCCGCGTCGTGTGAAAAGGCTGGATCGCCCGGGCCATGGACGCGTGGACCTGCCTGCCGATCTGGTTCAGTTCACCCTGGGTCCATTTCTGGTTGGTCACGACCAGCGTCAGCGTGGTATGCCTGCCCACCTGGTCGGACCTGGATTTCGAGCCCCTGGCGAGGCGCGCTTCCAGCTTGTCGTAGGGATGACGATGATCCCGCGTGCGGACCCGGCCTTCGCGGTCCACGATGTCACCCAGGGCGTTCACCACGGTGAAAACGGCGATCTTCGTCGCGCCGATCTCGCGAAAAGCGCCTCCCTGGCCGACGCCCGCCCAGCGTCCCGCGCCACGCCGGCCGTAGAAGAACCGGCCCGGTGACGCCGCCTCCGCGGCCGCTTTTCCAAGCGCCTTGTCCGGATACACGAAACCCTTCCGGTTGAACCAGTCGAAGATGATCGCGCCGGCGACGAGCGGGAGGGGCGGGGGATTGCCCGGCGCCGCCGCAGCGGTCAGGACGGCCCGCACGCCGGAAACGGCTTCCAGCCCGTGCAACGAACCCCCTGCGAAGCAGATGGCGTGGTGGAACTGGTACTCGGATTCGACCACGCCGGGCATGCCGCCGCGCACGTCGACGGCCGTGACGAAGCCTTCGTCGAAAAGGAAGACGGTACATCCGGTCGGGCCTTCGTCGTACTCGGCGAATCCGATGCTCAGGCGGGGGAAGTCAAACTCGAGGGAGGGCGTGTCGAAGTCGGTTACCGGAACAGGCGAGTCTCTGCCGGGCATACGGGCATCTCCAGGGCGCCCAGTGTTCGGGCGGGTCCGTACGGGGTCGGTCCGTTGGCAGCGCGTCCGTTGACAGCGCGTCCGTTAGCACTGTGTCCATCGATACACAATAGCCCGTGTACTGTGCGGATCAGTCCACGGGCTATCACACTTGCGTACTGTGCTGTGACGGCGTCTCTAACCGGACACCTTGGTTACGTTAGCGGCCTGGAGTCCCTTGGGACCTTCAGTTATGTCAAAGGTGACTTCATCGCCTTCATTCAGCGTCTTGAATCCCTGTGCGACGATCGCCGAATAGTGAACGAACACATCGTCCCCATCGTCACGCGCGATGAATCCGAACCCCTTGCGTTCGTTAAACCACTTTACCGTGCCGCGTTCCATACTGACACTCCTGCCCTTCATAGGAAGAAATGGTCTCCCTGACAACCTCAATGAATACACGGCACCGACAAAGACGGTGGGATGCCTGGTCGGTGGTCGCGCATAGGTTGTCGGGGATGAGGATTAAAGGATTTGCTCCTTCGGGCAAATATACGGAAGGGGGGTGCCTTGTCAAGTGATTTCTTAGCCTTCGAATCAAAAACAGGTTGCTTAAAATCGGGCCGTGACGCATAAATAAGAGTATCTCTTCCCCAGCTTTTCATGATCGCCTTCAACCGGATGAATACCGTGCTGGAACCACCCGGTGCAGCGCCGGTTGCGGACGGCTGATTCGGAGGTACTTCCATGAACCCCCTCTTACCGGATCTGAACTTCGATCCGAGATTCGAAGATCCCAGGGAACTGGCGGCGCTCAACCGCAGGGGTTTCCTGGGCCGCTTTCTCGGCGGCACGCTGGCAGGCGCCGCCCTGCTGTCGCTGGGAACGAAATCCGCCCGAGCGTCGGTGGACATGAACGACATGGGCGCGGCGGCCGCGCCCGATGACGAACAGTTCTGGAAACTGGTCACCAAACAGTTCCTGATCCGCCCTGACCTCGCCTACATGAACACCGGAACGCGGGGACCATCGCCGCGCAGCGTCCACATGGCGCAGATCGAAGCGTTGAATCGCCTCAACAACGATTACGTGGATTTCAGGCTAAATCACTATACCATGGACTATGCCGACGCGTTCATGGCCAAATTCGCCGCGTACGTCGGCTGCAAACCCAACGAACTCGCCCTGGCGAACAATACGACCGACGGGATGATCACGGGTACTTTCGGACCCGTTCTCGAACCCGGGGACGAGATCCTCTATACCAACCACTGCCACGGTGCCGGCACGAACCCCGTGCTGAACCGGGCGCACCGGGACAAGCTGAAGGTAGGCGTCATCGACCTTTCCGATCCGAAGCTTCACCCGCCGAAGTCGCCGGACGACCTCCTGAAGGCCTTCGAAGCCGCGATCACGCCACGGACCAAGCTGCTCAGCTTCTGTCATACGAACTACACGGACGGACTGTTCATGCCGGTCAAGGAGATCTGCGAGATGGCGCGGTCAAAGGGCGTTATCACGCTGGTCGACGGCGCCCAACCACCGGGCATGGTCAAGCTCGACATGCACGACCTCGGATGCGACATGTACGCCGGCCCGTCGCACAAGTGGATGCTGGCCTCCATGCAGTCCGGGTTCTTCTATGTGAAAGAGGACATGTTCGACCGGATTCAGCCCGTCACCTCGACCACGCCCTTCGCGGGCAAGAACATGTACGGCGAGGATCTCTCCACGAACGAGCGGTGGCTCGAGCGGATGAACTCGGCCGGCCAGTATACGCGGCGGGGTTCCAGCTGCTATGCAAAGTGGACGGCCGTGAACGCGGCGCTCGATTTCCACAACCACCTGACCCCTGAAGGGATCGAGGCCCGCATCCGCTACCTGGCCGGCAAACTGGCCAACGGACTCCGCAATATCGACGGCGTAGAGGTGTTCGCTTCCGAGGATCCACGGCTTCACGCGGGTCTGGTCCCCTTCCGAATCAAGGGGGTGCCGACACGGGATCTGAATTCAAAGCTGTTGGAGGATTACAACATCTACATCCGCAGCGTGACCCACATGCAGGTCGGCTGGGACGCCAACCGCGCCTCGATGCATATCATGGTCACGGCGGCCGAGGTGGATAAACTACTCGGTGCGGTCGAGGAGATTTCGAAATCGGTGAACGGATAGCCGGGGATCTTCAGGGCGGACTTCAAGGTTGCTCGTCGCTGCCCGTCCTTTCGGTCTTCTTCGTGTCAAGCCGCATCCAGAGGTGCTTCATGATCCATTCCAGGAGGCGGGGCGACAGCCAGTGGAAGAAGACGAAGAACTTGCCATAGAAGGACACCACGACTTCCCGGCTTCCCCGTCGGGCGGCGCGGACAATGGCCGCAGCCACGTATTCCGCGGAGATCGAAGGGGCGCTCATCCGCTGCCCTTTCTGTCTCATCAGGGGCGTGTCGTGGAAGGTCGTGTCGACCCGGGGCGGGCAGAGGACCGTAACGGTGATGCCGTGTTCGGCCACCTCCATGCGCAGGCTGTCCGAGAAGGCCTGCACGGCGAATTTGCTTGCGCAGTAGGCCGAGATGTGGGGCAGCGCGCGCTTACCGGCGACGGATGAGATATTGACGATCCGGCCGCTTTTCTGCTTGATCATGTGGGGCAGCACCGCCTGCGTGCACCAGATCAGGCCGAAGAAATTCACGTCGAAGATCCGCTTCAATTCCTCCGGATCCATACCCTCCACCGGGCTCAGCAGGCCGATGCCCGCGTTGTTGACCAGCACGTCTATACTTCCCTGGGACGCCGCAATCTCTTTCATTTTCTCGAACACGGCGGACCGGTCCGTGACGTCCACGGCCATGGGGACAGCCCGTCCACCCGCCTTCTCGATGTCCGCGGCGATACGTTCCAGCCTTCCCTCGGAACGGGCCGTCAGGACGACCGTGGCGCCTTCGCGGGCAAAGGCCTCGGCCGCCGACTGCCCGATACCGGTCGATGCACCGGTAACCACCACCACTTTGCCACCCATCGAAGCCATGAGCGCCTAACCCTCCCGGTCCTGTTCCAGGGAAACCATGCGGCCCGTTTCGCTGGAACGATACGCGGCTTCTATAATCTGCAGAACACGCAAGGCGTTCTCCCCGTCATCGTATGGGGCTTGCGGTTCTGGAAGGCCGTCCGGGCCGTCCGGGCTGACCGGGCTGACCGTACCGGCCGATTGACCGTCCCCCATGGCCGAGGCGATGAACCGGCCGACGAAGTCCTGGCCGTACCGGCCCCCATATGCTTCGGATTCCGCGACGACGTACTTCAATTCACGGCGGGGCGTGGCGTCCCAGGCCTTCGACGTGCTCTCGACGACGACGGGCCGGTCCTCATCGGTGGGATACCAGGTGATGTTGCCTTCCAGACCGCGGAAACCCAGGTAGGTGTCGTAGCTGCCCGACAGGTACCCGGCCTGGCTGATGGGCAGGAGGTATCCGGCGTGAAGCGTGGCGATCGCGCCGCTGCCCATCCGCATGATTACCCCGGCCGTATCCTCCACGTCGATGGGCTGCTCGTTCAACGTATCCACCATGGCGGTAACGGCCGTGACCTCGTCCCGCGTGACGTACCGGATCGCGTCGATCCAGTGGCAGCCCAGCCAGCTGAGGATGCCGCCGCCGGCAATCCGCTTCCGGAACAGCCAGTGCGCAGGGTCGCGGAAACGGACCTGGGACGTGACCATCCGGCCTTCCACGGACAACAGCTTTCCGATAACGCCCGCGTCGATCAACACCCTGAGATCATTGACGATGGGGTGAGACCGCCAGGTGTAGTAGACCCCCAGGCGAACCCCGGCACCGCGAACCGCGTCGAGCAGGGGCGCCATGTCCGCGCTGCTGGCCGCGACCGGTTTCTCGGTCAGGACGTGCTTTCCCGCCTTCGCCGCCCGGATCACCCATTCGGGATTCCGGTCGTTCGTCGCCAGTGAAACGACGATGGGGATGTCCTCCCGCTCCATGATCCGGTCGAAGGTGGTCCGCCCGGGTTCCAGCTTCGGATGGTCCTCGCGCCGCAACCGTTCCAGCGCTTCGTCATCCTCGTCCCAGGCCACGATGCCCGATACCTCGTCCAGCAGCTCCAGGGTGCGGAAATGGGGAAGGGCGTGCGGATGGGCCACCCCCAGGAAACCAACCTTGACCTTCATCGATCCTTTCCTTCCCCGTCGAGGTCCTGGCCCGTGCCGTACAGGTACTCGTACGTGTAGATGCCGGTATTATGGCCGTCTTTCCAGGTAAACTGCAGCGCGTAGCGTCCGACGGTACTCATGTCGACCACCTCGACGCTCGGATCCAGCGATTCGTTGGCAAGCAAGGTCAACCCGGCGGCGGAGGACAACTGATCCCTCAGATCGCGGCAGGTGGCACAGGGACAGGCCTTACGAAGATCGGCCAGGGCGTACTTTCTTGCGCTGCCGTCGTTCCAGAATACGGTCAGTTCGCCCTTTTCCGGGTGATCGAGGGCAACGTGTTCGGGCGAGGGCGGTGCGGTGGACATGACGGCTTTGTCACTCCGACCCTTCGGCAGGCTGTGTGGTGGCGCTCGGAACTCCGGTTGACTCGGACGCGCCGGACGACTCGGACGCGCCGGGACCAGGCTGCCCGGTTCGCTCCCGTACCATCTCGGGAGATACCGGGTCGGGCGACGTAAATACCCGATCGTCTACGAACTCGAGCACCGCCAGGTCTTCGTGGGACCGCTTCTGGCCGTCCATCCGCTCGCGTTCCGCGGACAACAGGATGTCGCCATGGCTGCGCCAGTCGTTCCACTTCCATTCGCCCCGGCTTCGCTCGTCCTGGCCCTCCCGCAACTGCAGGAGATAGACCCATTTGTCCATGAGACGGGTTTCCCGGTTGATATAGGCCCAGTACTCGTCGCCCGGTGTATTCCCCACCTCATTGAAACTGAGATGCAGCTTGTCGTAGACGGTGCCGTCTACGACTTCCTCGCCATCGTAGGCCAGGTCAACACCCGGGTCCTGCAGCTTGTAGGGCATCAGCAGCCAGTAGGTGTCGTTTATCCATGCGCCCCGGGCACGCTCCAGGGATTGGTTCTGCGCCTCCATGTCCGTGACTTCCGAGCCGTCAACGAACGCCTGCCCTTCCCCCGTATTCAGATTCATCAGGATCACGTGGGACTGCCCGCTTTCGCGGTCGGTCCAGGAAAGGCGGTGCCGACCGTCGTGCTTGTCCCAGTAGTGGGTGCGGAACCCGAAGAACGAAAACCGGATGTACCTGGTGGCGTCCCAGTTATCCCGCCCCCCCATGGCCTCCATTACCTCTTCCGCGATGACCTGGGCCTGATCGGGGACCGCGTCCGCGGTTTCCGGCTCCGATTCCTGTCCGGCGCAGCCGGCGAGCCAGAAGAGGCACAGGGGGATCATCAGCATGGTCGTAATCCGGGGCCGAGTTCGCCGCGGAACCCGTCGCGGAACCCGCCGCGATGTCAGGAAAGGGATACCCATGTCTGCTGCTCCTCCGAGATGGTTATGGCGTCGGCGACCTGTTGCACGCAGTACCCTTCGTGGAAACTCGGATCGGCTTCGACGCCGGACCGGATCGCTTCGACGAAGTGCCGCTGCGGAGACAGCGCGCCTTGCTGGGACGGTACGGACAGCGGCTGGAGGTTGCCCCGCAGCCCCTGGCCGCCCTTCAGACTGGCCTGCATGGTGTCCCGTACGAACTGGAAATGCAGCGCGCCGTCGCTCCCGTGGATGTCGATGTGAATGAAGTCCGTGTACAGTGCGCAACGGCTTACGTGGAACACGGCCTGGACCCCGCCCTGCATCTGGGCGATGAAGGCGCAGGCGTCTTCGAGCTCGGATTCCCGCATGGCGGAGGAGTCCGGCGCGCGGCGTTCGGGAATGAGCGTGTGCATCAGCGCGCACACCCGTTCGAACTCGCCGGCCCACCACCGCGTCATGTCGATCAGGTGCACGCCGAGGTCGCCCATGGCGCCGAGTCCCGCCTCCAGGCGCCGCTCCCGCCAGCTGTGCGCCTTCCGGGGACTCGCCCGGTAACCCATCATGTAGCGGGCGTTCAGGTGGTAGACCCTGCCGATATACCCCTCTTCGAGCAGGGATTTCATGCGAAAGGCCGGACCATTGAACCGCCAGCCGAAGTTGGTCATGTGGACCTTGCCGCTCCGGCGGGCGCTTTCGAGCATGTCTTTGGCCTCTTCGGCGTTCAGTCCGAGCGGCTTCTCGCACAGCACGTGCTTGCCGGCTTCCAGGGCCTCCATGACCATCTGCCGGTGGAGGTTCACGGGCGTGCAGATGCTCACCGCGTCGATGTCCCCGCGATCCAGCACCGCGCGGTAATCCGTGTGGGTCTCTGCGATCCCGTAGTCCTTCGCCACGCGCTGGGCGGTCGCCGCGGTCCGGCTGCAGACGGTCTCGACCACCACGCCGGGGCAGGCCTGGTAGCCGCGGACGTGGTACTGGCCGAATCCAAGCCCGATCACCCCCACGCGCAACGGGTCGGATGCCATGTAAATTTCCTTTGCGTTCTATCCTTGCCCGGATGCAATGAAACGACACTGAATCCTACGGGCGGAGGGGGGTTTTGTCAAGCAGATTGGGGGCTGGATCCGGCCCGGGTTCGGCGCTATCCGGTCCGTTCGGCGACGATGACCAACTGGTTCGTATCCCAGTCGTACGGCCTGAAATCGAGCCCGCCGTGGACCGCCCCGATCGTCATGCCCGCGGCGGCCAGGAGCAAGTCCAGTTCGGTCACCGTGTAGACCCGTATGGATGACGCGTACGTCCGTTTTTCGGCGCCGTTGAGCACGGTCGATTGTGTATGGACTCGGTTGGCCACGGGATCGAATTCGCGCTCTTCGAGCAGGATGCGGCCGTCCCGCCGATGGACTTCCTGGGCGGCGAACCGGCGGACCAGGTAGTCGCGGTTGACGAGCTGGCACACGAGCCGCCCGCCGGGCCGCAGTGCCTCGGAGACCGATTTCAGTACCCTGAAGTTCTCGTCTTCCTCTTCGAAGTACCCCAGGGTGTTGAACAGGCTGATGACCGTGTCGAACTGCCCGGAAAAAGGCAGGAAGCGCATATCGCCCCTTACCCAGGTCCCCGCGGGGTCCCGCTCGCGGGCACGTTTCAGCAGCGGGGGAGACAGGTCGTATCCCACGACCCGGTATCCGCGTTTTCTCAGTGGCGTGCTCACCCGTCCGTAACCGCAGCCGAGGTCCAGGACCCCGCTCCCGTCCGGACGCCCGATCAGGCGCGCGAGGCCATCCACTTCGAGGTCCGTGTCCTCGTGGTGGTCGAAATGGTAGTAATCTTCGCCGAAGTAATCGACGTACCAGGGATTGGTCATGATGATTGCTCCGGCCGTCTGTACGCTGTCGGCAAAGCAGGATCGGCCGCCTGCCGCATCGAGGGACACATGGTCGAAATCCAGGACCGACCGCCTCAGATTAACCCCCGCCGACACGTATTTCAAGCATCTTTTACGGGATCATCCGGGTGTCGTTAAAATACCTTGATTTCTAAACACCCGTATAGCAACTTCCGGTTGCTGTGCCGGCGCGAAACGACCCGATTTTCAAACCCCCGGAACCCGACCTTCTTCCCATGGCCGGAACGACCATACAGATCAAAGGGGCCCGCGTTCACAACCTGAAGAACGTGAACCTGGACCTTCCGAAAGACGCGCTGATCTGCTTCACCGGCGTATCCGGTTCCGGCAAGTCCTCGCTGGCCTTCGACACCCTCTACGCCGAGGGCCAGCGGCGGTACGTCGAATCGCTCTCCGCCTACGCGAGGCAGTTCCTCGGCCAGATGCAGAAACCCGACGTCGACCGGATAACGGGACTGGCGCCCGCCATTTCCATCGAACAGAAAGCCGCCGGGCTGAATCCCCGGTCCACCGTCGGGACGATCACGGAGATCTACGACTTCCTGCGCGTGCTCTACGCCCGGGTGGGGGTGCCGCACTGCACGAAGTGCGGGGAACGGATCGGGGCGCAGACCCTCGAACAGATCGTCGCCCGGATCCTGGCGCTTCCGGAAGGAACGCGGATGCTCGTGATGGCGCCGGTGATCCAGGGGCGCCGCGGCGAGTACCGGGACCTGTTCGAGGACCTGCGCCGGCAAGGCTATCTGCGCGCGCGGGTGAACGGCGAGGTCGTCAACCTCTCCGAAGATCCCGACCTCGACCGCAACATGCGGCACACGATCGAAGTGGTGACGGACCGCCTCGTCATGCGGAACGACATCCGCACCCGGCTGGTCGAAGCCGTCGAAGGCGCTTTGCACCTGGGACAGGGTACCGTCATGGTCCAGCAGGAGGAAGACGGCCGGACCTCCGACCTGCTCTTCAGCACCCGGTACGCCTGTAACAAGTGCGATCTGAGTTACGAGGAACCGACGCCGCAGCTGTTCTCCTTCAACAGTCCGCAGGGCATGTGCGCCAACTGCCACGGCCTGGGCACCATGATGCGGATCGAACCACGGCTCATCGTGCCCGATCCGTCGAAGTCCATCAACGAAGGGGCGATCGAACCCCTCGGCACGATCGCCAATCTCTGGAAACGGCACTTTTACGAAGGGATCGCCCAGCACGTGGGATTCAGCCTGGATACGCCGTGGGAGCGCCTGGCCGAAGAGGCGCGGCGGGTGGTGCTGTACGGACTGGGCTACAAGCGCATCACCTTTACGTTCCGCAACGGAAAGGGCGGCGAATGGTCGCACAAGGACCGGTTCAACGGGGTCGTAAACGACCTCGAAAAGCGGTACCATACGCTCAAGTCCCAGCGGCACAAGGCCGAACTCGAACGGTACATGGCCATCGGGGAGTGCGACCAATGCCACGGCGAACGCCTGAAGCCCGAAGCGCTGTCCGTCACCCTGGGCGGCCTCTCCATCGCCGCGCTGTGCCGGCTGCCCATCCTGGACATCCGCGCGTTCTTCGAGAAACTGTCCCTGTCGGACGCCGAACGCCAGATCGGCGACGAAGCGCTCAAGGAGATCGTCGCACGGCTCGACTTCCTGCTCAACGTGGGCCTCGAATACCTGACGCTGGAACGTACGGCGCCGACGCTCTCCGGCGGGGAGGCGCAGCGCATACGGCTTGCAAGCCAGATCGGCCGCGGGCTCGTCGGCGTGATGTACGTGCTCGACGAACCGAGCATCGGCCTGCATCCCAGGGACAACCGGCGGCTGCTGGATACCCTCGGCCATTTGCGGGACCAGGGCAATACGGTCATCATCGTCGAACACGATGAAGAGACCATGTGGGCCTCCGACCACATCGTGGATTTCGGACCGGGAGCCGGCGTCAACGGCGGCGAGATCGTGGCCGAGGGCCGTCCCGGTGTCGTGGCGGCCAGCACGGCTTCGCTGACCGGCCAGTACCTGTGCGGGAAGAAGTCGATCCCCGTTCCGGTCTCCCGCCGCGGCGTTAACGACAGTTGGCTGACGATCCTGGGCGCCCGTCAGAACAACCTGAAGAACCTGGACGTCCGTCTGCCCGTGGGCCGGTTCACCTGCGTCACGGGCGTGTCCGGTTCGGGCAAAAGCTCGCTGATCAACGATATCCTGTACGCGGCCCTGGCCCGGTCGCTGAACAAGGCCGGCACCCAGCCGGGCGTGTTCGACGGCCTCAAGGGCGTGAGTTACCTGGACAAGGTCATCAACATCGACCAGGCGCCCATCGGCCGCACGCCGAGATCGAATCCGGCGACCTATACGAAGGTCTTCGACGCGATCCGCGCCCTCTTCGCCGAAACCCCGGAGGCCAGGTTGCGCGGCTACAAGCCGGGCCGGTTCAGCTTCAACGTGCGGGGCGGCCGGTGCGAGGCCTGCGAAGGCAACGGCGCGACGCGGGTGGAGATGGATTTCCTGGCGGACATGTGGGTTTCCTGTCCCGTCTGCGAGGGCAGGAGGTTCGACCGTGAGACCCTGGAGGTGAAGTACAAGGGGCATTCCATCGCCGACGTGCTCGGGCTGGACGTGCAGGAAGCGCTGGATATCTTCGAACACGTTCCTTCCATCGCCCGGGTGCTCCGGACCCTTTACGACGTGGGCCTGGGGTATATCAAGCTGGGCCAGCCCGCGCCTACGCTGTCGGGCGGCGAGGCGCAGCGCATCAAGCTGGGGCGCGAGCTGTGCAAGCGCAGCACGGGGCGGACCATGTACGTGCTGGACGAACCCACGACCGGCCTGCACTTCGAAGACATCACCCACCTGCTCGCCGTGCTGAACGCCTTCGTGGACAAAGGCAACACCGTCGTCGTCATCGAGCACAACATCGACGTGATCAAGACGGCCGACTGGATCATCGACCTGGGGCCGGAGGGCGGAGAAGCGGGCGGACGCGTCATCGCCGAGGGAACGCCGGAGACCGTCGCGGGCGTCGCCGGTTCGTCCACGGGACAGATCCTGGCAAAGGCGCTGCGGCCTCGCATGTCGCAAGGACCTCCATCGGCGACGCCGGCGATTCCGGAATCATCGCGGTCTGCGTACCGGACCGCCGGCGCAGACGACCGGACCGCCGGTGCGGACGGCCACATCCGGGAGATCACCGTGCGCGGCGCGCGGGAACACAACCTGAACGATCTCTCCGTGACGATCCCCCGGGACCGGATGACGGTATTCACGGGCGTATCGGGCTCGGGGAAGACATCCCTGGCCCTCGATACGATTTACGCGGAAGGCCAGCGGCGGTACGTGGAATCCCTGTCCGCCTATGCGCGGCAGTTCCTTCAGCAGATGCAGAAACCGAAGGTGGACCACATCGTCGGCCTGTCCCCGGCCATTTCCATCGAACAGAAGTCACCGGGCCGGAACCCCCGTTCCACGGTGGGTACCATCACGGAGATCTACGAATACCTGCGCGGGCTCTACGCCCTCGTGGGCGTCCCCCACTGTCCGGCCTGCCGGGTGCCCATCGGCGCGCAGACGCCCAGCCAGATCGTGGACCGCATCATGACCCTGCCGGACCGGACCCGCGCCACGCTCCACGCCCCGCTGGAACCCGAAGGCGCCGAGGGGTATGAGGTCCTCCTGGACCGGGCCCGCCGGAATGGGTTCATCCGGGTGCGCATCGACGGCGAATTGCGGCGGCTCGAAGAGGACATAGAGATCGACCGCCGACGGCGTCACGAGTTGTGCGTTGTGGTGGACCGGATCGTCATGCAGGGCGACGTGCGCCAGCGCCTGGCCGACTCGGTGGAGACGGCCCTGGAACTGTCGGGAGGGTTGCTGATCGCCGAGGTGGAGGAGCCGGATGCCGGCGGACCCCGCGACATCCGTTTCAGCCGGTACTATTCCTGTCCGTCCTGTGGGAACAGCTACGACGAACCCACGCCCCAGAGCTTCTCTTTCAACCACCGGTCGGGCATGTGCCCCGAATGCGAGGGACTCGGTACCCAGCCCGGGATCGATCTCGACCTGTTGATACCCCATCGCGCGAAACCGGTGCGTGAAGCCGCGGACGCGATCTGGGGTGAAGGCGCAGCCGGTGAAAGTGCCATGGGCGAGCGGTCCCTGCTCGACCTGCTGGAACAGGTGGGGTCCTCGCATGGGTTTACCCTCAAGACGCCGGTCGACGCCTTGTCACCGGAACAGCTCCAGGTGTTACTCTATGGAAGCGACCAGTGGGTGGACGATCAGCGGGTACCCGGCCTGTCCTTCCAGTTCCGGGGCATCTTCCCGACGGTGGAACTGGTCGCCCGGTACGCGAACCGCTTCCCTGAACTGGCCCGTATGTTGCAACCGACGCCCTGTCCGGCCTGTGAGGGCGGGCGCCTCAGGCCCGAGAGCCTCTCCGTGCTGATCGACGGCGTGTCCATTGCCGGGCTCTGCGCCCTTCCCGTCGACCGCGCCATGGACTTCATCGAGAAGCTGGAACTCTCCACTTCCCAGCGTGAAGTCGCGGGCGAGGTGTTGACGGAAATCCGTAACCGCGTGCGCTTCCTGCTGGACGTGGGGCTGGAATACCTGACGCTCGACCGCCGTGCGCCCACGCTTTCGGGCGGCGAGGCGCAGCGGATACGCCTGGCCAGCCAGATCGGATCGGGACTGACCGGCGTGCTCTACGTGCTGGACGAACCCACGATCGGACTCCACCCGCGGGATAACCTCCGGCTGATCGAGGCCCTGGAGAACCTGCGCGATCTCGGCAATACCCTCATCATGGTCGAACACGACCGCGACACGCTGGAGCATGCCGACAACCTGGTGGATTTCGGTCCAGGGGCCGGCGTGTTCGGGGGTAGGATCGTGGGCGAAGGCGCGCCCGGGACCCTAAAGGAACACGAGACATCGCTCACCGGGCGCTACCTCGCCGACCGGCTGCGCATCGAAGTGCCCACGGACCGCCGCAAGCCGGGCCGCAACAGGCTTCGCATCATCGGGGCCCGCCAGAACAACCTGAAGAACATCGACGTGACGCTGCCCCTCGGCCTCTTCATCTGCGTAACGGGGGTGTCCGGGTCGGGGAAGAGCTCTCTCGTCAACGATATCCTGTATCCCGTGCTGGCCTCCACCCTGCACCGCGCCCAGGTCAATCCCGGTCCCCACGACGAGATCAAGGGGCTGCGCTTCGTGGACAAGGTCATCAACATCGACCAGACGCCTATCGGCCATTCCCCGCGGTCGGACCCGTGCACCTACGTCGGGCTCTTCGCGCCGATCCGCCAGCTCTTCGCCCGGACCGTGGAGGCCCGCATGCGGGGGTACGAACCCCGGCGGTTCAGCTTCAACGTGCCCGCGGGCCGCTGCGAAGCCTGCCAGGGACTCGGCGTACGCAAGATCGAGATGCACTTCCTGGCGGACGTGTGGATGACCTGCGAGGTCTGCGACGGGAAGCGCTACATGAAGGAGACGCTGGAGGTGACCTACAAGGGTAGGACCATCGCCGATGTCCTGGACATGACCGTGGCCGAGGCCCTCGAGCATTTCGAGAACGTGCCCCGCATCCGGCGCATGCTCCAGACGCTGTACGACGTGGGACTCGACTACATCAAGCTCGGCCAGTCGGCCGTCACGCTGTCAGGGGGCGAGGCGCAGCGCGTCAAGCTCGCGAAGGAACTCTCCCGGCCGGGCACCGGCAAGACCATCTACCTGCTCGACGAGCCGACCACGGGGCTCCACTTCGACGACATCCGCAAGCTGTTGACGGTCCTGAACCGGTTGGTGGACAAGGGGAATACGGTGCTGGTGATCGAGCACAACCTGGACATCATCAAGACGGCCGACTGGATCGTCGACCTCGGACCGGAAGGCGGTGACCGGGGCGGTCACGTGGTTGCCGCGGGGACGCCCGAGGAAATCGCCGGTTCGCTTTCCCATACCGGGCGGATACTGTCGAGGGAGTTGACGGCGGTCGATTAGACGCCCGCTTTCCAGACCCTTTCCAGGCCCTCCAGCAACCTTCCGATCTTTAACGAAGATTCCGTCTCGCCCCGGCAACTGTACCAGCACCGGTTGCAGTCGATCTTCTTCGAGACCTTTTTGAAGTCGGCGTATCCGGACGATACGGGCAGTTCCGCGCAGGTCTTTATGTCACCGTCGGGGGTCAGTTGCACCAGCCACTTGCCCGCCGCCGTGCAGGACCGTGGTAGGGAATCCTGGAAATAGGCGGGAATGCGGCGCAAGTACCAGGCGGAACTGACGATGTTCCCTAAGCGTGATTTCTGATAAATCAGATCTTCGATCACGGACTCCAGCCGTTCGGCGTGGGCCGAATCCACCAGGTGGGTTTCGTTCCCGTTCTTGAAGTCGCTGTAACAGCTGTAGGAAACCTTCGCGCCCATGGTACGCGCCAGGTGCGCTATGGGTACGACGTGGTCCAGGTTCTCCCGCATGATCACTGTGTTGAAGATCACGTTGACCCCCCGGGCCGTCAAATGGGGCACGAGCGTGGTGATATGCTCGTAGAGACCCTCGATGCCCCGTTCCTCGTCATGTTCGCGTCCGATGTAATTCAACGAAATCGAGATGTGGTCCAGGCCGGCATCCCACAGGGCCATGGCCTTTTCCACGGTCAGAAGAGATCCGTGGGTGACCATGCCGATGTAGACGAATCCCAGGGATTCCTTGATGCGCCTGACCGCCTCGGGCAGTTGCTTGTTGATCGTGGGTTCGCCGCCGGTCAGGGTGACCGTCAGGGGGTTCAGCTTCCGAAGCGCCGCCACGTAATCGTAGTCGCCCAGCTTGCCCGAACGTTTCGTCTTCCAGTAATCACAGAAATCGCAGGTGGCGTTGCAGAGGTAGGTCACCTCCATGTTTACCGCCATCGGTCCGCCCTTTATTCGCACCCAAACGTATTTGAGCAAGGCGCGAAGCTTCGTGGCGAAGGACATGGGCCGCAACAACGTGCGGTCGTATCCGAGATAGCCCGCGTCCGGCTGCAGTACGGGCGGTGCGGGTGGTCCGGGATGCGCGGGAGACGGCGCGATGGGTTCCACCGCCGGTGAGATCTGAACCTGTTCGGACATGAATATGCTCCTACGCCACCGCGCGCGTGGCGGCGGTGACGGAATCTCTGCCGTCTATGGTACCCCTGACGGAACGTCCCGTCAGGTTCAGCATGGCGGGGAACACGTCCACGGTGCGGACGCATTCCGCCGCAATGTCCGTGTTCATCATCAAAGGCACGTGCATATGGTCGCGATGCAATGAACCGTGGGTCGACTTGTGCTCGGGATGTTCATGCCGGAATCTCAGATCGTAGCCCTTTCGGGCGCTGACGATCATGTCTCCGGACCGCGGCGAACCGAAGACGCGCAGCAGTTGGTAAAGCGCGTCGGGATAGTCCGAGTCGTACGTGGCGGAGAGCATCTGCTCATGGGACGCTTCGGCCGGCATGCCGCCGTAGCCGAAAGGATCCTTGCCCTCGAGCACCCGGTACCCGATACCGCCGGGCATCTCCCTGATTTCACTGATCCCCCGGCGCCCGCAGACGATGACCGAGTCCTCCCGGGTCGCCGCCACCAGGTCTACCGCCTCCTGTTCGAGCAGGGCCTCGATGGGATCGGTTTCCCCCAATGCGCGGATCTCATCGTATGAAGGCCTTTCTTCCCAGGTTTCGCCCTTCTTCAGGTAGATATGCGCCATGCCGTTGCCCGAGACCATCATTGCCGCGTCGCATCCACCGCGCAGGATCCGGGGATAGTACAGCGTATTGAATCCGATTTCGTCGAGAAAGGACCATAGCTCGAAATGCGTATGGGTGGAGGTCAGGCCATGATCGCTGGAGACCACGAGAAGCGTGTCGTCCAGCATGTTCAGCTGCTGAAGCCGCTCCGCCAGCCCGCCGAATCCCCGGTCGAATGCCCGGTAGGCCTCCAACGTGGTGTCCGAAAACGGATCGGTATAATGGGAGTATTCGTCCACCGCCGGGAATACGACCGACAGGAAATCCACGCCCCGGTCGACGGCCCGGTCGATGTACCTCCAGGCCGCGGCGTCCATGACCTGCCACCGGCCGGATAAATGGGCGTAATACAGGTACCAGTTCCTGGTCAGCAACGTCCGGTTTTCGAATATGCCCAACCCCTTGTTCACCAGGCTGAACACCCCCGCCGGGCGTTCGAAATATTCGAAGATGGTGTGGATACCGTCCCTAAGATCGCTGTCGATATAAAGTCCACCCGGTCCCACGTAACTGCGCGCCTGCCGGAAATGGGTAAGCCCCTCCGGCTGGGACCGGTCGAACCAGCGGATGCCGGGGAGATTGCACGTACCGGGCGTACAGCCGGTCAAAAAGGGCACATGGGCCGGACCGGTCGTGGACGGGAACGAGGTCACCGCTTTCCGGTAATCTCCCCGGTCGAGGATGTATCGCCGCAGGGACGGAAGTTCGCCGGCCTCGATCATTTTCCGCATGACGTCTTCCCGTGCGCCGTCGACGAGGAAAAAGATACATCGATTGTAGGCAGTCGCCGCCATTCCGTCTCCTAAAAACATAGGACATCGTTACATTACTCAATTCGAGTATACAGTACAGGCTTGAAAGTATACTCGTTTCGCTATTCTATTTCAAGGGTTTTCGCACGCAGGGTGTTGAGCAATTCGTCGTAGGATGTCCTGCTGATCTTCTTGTAGAATGCGTCCCGGTTGGCCAGCGCGACACTCGCCCCGTCGATCACCATGTCATAGATGAGCCATTCGCCCGCTTTGAGCTCCATCTTGTAATCGACGAGCGTTTTAGTGCCCTTGTACCATAGCGTCGTTCTCACCAGCGACCGGCTGCCCCGGGTTTCTTCCCCGTCGTACGTCGTCCTGTCCGATCGCTTGCGCAGCTTGTCCAGTGCCCGGCTTTCGGTCCACCTGCGCAGGACCGAAACGAACTCCTCCCGCTCGGTGTCCGTCCGCTCCCGCCAGTGCCTGCCGAGTGAAATGCGGCTGTGCCGTTCGAAATCGAACCCGGAGACGACGGCATGGCGCACCAGGCTGTCCATTGCCGCTTCGGTGGCGGCCCCGTCCAGGGCGCGTAGCGCGGCGTCCCGCTGCTTCAGCGTCTCGATGGGCGAGTATTCCTGCGCGTAACTCCCGAAAGCCAGCAGCGACACCGCAGCCCAGGCGGTAAAGCGTCCCAGGCGGCGGACCGCACGGCGATTCACATGCATTTCCCACCTCCATCCTTTCTTGCTGCAGGCCGGATCAGGACCCGGAGTCCCGGCGATGAACCACGAAGTCGTCGTAATCTCCCCTGGAATCCGTTCCCGTCGCGTTGCCATCCGTCAGAATGCCGATCCCGACGGCTTTCCTGGGCGGCTTCTTCCCGAAGATCCGGACATAGTCCGCATGCACGTCGACCGACTCCTCGACCCACTGTCCGAGTTTCTCCTTTCCGGTCTCGAGTACGATCACGTGGGGGCGGCCGATACCTTCGCGGCGGTAATGGGTACCGACCGGCACGGTGGTGCTCCAGACATATTTCAGGGTCTTGGGCACGCCGATGAAGTTCTGGTCCAGGACCACGTATACGGCCACGGAACTGTCGTTTTTGGATCGGATGCGTTCATCGCCGTCTTCGGGCAGGACCGTCGCCCTCCATCGCCAGGACAGCACCGGGTATTCGTTCGCATCCCATTCATTGACTTGCTTGAGAATGATGACGGAGGAGCCGTCGTCTGCCGCGTGGAGATACCGGTTGCCCTTCTCCTCCCGTATCGTGTACAAACTGCGGGCCAGGTCGTCGTCGCCCCGCCAGGCTTTCCAGGTCAGGGGAAAGCCGCCCGGGGCCGAATCGTCGAAGGCTTCGATCGTGATGGACTTTCGTTGGCCATCGCCCCGCTGGGGAGGGGACGCATAGTCCGCATAGCCCGCATGGTCCGCATGGTCCGCCCGCGCGACACCCGGAAAGAACGAGGCGGTCCGCGGCCAAACCGTCCAGGCCGTCCTGGACTCTGGGGCCGTCAGCACCTGTGGCTCCGAGTCCGTGCGAAGGACGGAAGACGGATCGATGAACGCGGCGCAGATCAGCAGGCCCGCGCCCGCCAGCAATCCGAACGCCCTGCCGGCCGGCCAACCCCGCGCTCTGCTTGCCGGCGTGCTCTGCACCTTGTACGCCGGCGTGCACCGCGCCTTGCGCGCCGATGTACCACGTCCCAAACCCGCCTCCCCACGCCTATGGTTCATTCCCATCCTCCGTTCCGTGCTTCAAACGCGGCACCGTGATCAGCGCCGCCCATTGTAAATCCCGTTGCCGGTCACATGACCGAGTTCGGCCAGCGAAACCCGGTACTGGTACAGCGACTGCCGGTACGCATGTTGCATCTTCGCATGCGCGGTAAACGCGTCCAGCAGTTCCGAACTGTCTCCGGTAACATCGAAACCCAGTTGAGCCGATGTCAGCCATGCCCTGGCGGAGCGAAGGGCCCGGTCGCTGTTGACCACGTTGGTACGGGCCTCGATCACGTCGCGGTAGGTCTGCTCCACCTGCAGCGCGACCGCGCTCATCGCCTGGGATTCCTTGCTCACCAGCGCTTCCAGTTCCACCTTGCGGGCAATGTACTTCGCGCGGGTCAGGCCGAAGTTGAAGTTCTGGCGCAAGGTAATCACGGCACCGCCGCGAAGGAAATTGAACTCGTCCCTGAGAAAAGGATTGTCGAGCTCCGGCCTGTGCGGTGCGATGCCCCACTGGAGCGATCCCGCCAGGGCGATCTGGGGGTAGAAGTCGCTCCTGGCCACCTTCAGCAGCGCCCGGCGGGCCAGCACTCCGGCCCTCAGCTGCCGGATGTCGTACCGCCGGTTCTTCGCCCGTTCTATATAATCGTCCAGTTCTTCGAGGTCCGCCGGTTCGATCTCCGCGGCTGTATGGACGATATCGAAATCAACGGAGCGGTCTATTTCGAGCAGGGTCTTCAGCGCCGCCCTCCCCATTTCGATCGACTTCTCGGCCCGCGCCCGGCTCTGCTGCACCTCGAATTCGAAGACATCGATTTTCAACAGGTCGTTCTGGCCGACGTCTTCCGAGTCCTCCTCGATCATCTCGTTTACGCGGTCCCGGGCCTCCTGTACCTTTTCTACGCTATCCAGGATGATGTCCCTGAGTTCCCCCGCCAGTACGAGTCCGTAGAACAGCTTCTTCACCTGGAACGCCACGTCGAACTTCCGGGATTCCACGGCCGCCTCGCCCGCTTCGAGACCGTACCCGGCCGCCTTCTTCGCGTTACTGAGCTTCCCGAAGGTGTACAGTGGCTGAACCAGTTCGATCTGCGTGCGTGAGAAAACGCCCAGATCGGTCAGGTCGCTCCGGATGGTCTCGATCTGTTCCGTGTCGCCTTCTATGCCCGGCGCGGGACCGAAGATATTGGTCCATTGCAACCGGGGTGTGATGCCCGCGAATCTCGCTTCGCTCAACCTGGCTTCCAGGCCTTCGACGGTAAGGACAGCCTGTTCGATATCCGGACTGACCCGCAGCGCCCGATCCACGCATTGTTCCAGCGTCATCCGGACAGCCTGGACGGACCGGACGGCCTGGTCATCCTGGTCGGCCTGGACGGGTCCGTTCGGGCTCTGCGCGAATACCGGCCCCGCGATCAGCAATACCGCCAGGATGTGAGCCAGAACACGAAACACGATGCCTCCGCTTCTCGCAGGGGTCTTCTCACCGTACGGGTCGACGCGCCGTGATATCTGTGGTCGCCGACCCGCCATAATCGATGTAGTCGCCGACTCACTGTGGTCGCCGTAATCGCCGACTCGCTTCACGCGTCGACCCACCGCAATCGTAAATGCTCGCTTTCTCAAGTATATTAGACGCATCTGTCCACCTATTGATCCAACAAATAGCGATGGCCGGTCCATGCACGGAAGTGGCACATCCGGCGAGCGTACCCGGTTCCCTTAGTTCTCTCGACCGGCGGAATCAGGACCTGTCGGCAGGCGACGGTTGCGACAGCAGCCAGATCGCCCGCGTCCAATGGAACGCCGCCGTGATCACCGTCCAGATCGCCACGCAGGTGAACGCTTCCTCCAGCATGCCGACCGCCATACCCGCGAGCAGCAACAGGACATTCGTATTTCGCCGGGCGCCGATACGGCGAAAGAAGCGATCCACGGGCGCATAGTCAAACAGTTCTATGCCCTGCCTGGACTTGAACATCCCCGTGGCCGCCTTGTCAAACAGGTAAAATAACGTGATCACCGTGGCGAGCACAAAAGGACCGACCGCCTCGCCGCCGGCACTGAGCATCCACCCCAGTGCCCAATACCAGGTCAGTTCCCAGACCACATCAAGGATATGTTCGTAACGGTCCCCGAACCGGGTGCACCGCACCGTCACGCGGGCCAACTTGCCGTCGACACCGTCCAGCACCCCGACGATAAAGGCGATCGCCAGTCCGGCGGCCAGGTATCCCGTACCCATCTGTCCCGCGGCCAGAAGACCGGTGGTCAGAAAGGCGAGCAGTATAGAGAGGGTGGTTACCTGGTTCGGCGTCACAGTACTGGCCGAAATCCATTTCGTAAGCAGGTTTTCAAGGGGCGGATGGATGAACTCCGCGGGAAAATCCAGCGTGCCCTTCTGCGCGGCGTCGGTCAGCAGGGCCTCCGCACGGCGGATCTTCAGGTCCGAATCGACGACCAGCCACCAGGGGGGCAGACTTCGTCTCAGATCCACGATATAGGGATCCATTTCGCGCAGGTCGAATACCGGGCAGGCCGATTCCTGCACCGAGTCCAGCGCGGACCACAGCGACTCGGAGCCGGTCCAGGACGTCGTGATCCCTGCAAGGAGGTCCGCGTCCGCCACCAGCAGCCTGCAGGATTCCCTGACCGACGAGTCCTCGGCTCTCCGGTTCGGGCTGCCGTCGATCATGGCCCGTAGAACCCGAGGGTCGTACAGGTGGCCGGCGTCCATGACCAGGGCCCTTTCGTCCTTCCCGGGCAGCCACCGGGTGGGGCTTTCGTCCGCACGTACGTAATGGACGGCGTCCAGTTCCCGGAACCAGCGATCGTCGAATCCCTCGACCCGGATATTCGATTCCCGGACGTTCGATCCCCGCCCGGGCGAAGGTCCGACGACCGTGACCTGCCGGGCCCCCAGGGATGCGAAGACCCGGAGGTGTCGCTCCAGCAGCGATATGCCGTAAATCGACCGGCCGGCTCCGGCCGCCAGGGCGTCCGTATCCGCGAACAGGACTACGCTGAATCTCATGGTCGGCCCCGTCCGCGCAAGCGTCGAAGGGCGACCCGGTCATCCTCTTCCAACCCCAGGAGACCCAGGACGCCGAGGTAGGCGGCCAGGAAGATCGTGGGCAGCGCGGCCATGCGAAGCCACGGGATATCCGGCGCGTAGACGCCCGCCAGGTAAGCGCACGCGAAGGCGGGGACCGCTGCGGCGCATGGCTTCAGGATGCGCCAGGACAGGGGAAGGATCCGGAACAGGTGATACACTTCGGCCAGGCGGATCAGCGTCAACAGCCCGAAAGCCGCCAGCGTTCCCAGGGCCGCGCCCAGGATGCCCAGGGCCGGTATCAGCCACAGGTTCAGGACGAAATTGACCGCCACGACCGCGACCGTATTCACGAGATTCAGCCAGGGCCGGCCCGACATGATGAGCACGGTATCGCCCGAACCCATGGCGGCGTAGACGACCTGGCTCATGGCCAGGACGACCATCGTCATGAATCCCGCGACGAATTCGGATCCGAAAAGTCCAAGCAGTTCGTTACCGACCAGCGACACCACGCAGAGGAACGCCAGGCCGATGGTCAGCACCCACCGGGTGACCAGCCGCAGGTTGAGCTCCAGCCGCCGCAGGTCGTTGCGGTGATTCAGTTCGGCCACGATGGGACTGAAAACGGGGTCGAACCACTGCCGGACCTTCTTGGTCACCAGGGCGATTTCGACCGCGATCACGTAAACCCCCACCTGTGCGGCCGGCAGAAAGTAGCCGACCATGAGCACGTCCAGGCGGATCATGAACATGTAGACCAGTTCATAGCCCATGACCGGCAGCGAGAAGCGGGTCAGCGGGGTGACGGCCCGCAGTGCGCGCAGGTGGGCAAGACAGGCCCGCCAGGAATAGAACCTCGTAAACACGTAAACGGCGTATAGCAGGCCGCAGGCCAGCGCGGCCAGGTGGGCCGCGGCGATGCCGTAGGTGCGCCAGCCCAGGTAGAACAGGACACAGGCCGCCCCGAACAGCACCAGCGGCTCGACCGCGCCCCGGACCATGGCGTCGTGCTTCATGACCTTATGCGCCCGGGTGACGCCCAGGATAATCTGGGTCAGGGCGATGAGCGGCAGGCCGACCGCCAGCAGCCGAAGCATGCCGGCAAGCCGGGGCTTGTCGAGCAGGCCGTCCGCCAGGGGAGCCGCAGCGGCATAGAGCGCGGCGCCGATCCCTGCGCTCAGCAGCAGGCCCACGCCCAGGGCCTGCGCGATGGTCCGGTGGATGGCCTCCGTTTCCCCGTCCTCGCGCATGCGCGGGATGAAATTGACCAGCCCCTTGTCCAGCGAGAACTGGCCGACCTTCGACACGAGGTCCACGATGGTCCACCCGAGCATGTACAACCCAAAGATCTCGGCGCCGAACAGCCGCGTTAGGACGATGAACGACACGGACTTGATCAGCCGCGCTACCGTTCCAATGAAATTGACGGCCGCGCCCCGGGCGATCGTCGATGCGTCGGACCGGGACCGGGTCGGAGCCGGCTGTTCCTGGGTACGCGTCATGATGGGGGATTCACCGGACCGGGGGTCATCCTGTCCGCTTCGATCAACAGGGTCCATCCCCGTTGGTTCCCGGTGAACAGGTTGAAGACCGCGGATACCATCCTGCCGGCCGATACCAGTCCCAACCGGATCAACGCCGCCGGGACCGCGTGCATGCGCTCCGTGGCGTAGCTCAGCCGGATCAACGCCAGGTCCAGCCGGGAACGAAGCAGGTACCTGTGCCTGATCAGTCTGAATCCACAGGCTTCCAGCAACGAGCCGACCGACGGGTGCGTATAGAACTGCAGGACGCTATGGCGTTTCCGGTGCTCGTCGCGCCAGGACTCTCGGATCACCTCGAGGCTCAGGCTGTCCAGGGTCAACAGGATGCGCCCCCCGGGCCGCAACACGCGCCACATCTCACGCAGCGTCTGCCTGTCGTCCGGCAGGTGCTCGAAGACACACAGGCTCATGACCGTGTCGAACTGCCCCGACCGAAGGGGGAACGCGTCCGAATGGGCGCAGACGAAACCCGTGAAGGGCGTCTTGTGGTGGGCCTGGGCACGGCGCAACTGGTTCCGGTCCAGGTCGAAACCGAACACCCGGGCGCCCCGAAGGGCGAGCCGGTAGTCATAGGTCCCTTCTCCGCAGCCGATATCGAGAATACGCTCGCCTTTGCGCGGCTTCAGCCAGCGTAACGCGGGGACCGTTTCCTGGGCCCTGCGGAAGTTGAAGTCCTTCCTGAGCCGGAGGGCGAAGAGTCCCCTTGCACGGTCCAGCAATCCGCTCATGAGCGCATGTCCCCGGCCACCGCCCGGTCCCGCGCCAGCAGCCTCCCCGTCGAAATGAATATGGCCAGGCCCATGGCCAGGCCGCCGGCCGTAACGGTCCAGAACATCCAGTTCAGCAGGTCGAGGGCGGCGAAACACAGCAGCAGCATGGTAAAGAAATCTCGTTTGGCCATCATCCTGAACAGGTTGAGCAGCCTGGAGAAGAGATGGCGCCGCCGTCCGACGGCGTGCGCTTCGAAGGCCCGGTTGAACCGGACCAGGCTGCCGCTCCCCCCGGTCTGCAGCAGATAATAGTACATTACGAGTATCGAGGCGGCCACCACGGCGACGGATCCCAGGCCGAGGTACCGGATTACCGTTTCCCCGGAGCCGCCCGCGTAGGCCCAGACCACGGCCGCGAAGAACGCCAGGTAGGTCAGGTTGTCCGTGATCGTGTCGAGCCACGAGCCGTATTTCGATTCACGGAAGGTCAGTACCGCCACCTCCCCGTCGCAGCCGTCGAGGATGGACGAAACCTGGAAAAGCAACGCGCCCAGCAGCACCGGCCAGTAGGCGCCGTCCAGCACGAACCACGCCCCGGCCAGGCCGGTAAGGAAGGTGGCCAGGGTCACCATGTTCGGCGTGACCGGCGTCCGGACCAGCCATCGGCTGATGCGGGTTGAAACCGGCCGGTTGATATGCCGGGATACCCATCCGTCTGTGGGTTTTACGAGGCGTCCCAGCAGGGCCTTCTCGCCTTGGGCCAGCATCTCGGGCGTATCCACGTCCTGCCAGTAACCATCGCCCACGTCGAAGGCGCGCATCCGCCCTTCCGCGGCAAGCGCCCGGATGCCGTCGCTCAACGCGCATCCCTCCGGCCCGTTCACCGCATCGAGGGCTTCGAACAGGGCCGGCGTACAGAGGAACATGCCGGTGTCCACCGCGTTGAACGCTTGCAGTTCCTTGTCGATGCGCACCACTTTATCCCCGCGCACTTCGACCTTGGTCGCGTCGTCCACGTCGTACACGCGGTCGATTTTCCGGTCGACGGCGAGCAGGCACTCCCCTTCGGCCACCGGTTCCTCGAGCAGACGCTCCAGCGTCCGTTGCTCGAAGAGGTGATCGGCCATGAGCAGCACGAACGGTTCCGCCAGGCGGGAGCGGGCGGCCAGGGCGGAAACCCCGTTGGGCAGATCCCACCGTTCGTTGTGCACCCATTCAATCCGGCAGGCGTCCAGACCGGGATCGTTGGAGAGGACCTCGTGAAATCGGTCCGCCTCGTACCCCGTTACGATCACGAAGCGCGTTACGCCGGCACGCGCGGCCGTCAATATGATCCGCTTGATCAACGGCACGCCGCATAGGTGCAACAGAGGTTTGGGCACCGGGCCGGTTATCGCCTGAAGGCGCACGCCCGCGCCGCCGGCGATGATGAGCGCCGGGACCGCTCTTCGGGAATGATGATCCATTTGCTGAATATTCAGATGGCCATGTGGACGAAGGAAGAAGCTAGAAGATCGCGGAAAAGCCCAGCGTCATCTCAGGGTAAGGACGAGAGATGACATCCAGTTCCTTCCGGTAGGATGCCTGTACGACCACGGCGACGTGCCGTTCCCAGAAGTAACGCAGCCCGACCCCGGCGTCGATCATGGTCATGTTCCGGTTCTGCGGCCTGATCTCCAGGCCGGCGCCCCATCCGAAGAAAGGCGTGAAGGAATCGCCCGGAACGAGCAGATTGTACCGGTAGAAGGCGCCGATCCGGGTGATCCGTTCGGCCTGCTCATCCTCTGAGGTTTCAAGCACCGTTCCCTGGGCCGACGAGGTCCCGAAACCGGCCAGTCTCCGGGCCCGAAGGAGGGAACCGCCGTACGGGGCGCCGGAAGGCCGCCGGGTATCGTCAAATGCTTCCGTATCGTTGGGCTTTCGAATCGAAAACACGCCTCCGAACTGGTGGGTCGGTGTAATGAAATAGCCGGCGCTCAGGGAGACCGTACCGGGATCGAACAGCTCATTGCCGGTCCGGCCCACGCCCTGCACCTCGATACGTCTCTGCCTGGCCTGGTTCCCCGCGGACAAAGTCCGATCCGGGATGACCGGTGGGGCGGCGTGGCCGAGCACGGCGGGGTTGATCCGGTCACGCTTCGTGGATTCGACTATCCCTTCTCGAGGGGGTACCGCCGGTTTTATCATCCTGGCGGCCATGGATCTGCGCGGTGCGGGCCGGCCGTCTACCATGGTCCTGCGACTGGCCGGACGGTCCGGCGGCAGGGGCGTGTCCGCCACCCGCGCGACCTGCGTCTCAGGGCCCGGATCTTCGTGATGCTGCGTACCGGGCGCCGTATCGACCCGGCCGGGAACCGTCGGTTCGCCGGGCATGCTCGTTCGTGGCGGTACAGGCACGTCTCCGGGGGCCTCGACCGCCGGCCGCAACAGGGGCATGACCGCGAGCAGCGAGCAGATACTGGCGGCCAGCAGCGGGAAGAAGGCGCGGTCCTTCCGGTTCACCGTCGAACCGAGCACGTCCCGGATACGCTGGGCCGCCATGGAGGCCGACCGCGCCAGTTCGAGGGCGGCCTGCCAGTGCGTCCGGACCCTGCCCGCAGCAACTTTCAACAGGGTGGATGCATAGCGCTCCGGCTGCCTGGAAACACGGACGACGTCCGCGTCGCAGGCCCGCTCCGCCTCGATCCCGGCCCGGTACGCGGCGTACCATACCGCGGGGTGGAAGAAGAAAAAGAACCTGCAGAACTGGACCAGGAAGACCGTAAGGTGATCCCGGCGGGCATAGTGGGCCAGCTCATGAAGCAGGACCTGCCTCAGCTCCGCGCTGGAAAGTTCCAGGATGCACCAGGAGGGAATCACGACGGCGGGGCGCCCGGCGGCGATCAGCACGGGTACCTCGAACTCGTCGGAGACCCTCAGGGCCACTCTGCGCTTCAAGCCCGATTCGGCCAGGCACCGATCGAATAGCGCGCTTACCCGGGGGACGGCGACCGGAACGGACCGCCGCCTTCGCCGGGACATGGTGATGACCGATGAACCGATGCGGTAGAGGCCGAAACCGGCGAAACCCATCCAGACCAGCCCCGCGACGGCGTAGACTCCGGATGCCAGGGCGTTGTGATCGCCCGCGGCGGGCAATCCATGGCTCGCCATCGACGCCCACGGGATCTCGAACGGTCCATGCCAGGGCAGCACGAGGGTCAGCAGCGGTTTGGCCAGAACCAGCAGCCAGAGGAAGTGCCGAATCCTGGCTGGGCATCCCGGGTTCACGAATAGCAGGGCCCAGACCATGACGCCGAGAAGCAACGCTTCAAGGCTCGGAAGCCACAGCAGGTCCACGACCTCCCGGCCGAACCGCTCGAAGAGGCCTATGGCGTGGACGGCATCAAGCATCCGATGCCTCCGGATTCGACTCCGACGCCACCGACTCCGAGGCCATCCGGTCCAGCAGTTTGCGCAGGCTCTCGGCTTCTTCCGCGGTCAACGCGTCCGATTCGATCAGGTGCAGCACCAGGGACTGCGGCGATCCGGCGAACAGCTTGTCCACGACAGCCCGGACGGTTTCCCGGCGCACGCCCTCGGGTTTCAGGATGGCGGTGTAGACATAGGCCCGGCCTTCTCGGGTATACCGGACCACGCCCTTCTGAGTGAGTATGGACAGGACCGTCTGTACCGTGGTGTACGCCAGGGGACGCTGGTTTCGAAGCGAATCGACGATCTGGCGCACCGTCGCCCGTCCCAGCCGCCAGACGACATTCATGATGTCGATTTCCAGGTCCGTCAACGACGACAGCTTCTTTCTCGCCATCTGTTCTCTTCTCCGGTTCACCACGCCGACGCCTCGAATCCGAGGCATTCGCGCACTGCGATTGCGACCAAAGATTTCGTTAGTTAAATGTATGGCCTATTGTATTTTAATTAACGCACGCGAGGTGAATTGTCAATCCAAAGTTATACTCCCTGTTGCCCGGAAAACCGGCTGGTTTGGTTGCCGTGCTTTTTCGGGTCTGATCCTGTTATGAGCCAAGATCCCGTCTATTTCATTTCCGACGCCCACCTCGGTATCGACGATTACGAGGCGGAAGAAGAGAGAAGAAACCGGTTGCTGGACTTCCTGCGAAGCTTAAGGGGCGGGACCCCGCTATTGTACATCGTGGGTGATCTATTCGATTTCTGGTTCGAGTACCGCAGCGTCGTGCCCCGCCAGCACTACACGGTACTGCACGCCTTGAGCTCGCTCGTGGAGAACGGCACGCGGGTCGTATACCTCCCGGGGAATCACGATTTCTGGCTGGGAACCTTTCTGAACGAGCAGGTCGGCGTGGAAACGGCGGAGGGTCCGCTTACCGCTACCCACCACGGACGCAGGATTTATGTCGCCCACGGCCACGGCCTGATCACCAGGGACCGCGGATACCGCGCGGTATCGAAAATCATGCACAGCGCGATCAGCATCCGCCTGTTCCAGCTGATTCACCCGGACTGCGGCTTCAAGATCGGCCGGCTGATATCGCGGATGAGCAGGCGTCATGGATCCCCCACGGACTGGGATCCGCGGGAAGCCTACCGGGACCTTGCCTTCGACCTGCTCGACGAAGGCTACGACGCGGTGGTCTTCGGGCACATCCACAGCCCGACGCTCCAGTATCGAGGCGAGAAGGCGTATATCAACCTCGGGGACTGGATCCGGCACGGTACCTATGGCGTGTTGCGCGAAGGCGAGATGTTCCTGGAGAAGTACGGGGACGAGGAGCAACCTGCAGAATAAAACGCCTCGGCGCGCTCGGGCGCCGGGGCTTTCGTCTTTCAGGCCGCTCGCCCCTTTCAGTGGCCGTGGCTCCTACTCGGGGCGAACGGGAAGGCGTTCCAAGGTGCCTGATACAAATGCATGAGGGTGATAGTACCACCCGAGGGTGGGACGCGAAGGCAACCCTCACTCTGGATAACCACGGGCGACACCTCAGAACTATAATTGATGCTCCAGGACTCTGTCTGCACCCTGGCTACGGGCCCGGATTATCCGATAGCGTGTTGTCAGCTCGGTTCCTCCAATACCTGCTTCTTGACGATTACGGCCGGCAGGGCGATGTCATCCGCTCCGTCGAGACTCAGGATGATGCGCGCCGTACCTTCACCGGTGATTTGGCTACCATCGCCGTCGTTATTCACAGTTACCTGGACGATGCCGGCGCTGGGATTGCCTACAGAAACCGAGCTGGCGACGGCGCCAAGTACGCTACCCTGTTGCTGGATTGTAGCTGTTATGGAGCCGGAGAAGCCTTCGTCTATCGGGGCATTGCCTTCTGAGTCGTACTCTCTAACCTGAACTGTAAAGACGACATTCTCGCCCACGCCGCCGGAACCAGCCGCGGTGGCGTCATCCCCAGGATCATAACTCGGGCCGCGAACCGGATCATTTGAAATCAGCGTCTCACCATCGGTCTGATAGATTCTGGTGAAGGTACGCTTGGAGGCGGCAATTATGGTGTAGGTAAGCTTATGGGTAACATCGCCGCCCGGCGTCACGTTGATCGTAATCGCCTTGGACGCAACGTCTCCGTAGTGCGCGGTGATCTTGGCGGAACCGACGCCGACCGCGTTGGCCTCGGAACCATCGATCTCGATCACGCTGTCGTCGGAGCTCATGAAGGATGGACTGACTGGAACCTCTTTGCCGTCCCTTTCCGCCGTCTTATCGTCTTGAGCTTTGTCATAGGCAGTGGCTGCAAGGGCTACAGATTCACCATTGGTGAGGAAGAACCCGTCAGCGGGGCTGTCCATAACGATACTCTTGACCTGCGAAAGGACCGTGACTTCAAAGGAAACCTTGATCCCGCGTCCCACAACGGTCACAGAGATGTCGGTTTCCCCGGCGCCGACTCCTTCGATAACGCCGTCATCGACCGTCGCGACCTCGGCATCTTCCGACGCCCACGCAAACGCGACGGGGATGGACTCCTCGTTCTGCGCGGAAGCCGTGGCGGCTATCTCAGTGGTTGCACCGATGTCCAGCGTAACATTCCAGTCATCACCCGGATCGCCCTCAGCGAAACCAGGACCAGCGAAGGTGTTGGAGGCATCGTCATTGCCATCCTGGATCAGCGTGACCTCGTGAATAGCCGCCAGGATGTTACCGATGCTGCCTGGATCAATGGTGGCCGGGTCACCAGGATCACCCTGCGGACCTGCCGGACCTGCCGGACCTTCGGGGCCTGCCGGACCTGCCGGACCTGCCGGACCCGCCGGACCAGAATCACCCGTGTCACCTTTCGGGCCAGCCGGGCCAGCCGGGCCAGTCGGACCAGTCGATCCCTGGGGACCCGCCGGACCCGCCGGACCTGCGGCACCCGCCGAGCCGGTCGGACCCGCCGGACCTGTCTTGCCTTCGCAGCCCATCACGGAAAGCGCGAACGCAATCACAAATACTATGAGGTAATGCATTATGGTCTCCCGTTTATCGATTGTTACTCTTTGCTGTAAAATCGCTGCTTCGTTAAGGCACGGATCTATATGTCCTCCTTTCCCGTCCTGTGCATTGCGTGAAATGGACAGTCGTTAAACGATCGGAGATTGTGTGAATTCCGGTCTCGAATGATTGGATTATTCTGAGCGACACCATTTATATTCATTTCGATTTATCTTATTTTTCTATCGTATTTGCTTAATTAATAATTAGTTTTATCCAAGTCAACACTTTTTTGCTTTTTTTCTGCGACGGGCGCGGTCTCCGGGTCCGTACTTGCGGTACAGGACCGGAGGCAAGGGGGGCTAGTCGTGTTCCGGCAAGGGTGGAAATCGGGGCGGGGCCGTGAAGGCGAAACTCATTATAATACGATTAAACTAATTTTTATTGGTGTATTTTATGCCTCGAAGACAACCATGAGACGCTGCCGGGCGAAGACCCGGCCGGCATGCCCGGGGCATCGGGTTGCGGATTTACACGGGTTCGGTGGATCGCCGGCGAACACCCGGCGCTTATGGCCGAGGTGTTATCCCTGTTCCCGGTCCTTCGGGCAGGACCAGGCGTCCTCCCCGCACGGCCGCACCGCTGAAGAGATCGTTGGAAATCAACAGGTTGCCGTCCAGGTCGGCATAATCGGCCAATGGGGAGAGGTGGGCCGCGGCGGTGATGGCGACGGAGGTTTCGATCATGCAGCCGATCATGACGCGCATCCCGTGAGCCCGGGCGGTGTGGATGAGGCGGAGCGCTTCGCGGACCCCGCCGCACTTCATCAGTTTAACGTTGACGCCGTCCACCAGGCCGGCCATGGCGGGCACGTCCGGGGAGACCAGCACGCTTTCGTCGGCGAAGACCGGCATGGCCGCCGCCTCCCGCACCCTGCGCCAGTCCGCGGGCGAACCGGGGGGCAGGGGCTGCTCCACGAGTTCCACGCCGAACTCGGACAGGCGGCCGACCATTTCCACGGCCTGGTCCGCCGTCCACCCCGCGTTGGCGTCGATCCGGATGCGCGCATCCGTTTCATCCCGGATCGCACGCATGATCTCGAGGTCCTTTTCCGAACCGAGCTTGATCTTCAACGCCGGGTATCCGGCGGCCTCCCGCACTTTGCGACGGACGGCTGCCGGCTCGTCGATGCCGATGGTGAATGAAGTGACGGGTGTTTTCGCGGGATCGAGGCCGAGCCACCGGTAGAGCGGTACGCCGAGCCGCTGTGCGGCCAGGTCGTGCAGCGCGATATCCACGGCCGCGCGTGCCGACGGATCGCCCGGAAGCGCGGACGCGAGGCGATCGGTCGTTTCTTCGAGTTCGAAGGGATCACCGCCGAGGAGCGGCGGCACTTTCTCCAGCGCCCGGATGACCGAACCGGCGTCTTCCCCGTAGTAGCGGGAAGGTGCGGCTTCACCCGTGCCGGTCAGCTCGCCGTCGGAGATGCGCACGAGCACGTTTTGCTTGTGATCGCTGACCTCGCGGGCGATGCGGAAGGGATGGATGAGGTCCAGGCGGACCGTCTCGGCGCTTAGCCGCATGATACCCCCGCTTAGAAGCTGCTGAAGATTTCGCTCATCAGGCGCAGGCTGATCTGGGCGGGCACGGCGATCCACGTCCGGATGATGCCCAGCCGGAGCATCTGGTCCGCGATGATCAGGCCGATCAGCAGCATGGGGCCGTACATCTCCAGCTGGCCGTACCGCTGCGCCTGCGCCGGGGGCAGCAGTCCCTTCAGGACCCGCGACCCGTCCAACGGGGGGATCGGCAGCATGTTGAAGAAGGCCAGCGCCAGGTTGATGATGATCCCGTACCGGACCATCTGACGCAGCGTGTCGGTCAGGGCGCCGCTCGAGGGCATGTGGGTGAAGACGCCCACCAGGATGAAGGCCAGGATGATATTGGACACCGGCCCGGCTAGGGCGATCCAGAGCATGTCCTTCCGTGGATTGCGCAGGTAGCGGGGATCCACCGGCACGGGTTTCGCCCAGCCGATGCCGAATCCGCTCATGACGGTGATGATCAGCATGATAGTTCCGGCCGGGTCGAGATGCACCAGGGGGTTAAGCGAAAGCCGTCCCATGCTGCGCGCCGTGGGGTCGCCCAGTTTCCACGCCGCCCAGGCATGGGCGTACTCGTGAAAGGTCAGGGCGAAGAGGATCGCCGGCATGGCGACGAACAGGATCGTAAAGTCGGGCATGGATACTCCTTTGCTAGGCTAGCGGATCCATTCAGGGTTCGGGGGGGTGAAGGCGCGACCGAAGATCCCGCGCGGCACGGCGTTCCTCCTCCTCGGTCCCGATTTCGCCGTTTATCTTCATCGAAAGCACTTCGTCCAGGATTCTGCCGTAAGCCGGACCCTCCGCGATGCCCAGGTCCTTGAGCGTACCTCCGTCGATGGACAGGCGCATGTGCCGGTGCTGGTGGTAATAGGTTTCGCAACGCTTCCGCATGCCTTCGTCCGGGTGGGTCAGTGTGACGAACAGCATGGTGTCCTCCGAGAGCGTTCGCACCGCGCGGAAGAAGTCCGCCGGCGTATCGATTTCCCCGGACTCGACGGCCCGCTCCACGGCGGACCACCGGGACATGTCCTCAATAGCCTTCCTGAGACGCCGGTTGGGCTTCAACCGGTCCACGACGCCCCGCAGCGTCTCGGCCCGGTGCGGGCCGAACAGTGCCACCAGGTACAGGATCCACCAGCCGTCTCGGGCCGGAGACGCCGGAACGCCGGACGGGCTGATCTCCCGGACAAGCGTCTTCAGTCCTTCGTCGGATCCGAGGGCGGGGTGGATGGCCCGGAGGACCTCGAGTCCTTCCAGCCGGTTGAAGACCAGCCAGGGATCCGGTTCGAAGCAGACCAGTTTCAGCTGCTCGAGCAACCGGGGGCCCGAAAGGTTCCCGATCATGCCCCCGGCGACCGCTTCCCGGAACCTTCGTTCGGTCCCGCCCTCGAGCCTGAACCGAAGGCGCTGTTCGAACCGGACGGCTCGGAAGAGGCGGGTCGGATCGTCGATGAAGCTCCGGTCGTGGAGAATGCGGACCCGTTTCTTCCGCAGGTCGGACCTGCCCTCGAACGGATCGACCAGTTCGCCGAAGCTTCGCCCGTTCAGCGAGACCGCCATGGCGTTGATCGTGAAATCCCGCCGCGCCAGGTCCACGTTCATCGTCGCGGACGCCACCCTGGGCAGCGCGCCCGGACACTCGTAGGTCTCGCTGCGGGCTGTGGCTACGTCCAGGCTGTGGCCTTCGGGCATTTCCACGGTGGCCGTCAGGAACCGGGCATTCGGTGTGGAACGGGCTCCGGACGCCCGGGCCAGCCGGGCGGCGAATCCCATGCCGTCCCCTTCCACGGCCAGGTCGATATCCGTCCTGGAACGTCCCAGCAGCAGGTCCCGTACGGTCCCGCCGACCAGGTACAGCGCCAGTCCCGATTCATCGGCCAGGCGGCCGGCCCGGCGCAGTTGCCCGCGGATCCCCTCCGGCAGTTGGTCGATGGCTTCTTTCATGTCCTTTCCGATCTGGGCAGCGGCTCAGTCTTCCTTCAGAAACCGATGGACGATGATGCGGTTGTCCTTGCTTTCGAATTTCACCTTTCGGGGCTGCGCGCTGTGGCGGTATCCCCGGGTGATCATGGATTCGACGAAGGGGGCGGCCGCCCGGCGGTCGGGATCGCTCGCGAGGAACATGCCGCCCGGTTCCAGCGTTTCGTGGAGCAGGCGCTGGATCGGGTCGTGATTCGGCCTTTCGTACAGGATGTCCGAGCCGATTACAATGGTGTACTTGCGGTCGAGATCCGGGTTTCTCCAGTCCAGGAAGCGGAATGATACGCGCCCATCCAGGGCATTCAGCCTGGCATTGTACCGGGCGAAGGCCAGGGCGTCTTCTTCGTAATCGCACGCGGTGACCGCCAGTCCGGCCGCGGCCGCGGCGATACCGGCCAGGCCGATGCCGCAGCCCAGTTCCAGGATCCGGGAACCGGCGGGCGCGGGGTACTCGAACAGGTGACGGCCGAGACCGATCGCCGAGGGCCAGATCTCCGCCCAGTAGGGCAGGCGTTCATCCTCATCGTAGAATTCCGGGTCGATTTCGTCGATGAGCACATCGGGATCGCGTACCGCCAGCATGTCCAGGTTCACCCACTTGCCAATGGCTATGGACTTGAAACAGACGTCGTAACGGCGGGCCAGCTCGGTGGGTACGGCGAACGGTGGCATGGCCTTTGAACTTAAGGAAGAACCGGTCCGCGGTCAAACGAATTCAGGCTTGACAGGCCATGACGGGCCGACTATTATACTACGGTATTTTGGCGGCGGAACCGTTGCCTGGTTTGATTGTTTGTTCCCGACGGTACCGGGTTCGACGCATCCTCAAAGCCGGTTTGTTTCAAGAAAGCGTGTTTTAGCGAGGAGACTCGGATGACCTACATTATCGCAGAGCCATGCATTGACGTAATGGACAAGGGCTGTGTCGATGTATGCCCGGTGGACTGCATTCACACCAAGGACGGCGAACGGATGCTGTACATCGATCCGGAAGAGTGCATAGACTGCGGCGCCTGCGAGCCCGAATGTCCGGTTGAGGCCATTTTCGCCGAAGAAGACACTCCGGACGAATGGCAGAACTACATCCAGATCAACGCGGATTTCTTCACGGACGACTGACGGCCCTGCGCCGATCAAGCCAGGGCGGAGCGCCCGCCAGCGTCCGCTATTCGCACACCAGCGTCCGTCGATTCCGCCCGGTTCCGTCCGGTCCCGCCTGATCTCGCCCGCCGCTCCACGGCAACCGGGCCCTGCGGAAGGGTCCACCTTCATGCCCTCTTCATCTTCGATCCTGCCCCCCGAAGAGGACACGCGGTACGCAGCCAAACCACAAACCCACGGTAACGGTCTCCATTCATGAAGGCACGCACCGTAAAGAACTTCCTGCTGGCCCTGTCCTGTCCCAAGCGCACGGGACTGATCTACACCGTGACCCGCTGGCTGGCTGAACAGGGTTGCCACGTCATCGAAAGCGACACGTACATCGATCCGTTCAGCGAGCGGTTCTTCATGCGCGTCCATTTCGGCGGTCCCGTAACCTTGGGATCCCTGTGGCGGACCTTCGCACCCCTGGCGGATGAGCTCGAGATGCAGTGGGACCTGTCCTCCGACGATACGCGGCCCCGGGCGCTCATCATGGTGTCGCGGGAATTGCACTGCCTGCTGGACCTGCTGAACCGCACCCGCATGGACAAGCTCAGGCTGGATATTCCGCTGATCATCTCCAATCACCCGGACGCCGGACAGCTGGCGAAGGAATCGGGCCTCGACTTCCTGCACCTGCCCATCACGCCGGAGAACAAGGACGAGCAGGAGGAACGGCTGATCGACGAGATCGAGGAAAACAACATCGATTTCGTCGTGCTGGCCCGGTACATGCGGATCATCGGCCCCGAGGTCTGCGAGCGGATGGCGGGCCGCATCATCAACATCCACCACTCCTTCCTGCCGGGATTCAAGGGTGCCCGGCCCTACCACCAGGCCCATCGGCGCGGGGTGAAGCTGATCGGCGCTACCGCCCATTACGTGACGGCCGACCTCGACGAAGGTCCGATCATCGAGCAGGACGTGGAGACCGTGACCCATCGCATGTCTCCGGCGGAACTGACGGCCGTGGGGCACGACATCGAACGCATCGTGCTGGCGCGGGCCGTACTCTACCACATACAGCGGCGCGTGTTGATCAACGGACGCCGAACCGTGGTGTTCCGGTGATGTTCCGGGAATGCTGAGGTTTTACTGAGGGGAAGCCGGTCCGGGCGGACCATGCCAGGATCGGGCGACGCCGGGCAGGGCCGGATCGCGCCAGGCGGCCATGCGGCCATGCGTACCGGGCCCGCAGGCTCAGGCGTACTGGTCCATCAGGGCGTCGATGGTCGCCTGCTCGTCGCCGTAGGCCTTGGCGTACACGTCCTGCAGCTTGTCGGTATAGGTGCGGTACACGTCCTGGAAGAACACGCCGCTGTGGAAGACGCCGTCGCCCACCTCTTCCATGGCCATGTCGATCGCCTTGATCCGGTCGCCGGTGTCCCAATCGTCCGGCAACGGCATGAAAGACTCTTTCCAGGGGTCGTAGGTGTTGTAGAAGGTGGGGCAGGGACTCATCGCGTGGACGAAGGCGAACCCGGGGTGATCGAGCCCCCGGCCGATGATTTTCGCCATTTCCGACGCCTGGCTGGAGAACGTGCGTGCAACGAAACTGCAGCCGTACACGATCACCATGGCCAGGATGTTCAACTGGCCTTCCAGCACCCCTTCGTAGGGCGCCATCTTGGGCATGGAAACGCTCCGCCGCAGCGCCTGCATCCCCGTGGGCGTGCTGGGTGAGGGTTGGCCCTTGGTCAGACCGTACACCTGGTTGTCCATCACGATATAGGTGATGTCCTGGTTGCGCCGTACCGCGTGGGGCACGTGGCCGCCTCCGATGGCGAACCCGTCGCCGTCGCCGCCGACGGCGATGACGGTCAGATCGGGATTGGCCGCCTTGACGCCCTGGGCCGCGGGCAGTGCCCGGCCGTGTACCACGTGCAGGCCGTAGGCATTGACGAATTCAGGCAGTCGGCCGGAACAGCCGATACCCGACACGATGACCACGTCCCTGGGATCCAGGTTGCGTTCGGCCAGCGCGCGCTGCAATGCGGCAAGCACACCGAAATCCCCGCAGCCGGGGCACCAGGTAGGCTTGACTTCGCTCCGGTAGTCCTTGAGCGTTCGTTTTGCGGCCGGCTTGAGCGGCTCGGCCGGCGCTGACTGACTGGCCTGACCGGGCTGTTCGGGCGCCGTGGTCTTGGCGGTGTCGGCCGTACGGACTTCAGCCATACTGCAGCACTCCTTCGATGTATTCCTCGATCTCGCCCGCCTTGAAGGGCAGTCCCGTTATGATGTTGAACCGCTGGAGAGAAACGGCCAGGCGGCCCTGCAGGTAGTTCGCGAACTGCCCGCTGGCGTTCAGTTCCACCACCGAGACCACCGGGATGGATTCGATGAAGGCGCGCGCTTCCTTCTCCGGCAGGGGATGGAGCATCTTGAATATCAGGGCAGCCACCTTGTACCCCTTCGCGAGGGTCCGGTCCAGCGCTTCCAGAATGGGTCCTTCCGACGATCCCCAGCCGATCAGCCCGAGCTGTGCGTCCTCCGCGCCGTACCGCTGGACGAACCCGGGCTCGTTTACCGCGGATTCGATTTTCTGGTGCCGCTTTTCGGTCATGCGGATATGGGCTTCGGGCGAGTAATCGATGTGGGCGTGCTCGTCGTGTTCCAGCCCCGTGGCCACATAGTGCTGGTCATGGCGGCCCGGCAGAGGCATGGGAGAGACGTAGTCCTCCGTCATCTCGTACCGGTCGAACTCCTCGGGCGTGACGCTGCCGTTCAGTTCAGGCTGCTTGCGCTCGACGATCTCGACCTGGCTCAGATCGGGGCGGGACATGACCTGCGCGCGCTGTGAGAGATGCTGGTCGCTGAGCAGGATGACCGGGGTCTGGTACTTCTCCGCGAGATTGAAGGCCTTGACCGCCGTGTAGAAACAGTCTTCTGTATTGGTCGCCGCGATCACGATACGGGGCGCCTCGCCGTGGGCTCCGTGGATGGCCAGGTTCAGGTCCGACTGCTCCGTCTTGGTGGGCATGCCGGTACTCGGACCGCCGCGCTGGACGTCGACGACCACGAGGGGGATCTCCTCCATGGTCGCCAGGCCAAGGGCCTCGACCATGAGGGACAGGCCCGGCCCCGCCGTGGCGGTCATCACCTTCGCGCCGGTGAAGGACGCACCGATGGAAGCGGTGATGGCGGCGATCTCGTCTTCGGTCTGCATCAGGACGCCGCCCACCCTCGGCATCGCTTTCGCCAGCGTCTCCATGACGTCGCTGGCCGGCGTGATGGGATACCCGGCGTAGTACCGGCAGCCGGCGGCCAGGGCGCCCATGCAGAGCGCGTCGTTCCCCGTCATGATCAGCTGGGCGTGTCCGTTCTTGCGTTCGACGGTGACCCGGAGGCCCAGGTCGATGCCGTTTTCGTCGACGTAGACATAGGCCTGCTTCAACGCGTTGATATTGGACTCGAGAAACTCTTTGCGCCGTCCCCACCGGCTTTCGGACACCATCTGCTTTGCCGAATCGAAGGGAATGCCGAGGCAGGCGGTCAGGATCCCGAAGGCCAGCACGTTCTTGGACTTCATCGTCTTGATGACGGTCTTCGTGATCGTCTGGAGCGGCACGCCGATCTGCGTCAGCGCCAGGTTTTCGTCCGCGTCGCATTCGTCCGGATCGTAGATCACGACGCCGGTGGGCTTGACCTCGCCCACGTGAATGTCGTAGTTCTCCTGGTTCCAGACCATCAGGATGTCCAGGGCGTCGCCCGGCGAGCGCACGGGCGTGTCCTGCACCCTGACCTGGGTCATGGACGCGCCGCCCTTGATTTCGGCGGGAAGGTTCTTGAAGGTATAGATGTGCAGACCGGACCGGGCCAGAGCTTCGGCCAGCACGTCGCCGACGGTAAGCACGCCTTCGCCGTTCTCGCCGGCGATACGTATAGTCAGGTCAAGCTGATCCATCAAACGGCCCTCGGCGATCTCCAGGCGGGTTCAAATCCACAAAACCATTTGATTATATGGGGTTAGGTACCCGAATGTCAATTCTATTCGTCATGGAATCGCAACATTTCCCGCACCCTCGCACGCCGGGTGTACCGGCGGCTCCGGACGCCTGCCGGCCGTGGGTGTACCGGCCGCTCCGATCGCCTGCCGGCCGTATATCCGGCTGCCCGGAACACCTACCAGCCGTGTATCCGGTGGCCCTGTCCCGGGAACCAGATGATGTCCACGAGGTTGGACAGGACGAGTCCCGTGCAGAATCCCACCAGCATCCCCATGATCAGCGGCTGGGCGCGGCGGAACAGGCTGATGCCGCCGGACCGTAGCAGCAGAACCTTGACCGCCCACGCGACGAAGAGGGTGAAGGCGCCGTTGTCGATCGCCACCCCGCGGGCAATGGTGAGTCCCACGGGATGCAGCGGCCAGCCCGGGAACTTGTACCGGAGGAAGATCAGCACCATCATGACGAGACCTCCGAGGAAGAACCAGGCGGTTTCCATGACCGACAACCGGGTCGGGTTCTGGATCCATACCTTGACGCTCTCGAAGAAGTGGATGTTCCCGGTGGTGAACGCCCACTGGTCGAACTGCGATGCGCCGACGGTCTCATATCCTGAATAGACGGTGTATGCGGCGCCGATCAGGAACGCCAGGGCAAAGGCCCCGCAGATCACGGCGAACATCAGCTTCTTGTCGGTCCAGACCCGGTCCCCGATCCGGGTGATGTGGGAGACGGAGACCATGGTAAAGGTCTTCCAGTTCCGCGCGAAGGCATTGGTCAGGCCAAAGACCGTCAGGGACGAAGGATCTATGCCGGAGGAGCCCACCCCGCGAATGAGGAACTCGTGGGAGTTCATGGGCAGGTCGAGGGCGACCAGGCCGGTCTCCGCCACGATCCGGGCCACGCCGACGTAGAAGATGAAGAGCAGAACCAGGAAGGGCGCCATGATGACAGGACTCATGCCGGCCATGTGCAGGAAGGCCGCCATGTAGGCGACGCCCAGCAACACGCCCAGGACGGCCGCCCGGTAGGAAAAGAACTCCTCGGAATCGTCCACTTCCGGTGCCCGGCCCAGGGCTTTCCGCGCCACGTCCCACAGGTGGCGCCGGGCGATCCAAAACCCCCACAGCACGAATACGATCAGGGCGCCGATCTCCTGCAGCCGCACCGCGGCGTCCGGCGAGGCCCCGGTTTCTAGCAGGCCCACGGCGTTCATGCCGCCGGACTCGAGGATGGCCAGCAGGTGAAAGACCCAGATGCTGAACAGGATGTCCACCGGAGAGAAGAGGGCGAAGCAGAGGAGGTAGATGTTGATCTTGATCTTGATGGCGGGGAACAGGTGGCCGATGACAAGGTCCGTCGCGTAGGGCTGTCCGATGGGGATCACCCCGACCGGCGTGAAGTAGTCGACGATGTTCCAGCCGATCACGGCCAGCGGCAGCGAGAACCCGATCCAGAAGAGCCTGCCCCGCATGAAGGGCGGCAGAAACGAACGGCCGCCGGGTTCGTCGATGACCTGGGCGATGACCTGGGCCAGCGGGAAGCTGAGCTTCTCGTGGACGATCCACTGTTTCCGCAGGATCACCACCAGGCAGGACCCCGCGAAGAACAGGGCGATGAAGAATGTGCCCCACCAGAAGAGCGGGACGATCCAGGGGCGCCACGGCAGCCGGGCGTAGGCGGGCAGCCCTTCGTAGAACCAGCGGATGGTGTGGTCCTCGGGGTCGACCAGCAGCCAGGCCGGCAGGTATTGAAAGAAAACCTCTACCCACTGGTTTTCGGGCGATGCAAAATAGTACGGAGTGGTGATCACGCCGATGAAATAGCTCATAAAGGCGTGGGACGGCACGGTGGACGCGATCAGGCCGAAGGCTAGGATGACGAGGAGTTCCGACGTGGTGAACGTGGCCGCGGGGCGGTACTTGCGCAGCAGTCCGTTCACGACGATGACGAAGAACAGGAAGGGCGCCATCAGGGACGCCGAGACGTGCTCGAAGTCCATGAATGTCCCGCGCACGACCCAGACGTTGTAGGGGATCCAGAGGCTGATGAAAACGGCCAGGACGATCCCGATCAGGATCGAGCGGAGGGTCACGCGGCGGGGGTCTGGTGGTCGCATGTTAATATAAGCGCGGTACGGATCATCGGCCCCGAACCGGACGCGCAGCCTGGAACGGACGCGCAGGAGGTTGCCGGATGCCCGGAAACGTATACGAGCCCGATGAGTTGAACCGGCTGTACCGGAAGGGCGGCGATCCCGTCGACGACGGACGCTTCCGGCTTCGCCGCCCCCGTTTCGAATCCCGCTGGACCGGCCTGCTGCTGCCGGAGGACCGGGACATTGCGGAGAACCGCGGTTTCAGCTACCTCATGGTGGAACCGGTCGATCTGCCCGCGGCGGGCGCCGGCGAGGTCCTGGTCATCTTCCACGGGCTGAACGAGGGCAGCTACGCCAGGATGCTGCCCTGGGCCGGCAGCTTCGCCCTGCGGCTCGGCATCCCTGTCATTCTTTTCCCCCTGTCCTTCCACGTGGGGAGGCGATCGGATCGCTGGAGCGTGCAGGAGCAGACCCAGATCGCCGCCCGCCGCGCCGCCATGACGGGCAACGGGCGGACCAGCCCCTTCAACGGACGGATCAGCGAAAGGCTGGACCGGGCGCCCGAACGGTACTGCCTGGGCGGGCTGCAGTCCTGCTTCGACGCCGCGGACCTGGTCGCGCGCATCGAAGGGGGCGATCATGCGTCCTGCAGGGCCGGGGCGCGGGTGCGATTCCTGGGATACTCGGCGGGCGGCTATCTGGCCCTTGTCCTTTTGCTGACCGATCCCTTCGGACGGTTCTCCGATGCGCGGGCCGCCCTCTTCGCGTCCGGCGCGCCCCTCGGCGGCATCCGGCCCGAAAGCCTGTTCATCATGGACGATTCGGCCGCGAAGGGGCTGTCGGCGTATCTTAGCGGCGGGTCATTCCCGGACGGGCTACCGGTGCGCGCCGCGGTCGATGGCCGCCACGGTAACCTGGTCGATGGCCGTGACCGCCATCTTGTTGATGTCGGCTACCACGGAAACTTGGTCGACGGCCGCCACCGCCAACTCCACGGTCAAGCGGTCGATGCCCCGCTGCGCTGGCTGAAGGAGGTGCTGTTTCACGGCGACGCACTGTCAGCGCGTATGGAGGACCTGCAGGACCGGTTGCTGGTGGTCGTCAATCCCGCCGACCGGGTCATATCCGCCGATCAGACGGAATGGAACCTGCATCCGGCGCCCGTCCTGCGCCTCGACCTGGGCGTGCACGAGTTCCCCTTCACCACGGGAGAACCATTGCCGGACCGTTACGACCGGCGGGGAAAGGAGACCCGGTCCATGATCAGGAATGTCCGGAACGCCCACCGCATCGGGCCGGAATACCGATCCGCCTTCGATCGATTCGTCCACGATGTATCGGCTTTCCTGTTCCCCGGCCCGCCAAAACCGGCTTGACAACGGTCCGTTTCGCCCGTTATCTAAAGGATATAAGTTAACCTATTGTAAATAAGAAACGTTACACACGCAATCCGCGTCGGTTGACCAAAGGGGTAAGCATTAGTTTAAATCGCCCCTAGGCCCTGTCAAGCGCGTTCAGGCCCCCAGTCGGGCCGGCGAGGCGAATGTCCCGATGACTGCGACAGTTGAAAACACCCTTACCCACTCCTCGATCGTTCCGGTCCAGGTACTGCTGGAGCAGTACGCCATTTCCCATCCGGAAATCGACTCCGACGAGGCGCTGGAAGCCCAGCTGGACCTCATCGAAAGGGCCTATCATTTCAGCACCCTGCACCACGCCGGGCAGGTCCGCAAGTCCGGCGAACCCTTCATGGTGCACTGCACGCAGGTGGTGCTTACGCTGATCGGCCTGCAACTGGACGCCGTGACGATCGCGGCGGGGCTCCTGCACGACGTGGTGGAAGACGTGGAAGAGGTGACCATCGAACAGCTGGCCGCGGAATTCGGAGAGGAAGTGGCCGTCCTGGTGAACGGCGTCACCAAGATCACCGGACTGTCCTTCAGAAGCCAGGAGGAACTCCAGGCCGAGTATTTCCGCAAGATGCTCGTTTCCATGGCGAAGGACGTGCGCATCATCCTCATCAAACTCGCGGACCGGCTCCACAACATGCGGACGCTGTCCTTCCTGGAAGAGGAGAAGCAGCAGCGCATCTCACTCGAAACGCGGGAGATCTACGCGCCGCTCGCCCACCGGTTCGGCATGGCCAAAATCAAATCCGAACTGGAAGACCTCAGCCTGAAATTCCTGTCTCCCGATGTATACCGGGATCTCGCGAGCAAGCTGGACCAGAAGCGGGCGGAACGTGAGAAGCTGATCGACGAGATCCGCCAGCCCATCGTCAAGGCCCTGAAGGACGCCGGCATCGACGCCACGGTGAACGGCCGGGCCAAGCATTTCCACAGCATCTTCACGAAGATGCAGCGCCGCAACCGGCCTTTCGAAGAGATCTACGACCTGCTGGCCCTGCGCGTCGTGACCGACACGGTGCCCAACTGCTACCACGCCCTCGGAATCATCCATACCCTCTACACCCCCATCTTCGACCGATTCAAAGACTATGTTTCCCGGCCCAAGATGAACATGTACCAGTCCCTGCACACCACCATCATCGCGTCCAACGGGGAAACGGCCGAGATCCAGATCCGCACGCGGGAAATGGACCGGATCGCGGAAGTGGGGATCGCCGCCCACTGGCTCTACAAGGAAGGAAGGGAGGAGGTCCAGGACGGCGAGAACCGGGAAGACTGGCTCAGCCAGGCGCTGGAATGGCAGACCGACATGACCGATCCGAAGGAGTTCATGAGTTACCTCCGCATGGACCTGTACGACGACGCCATCTTCGTCTTCACCCCGCGCGGGGATCTCAAGGAACTGCCTCAGGGCGCCAGCGTGCTGGACTTCGCCTTCGCCATTCACACCGATATCGGACTCCACTGCAGCGGGGCGAAGGTGAACGGCAACATCGCGCCGCTGGCCGGCAAGTTGCAAAACGGCGACACGGTTACCATTTTCACTTCCCCGCACCAGACGCCGAGTTCGTACTGGCTGGATATCGTCAAGACGACCAAGGCGTCCTCCAAGATCCGGTCGTGGTTCAGAAAGGCCACGCTGGAGCAGAGCATCAGCCTCGGCGAGGACCTGCTGGACCGGGAGCTGAAACGGCTCAAGGTCAAGCGCAAGGTATCCGACGAACTGGAGGCTCTCGCGAAGGAGTACGGGCTGTCCGATGCGAATCGCCTCTATGCCGCGATCGGACGGGGAGAGTATTCAGCGGCCCAGATCGCCCAGAAGCTGCTTCCGGAGGAGCCTACCGAGGAAGAACCGCCCAGGGAGTCGGTGCTGACGCGGTTCGTGGACCGGGTGCGGCGATCTCGGGGCGGGGTCAAAGTCACGGGCATCGACAACCTGATGATCCGTTTCGCGCAGTGCTGCCAGCCGGTCCCGGGAGATCCCATCATCGGATTCATCACCCGCGGGCGCGGCGTGACGGTGCATAACAAGGAATGTGCGAACATTGTGGACGACCTGGAGCGGCGCCTCGAGGTGCACTGGGACGTGGAGAAGGACCAGTTCTTCATCGTCGGCCTGCGCATCTTCGGTTCCGACCGGCCCGGCCTGCTCAACGAGATCTCCCGGACGATTACCGACGCCGGCATCAACATCACCCACGCCGCGATGGACACCACGGACGGGATGGCGGACGGTAATTTCGGCATCGAGGTGGAACATCTCAGCCAGCTGGACCGGCTGATCGTCCGCATAAAGAAGATCAAGGGCGTGGACCGGGTGGAGCGGGAAACAGGCGTGAAATACGGTAACGTGTCGGAGGACGTCTTCGACCACCTCGAGCAGGATCCCGGCAAGTGATTTCTGACGAATACAACGGGGACGATCCCGTATCGCGCAGGGACTTCCTCCGCGGCGGACTGGGCGGACTGGCGGGTGCAGCCGCATTGGCGGCGGGACTGCCGGGACTGCCGGGACCGAACGCGGTTGCGGCGGGACTTCATTCAAGGGAAGCGGTTGCGGCCCAGCTTGCGGGCCGCCGTCCCGCGGACGTAAAGAGCGTGGGGCTCGAGCCGGGCCGGGTGCGGCTGGCCTTTAACGAGAATCCCCTGGGTGCCTCCCCCGCGGCCATAGAAGCCGTGCTGAAGCACCAGGACTGGATGAACCGGTACGACTACACGACGACCCTGCAGCAGGCCATCATCCGCCACCACGACCTGGACATTCCCCGCCCCTCGGGTTTCGATTTCAAGGCCACCGGCGACCGCCACGGCCTGATGCTGGGCGTGGGCACGACCGAGTTGCTCCAGATCCTGGCCCTGCAGGCCCTGATGAAACACGGCGAAGTCGTGGAAGCCCTCCCCTCCTACGGCCAGATCATACGCGTCGGCGACGAACTCCGCGACGCGGGCCACGGGGTGCAGGCGCGCAAGTCGCCCGTGCTGCCCGACGGAAACCACGATCTCGACGACATGGGCAGGCAGATCGGCGACCGCACCGGCCTCGTCATCATCTGCAACCCCCACAACCCTACCGGGGCGCTGCTGCCCCATGAACGGATCCTGGATTTCATCGACCGGATGCCGCCCCACGTCCTCGTGGCCATCGACGAGGTCTATGTTGATTTCGTCCGTGACCCGGCGTACCGGGATTTCATCGAGGTCGCGAAGGAACGGGAAAACGTGATCGTGCTCCGGACCTTCTCCAAGGTGTACGGTCTCGGGGGCATCCGGGTGGGCTACGCCGTCGCCAACCGGGACGTGATCTACCGCCTGGCGCCTTTCTCCATGGGCCTCCTGGGCCGGAACGTCCTGTCCGTCCACGCGGCCGCCGCGGCCCTGGGCGACGAGGAGCACGTCCGGCGGTCCCGGCAGGCCGTATGGGACGGAAACGACTACCTGACCGCCGAGCTGGAGCGGCTCGGCGCCCGGGTCATACCCAGCCACGCGTGTTTTCTCTGGGCCGACTTCGGCCGGGAGACGCAGCGCATCGTCCGCCAGCTGTGGTCCAGGCGGGTCATGGTCCGCGCGGGCGCCGGCCAGTGGGCCTCACCGAACCACATCCGCGTTTCGACGGGTTCGAGGGAAGAAAATGAAGCCTTTATCTGGTCATTGGAACGTACCCTCGGATAAGCCGGCCTCGTCGACCCCGGCATCTCTGCTCGACCATGGCACGCCCGGGCACGGAAATGAGTATCGCGCCGGGGACCCCCGGATCAGCGTCATCATCCCCACACTCAACGAGGCATCGACGATCGAGGAATGCCTGGGACAGTTCGACGGCGGTTCGGCGCGTCCGGACGAGCCGGCCGGGCCGGCCACGTCGCCCGGTCCGCCGGGTCCGACCAGCCTGGAAATCATCGTCGTGGACGGCGGAAGTGACGATGGCACGCCGGAGATCGTCCGGTCGCGGCCGGGGGCGAGACTCATCGAATCCAGCCTGCGGGGCCGGGCGATCCAGATGAACGCGGGCGCCGCGGCCTCGTCCGGGGACGTGCTGCTGTTTCTACACGCCGATACGCGGCTTCCGGATCGATGGCGGGAGCTCGTAGCCGAATCGATCTGCGAGCGCGGCAAGGCCGGAGGACGATTCCGTTTCGACATCGCCCATGCAAAGCGGATATACCGGTGGATCGTGCGGGGCACCAATTTCCGTTCGCGCTTCCTGGGCATTACCTACGGAGACCAGGCGATCTATACCACGCGGGAGGCCTTCGAGGCGGTGGGGGGATTTCCCGGGATTCCGGTCTTCGAGGACGCCCGGTTCGCCGACCGGCTGAAGAAGGCCGGCGGACTGGACTGGATCGACGAAGCCGTGCTGACCTCCGCGCGGCGCTGGGAACGCCGCGGGCCGGTGCGTACGCTGCTGCTGACCTGGATGCTGCGTCTGCTCTATACCTTTTTCGTCCCGCCCAGGTTCCTGGCGCGCTTCTACGGGGTGGTCAGGTGACGGCTTTACCCAGGTTGCCTGAACGGTACTAACGGAAATCAGCGAACGTGACTACGAGCAGCGCCGCAAGAATCACCGCTACCAGGCACGTAACCACGACCAGGACGCACATGCGGCGCAGGTCGCCGGCCTGGCCGCCTTCCGGATCGCTTTCGTCGCCGATCCAGATCTCCGTAACCAGCTTCCCGTCCTGCCGGACCGGTCCGACCAATCGCCGCCGTACGGCGCCTGCCGCCGCCGCTTCGCTCCAGCCGGAGTTCGGACCCGGAACGAGGGCATGCTGCCGCCAGCCTACCGACAGCGCCTTGCGGCCCGAATACCCGGGCAGTAGAAACGCGACCCCCGCCAACAGCAGCCAGGTGAGCCGGGCGGGCAGGAGATTGAACAGGTCGTCCAGCCGCGCCCCGCACCAGCCGAAGCGCGCATACCGGGGCGTCCGGTACCCCACCATGGAATCCATCGTGCTGATCACCTTGTAGAGCACGATGCCCGGCAACCCCAGCAGGGCATACCAGCACAAAGGCGCGATGAAGCCGTCCACCGCGTTCTCGCTCAGGCTTTCCATGCCCGCCCGCCGGCAGGCCGCGGTGTCCATGGTGGACGTATCCCGACCGACCAGCATGGACACGGCCCGTCGCGCGCCTTCCAGGTCCCCGGCGCGATCGATGGCCATGCCGTGCCGGCACAGGTCCCTGAGCGCCACCATGCTGTAGATCACGAAGACCTGGTAGACCCCGTTCAGCGCCGGATGCAGGCCGTTCAGCCACAGGGCCGGCGCCGCACTGGCACCTACCCAGCACACGGAGAGCGCCAGGAACAGCAGGCACCCGCCCGCGTACCCGTCCAGTCCGATCCTGCGGAGCATGCGCTCAATGCCCGTGAGTGTATGGCCCATCAGGCGCACCGGGTGCCACCGGTAGACCGGATCCCCCAGGATGCCGTCCAGCACCACCGCGCACAGGAGCAGAAGAGGGTCCGGCGCGAGAACCGTCAGTTCCATTTCAGACGCCATCCCAGGGCTATCGCGTCATAGACGGCATCCAGCAGCGCGTCTTCATGGACGGCAAGCTGTTCAAAACAGGCCGGCCAGGCCTCCGGTTTCGTCGCGACAGCGGAGGCCAGTACGGCGGCCTGCTGTCTCAGCAGTGGGGCGGCCAGTTCAGTAGAAAGCGTCCCGTACCTCACGCGGTCCCAGACCGCCGCATAGGCGTATGCGGCGGCTGAGACGCCCGGATCGTGGACGACAGACCGGATGTTCTTGTCCAGGAGCGCGTATTCTTCCGCGCCCAGGCGGCTTTCCATGGCGGGCGGAAAAAGGTCGGCACTGAACCCGTATCGTTTCAACGCGTGATAAAGGCTGCGCGTGCTGGACGCTTCCAGCCCGTTCTGCCACCTAAGCGCCTCAAGGGTCGCCCGGCGGACGGACGTGCCGATCAGTTCGCCCAGTTTCGCGTGGTGACCCGCCCTGGCCTTGGGCCGTTTCGCCCCGTCCAGGGGCGCAGCGATACAGTACTGGTCCGTGCCCGTTCCTGTCGCCAGGTCCTGGGAGTACCGGCTTGAAACGGCCAGGTCCTGGAGGGCCGCCGACTTGCCTTCCGTCATGGTGACGACCGCGCGGGCCATGGCGCCGGGCGTAAGCGGCCAGTTGACGAGCAGCATCGTATTGATCGTACCGTCGTGGGGATGTCTCTCGTGGGGATGTCTCTCCATCTGCCCGGATTCCGCTTCATGCCAGTCCGCGGGATCGCCCGCGCAGCCGGCGTTACCCTCGACTCCGGCGGTCACGACGGCGCATACGCGCAGTTCCGCGAAGGTCTCCACGATCCGGGCGGCGTAGTTCATGTTCGCGGCCGTGCCCATCATCGCGACGGCTTCCGGCTCGAGTCCGAGTTCCTTGCACACGTGGTGATGGTATCCCGTCTCGCCGATTTCCATCATCCATTCGAAACGATCCAGGTGGCCCTGGCCCTCGACGCTCTGGTGGTTGACGAGAAAACGGACGCGGTCGGTCATTCCGCCGCTGCAGGCCGAGGTACTCAGCACCTGGTGGGGGGTGCGCAGTTCGGCGATGAGGAACCTTCCGTCTTTCTTAAGCAGGTAGTGCTCGTGGCGGTCGAGTGTTTCTTCCATCCTACAGCCTGCTGTCCCAAAGCGGTTCGTCGACGCCCCGTTCCTTGTTTTCATATCGCGACATGACGAAGAGCAAATCGGAGAGGCGGTTCAGGTAGGCCAGCACGAAGGCCCCGATCGCCTCGTCGCGGGACAGGGCGGCCACTTCCCGTTCCGCGCGCCGGCAGACGGTCCGCGCCAGGTGGAGGTACGCGGCGCCAGGGCACCCGCCGGGAAGGATGAAGTTCTCGAGCCGTCCGACGATGGGATTCAGTTCGTCGATAATCGCTTCGAGTTTCTCCACGTGCCGGGCTTCGATCAGCGGGATCTGGTACTTCACCTTGTCCTCCTCGGTGAAGCACAGGTCCGATCCCAGGTGAAACAGCTCGTTCTGGATGACCGGAAGCGTGTCGGCCAGTCGGGGGGCCAGTCCGTGCGCCAGTGCGATACCGATGACGGAGTTGAGCTCGTCCACGGTGCCGTAGCTCGCCACCCTGGGTGATTCCTTGGGTACGCGCTGCCGGCTTCCGAGGGCGGTCGTCCCGTCGTCGCCTTTGCGGGTATAGATCTTTGTAAGCCTGGGCATGCGATCTCCTTGGTTCAAACCCGGCGTTGCCGATTCAGATCCGGCGTTGCCGGTGCAGCAGGTACAGAAAAAATGGAGCGCCGAGCAGCGTGGTGAGTATTCCGATGGGCATTTCGGCCGGAGCCATGGCCGTTCGGGCGACCAGGTCGGCCAGCACCAGCAGCAGGGCGCCGGCCAGCGCGGCCATGGGTGTCAGGATGCGGTAATCGGGCCCCACGATCAGCCGGACCATGTGCGGCGCCAACAGGCCGACGAAACCGATGATGCCGCTCACCGAAACCGCGGCTGCGGCGAGGCAGGCGGCAGCTGTCAGCAGGATCAGCTTGACCCGTTCGACGTGCACGCCCAGCTGGGACGCCTGCTCATCGCCCAGCAGCAGCACGTTCAGTTCCCGCGCGTACACGAGCACGACGGTCAGACCCACCGCCGCGTAGGGCAGGAGCATCCAGACGTGGTCCCACCTCCGGGCGGACAGGCTGCCCATGAGCCAGAAGAGCAACTGCCGCTGGTTCTCGCCGCCCATCACGAGCATGTAGGACGTGAAGGAAGTTGCCATGGCGCCGATGGCGATGCCCGTCAGAAGCAGGGTGGTGGACGCCACGCGGCCTCCCCGGCGGGAAAAGGCGTACACCACCATGGTCACGGCCAGGCCGCAGAGGAACGCCGCGATGGATACCGCGTTGAGCCCGAGCATCCAGAATTGCAAATCCAGGGTGACCGCGACCGTGGCGCCCAGCGCGGCGCCGGCCGATATGCCCATGATATAGGGATCGGCCATGGGATTCTGGAAGAAACCCTGCATCACCCCGCCCGAACTGGCCAGGGCGGCCCCTACGAGCACCGCCAGGAGGGTTCTCGGAAGGCGGATCTCCCAGACGATCGTGTCGGTCGCGTTCCGCACCGGCTCCAATGCGCCGCCCGGCCACAGGTGATCCGCCAGCACCTGCAGCACGGTGCCGGCCGGGATATACACGGCGCCTACCCCCATGGAGAAGACACAGGCGAAGAAGAGGATTACGGCCGTTAAGACCAGTATGAGGGGGCGTTTCATCGTCAAGCCAGTCAGTCTCCCGGTTTCAGTATGATCTGCGGCGAACCCGAATAGGGGCTTTTTATAACGGTCACTTCGGTCTCGAAGACCGCCTTGATGTGTCCCCGGGTCAGGATATCTTCGGGCGTCCCGTCGGTGTAGATACGTCCCTCTTTCAGCATCATCAGCCTGTGGCAGTACTCTGACGAGAGATTGAGGTCGTGGGACACGCACAGCACGGCGAGCCCGTCGCGGGCGCACACGTGGCGAAGCAGATCGAATATCTCGACCTGGTGGTTCAGGTCCAGGAAAGAGGTCGGTTCGTCCAGGAGAAGGATCGATGGCTGCTGCGCCAGCGCCCGGGCGATGATGACCCGCTGCCTTTCGCCGCCGGACAGTTCGTGTATGGGGCGGTCCCGGAAGGCGAGGCAGTCGGTCCGCCGCATGGCTTCGAGGGCGATTTCCCGGTCTTCCGGACCTTCTCGTCGGAAGCGCCGAAGATGGGGCGTCCTGCCCATCATGACGACGTCCAGCGAGGAGAAGGCGAAGGTAACCGGTGTCTGCTGGGGAATGACGGCGACCTCGCGCGCGATCTCACGGACCGTGTAGTCCTGAAGCGGCATCCCGTAGAGCGCTATGCGTCCCCGGCTCAGTGGCAGAATCCGCGTAAGCGCACGTATCAACGTGCTCTTTCCCGATCCGTTCGGCCCGATCACCCCCAGCATCTCGCCCTGGCGCAGGTCGAACGACAGGTCCTCCAGCACTGGGCGACGATCATAACCGCAGGAGAGTTTTTCTACGCGGATGGCGGTTTCCATGCTGCCCCTGTCCCCATCGGGTCAAAAAAAAACCAGCCGCTCCGCAAGGGAAGGGCTGGGTCGGGACGGCAGGCATGCGCATCCGGGCTCGGCCTCTCTGCTCACGGAGAAGCGTTCGCACAGCGCGCAGGCAGGTCTCCTGACTGACGGATCGTCCTACTCCTCAAGTCTTCCCGCCGGTCCATGGACTTGGCCTGACCGGCAGTGACGAGTTTGAGTTTCGTCCCCGAACACAGTGGCGGGACCGTGATGGATTCGCACCATCTTCCCTTTTCAGCGTATGAGCTTACCGCCACCTGCGGCTGTATTCGATTGTCCTACCAATTTACTGATTCCGCAAATTTGTGCAATGTAAAAACGCCCCGGCACGTCCAAACCGACATTGCTCGAACATTGATGATGATCGCGTCGAAGAATCTCCAGGCGGTACTGGACGTGACATGAGGAACTTGATTATTGTACAGTTGTACAGCTGATAGACCGCCCCACCCCATCACGACCAGACGTAGACTTCCGGATCGTCGGGGGAATAACCGATGAAGGTGGCCAGGACGATGCGCGGCTGGTCGCCTTCCACGGCGGGGACCTCGTGTATGAGGCGGGTGTTGAAGAAGTAGAGATCGCCCTGCTCCAGGTCGACGGTGTAGCTGCTTACGCCGTTGCGCCGGGCGTATTCGGGGAAGGAATCGGTGGCGATGGACTCCTGTACTTCTGGGGTCCACATGCACTGGTGCAGAATGGCCTGGGTGCTGCGTCCTTCGTGCAAAGCGTTCTGGAAGCACAGGACTCCGGCGAACTGGTGTCCGAAACGGGTCACGTCGTAGTCGAACCGCCTTTCCCGGAGCGTGACGTGGTCGATATGGGGCTTGTAGGTATGCCCCCCGTAGTGGATGCGGAAGATGGCCGGGCCGTACTTGCGGCCGTCCGGCTCCCGGGCGGTCATGACGCGCTGCTCTCCCGCGAGCGTGTCCAGCACCCCGTACAATAGCTTCACGGGATCCTCATACCCGTTGAACAGGGTCTCGTACAGGACGCGCGTTCCGACCGCGTGCATCAGAAAAGCCTCCTTGTCCGAACCCTTGTTCGCCAGGCTCGTGCCGATATCGATACGCAGGCGGCTGTCCTTTGCCGCGGCCTCCGGATCGGCTGGATCCCGCATCAGCCCGCGTTCGATAAACCGCTCGATCAGGGCCTGGCAATGGGCGGGCGAATAGGCCTGCCGGCATATGATCGCGGGAATCCGGCCCTCCGACAGGGCCAGGAGCGGATCGCTTTCGGCGGCCAGGATGGACTCCACGTCCGATCCGAGGGGTTCCCACCGGTGGGTTTCAGTCATACAAGCTCCCTACACCCGCATCCGCAGCATGGGGTGGGCGAAGGAGACATCGATGTAAGCCCCGTCCCGCATGCGCTTCGTGCCGGGTGTCATGTAGTGGATGGCGAAGGCCCGGCGCGGCCGGTCGGTGACGTTTGCCGGGGTGTGGTGCATGGTCTGGCAGTGGTGGAACATGGCGCCGCCCGCTGGCAGGTCGACCACCGTCGCCCTTTCCGATTCGGCCTGGTCTCCCAGGTCGAGGAGGGCACCGGTCTCGGCCGACCGTTCATGGGAGACCAGGAGCCGGTGCGACCCGGGGATCAGGTGCATGGCCCCGTTCGACACGTCCACGTCGTCCAGGGTTAGCCAGCAGCTCACCAGGTTGGCGGGTGTGCACTGCCAGTAGCCGTTGTCCTGGTGCCAGAAAACGGGACCGCCCTGCCGGGGCGGCTTGTACAGGGCCTGGTCGTGGAAAAGCTGGATGTTCGGTCCCAGCAGGGACTCGACGACGTCCAGGATGGGCCCGTGGTAGAGCAGTTTCCTGAACTCGATACTGCGTTCGCACATCTGCATGATCTGCAGCATCTGCGTCCGGGCTTTGAGCTTACGCGACTCGTCTTCCGTGTCATCGATAGAGAGGTTGCGGTAACGGCCGCTTTCGCGCGCCGTTTCGAATACGCGGTCGTACTCCGTCCGGAGCGCTTCCACGTGGTCGTCGTCCAGCAACTTGCCGGCCACCAGGAACCCCTGGTCATGGAACGCGCCGACCTCTTCGACGGTCAGTCCGCGATGGGTTTCCGGCTGTGCCTCGGACATGGCCGATTCCTCTCTTTTGGATCCGCCTGGAAGGGCAAAATCGCCCTTGCCACTGGTGAAGATCTGTCTGTATTATGGAATGTTCACGACCCAATGTAAAGACGCCTGTGCAACGGGCAAGTTTTTTAGCCGGAGAGGGCCATGTCTGCCGACAGCGGGGATCGATTCGAACGCCACCGATGGCTGTACCGGACCATGTTCACGATCCGGACGGTGGAAGAACGGCTGGCGAGGTCCTTCATGGCCGGGCTGATCCACGGCGCTTGCCACACGTACGTCGGCGAGGAGGCCGTAGCCGCCGGTGTCTGCGCCGGATTGACCGATGACGACGCGGTCTTCAGCACGCACCGGGGCCACGGCCACGCGCTGGCCAAGGGGGTGTCGCCAGCCGCGCTCATCGCCGAACTTTACGGCCGGGAGTCCGGCATCTCCCACGGCCGGGGCGGCAGCATGCACCTCTTCGCTCCGGAGATCGGTCTCATGGGCACGAGCGGGATCGTGGGTCCCTGCATCCTGCAGGCCGCGGGGGCCGGCTACAGCGCCAGGCTGCTGGGCAACGGCAGCGTCGGCGTGGCCTTCTTCGGCGACGGCGCCGTGGGGAACGGCGCCTTTCACGAGGGCCTGAATCTCGCCGCCATCTACGACCTGCCCGTCCTCTTCGTCTGCGAGAACAACCTGTACGCGACCGAGGTGCCTTTCTCCCATGCCTCCAGGAACCCCGACGTGGCATCGCGCGCGTCCAATTACGGCATGCCGGGCATCGGAGTGGACGGGAACGACGTGCTGGCCGTGCACGAGGCGGCCATCGAGGCGCTGCGAAGAGCACGGGCGGGAGAGGGACCGACCCTCATCGAAGCGAAGACGTACCGCACCCGTCCCCATGCCGAGGGGATGGGCCTCACCGGCGTGTACCGCAACGATGAAGAAGTCGCCGAGTGGCGAGAGAAGGACCCCATCTCGAGGTTCCGGCGCCGTATCCTGTCCGAGGGAACGATGACGGCGTCCGATCTGGACCGGATCGAAGCCGATGTCCGGGCGGAAGTGGAAGAAGCGGAAAGGGAAGCGGCTGCCAGTCCCTGGCCCGAAGGCGTCACGGCGGACCGCCACGTGTACCGGGAGACGGTATGACCGAGAAGACCTTCACGGAAGCTGCGCGGGAAGCCCTGTCCGACGCCATGGACGCGGACCCCGCCATATTCGTGGTCGGGGAAGGCGCGGGCGAACGCGGCGGCAATTTCGAGACCACGGCCGGGCTCTACGAGAAGCACGGTCCCTTAAGGCTCTGCGACACGCCCATCTGCGAACGGGGGTTCATCGGGATGTGCACGGGCGCGGCCATGACCGGCGCCCGGCCCGTCGTGGATTTCATGTTCACGGATTTCATCCTCGACGGCCTGGGCGAACTGATCAACCAGACCTCCAAGATGCAGTACATGAGCAACGGACGGCTGAAGATGCCCATGGTGCTTCGGGGCTGCATCGGCATCGGCCACTCCGCGGCGACCCACCATTCCGGCAGCTATTATCCGTTCTTCGTTCATATCCCGGGGTTCCGCGTGGCGCTGCCGTCCAATCCCGCGGACGCGAAGGGCCTGTTCGCCACGGCGCTGCGCAGCGAGGACCCCGTTTTCTTCATGGAGCACCGGCATCTGCTGAACCTGAAGGGCCCTGTGCCCGACGGCGAGCACCGGGTCCCCTTCGGACAGGCCGCGGTCGTTCGCGAGGGGACCGATGCCACGGTCGTGGCGCTTACCGTCATGGTCCACCATGCCCTTCAGGTCGCGGAGGAACTGTCCGGCGAGGGGATTTCTCTGGAGATCGTCGATCCGCGCACCGTGGCGCCCCTGGACGTGGATACCATCCTCGCGTCTGTACGGAAGACGGGCAGGCTGCTCATCGTGGACGAGACCTTCATGCCGTGCGGGATCGGCGCGGAGATCTCCGCCCGCGTGACCGAACACGGCTTCGACGAGCTCGACGCGCCGATCAAGCGGCTGAACGGCGCCCACGTGCCCACGCCCTACAGCCCTTCCCTCGAGCAGGTCGTCGTCCCGGACCGGGCATCGATCGAACAGGCCGTCCGCGAACTGCTCGCGGAATAGGAACGGCTCATGCCCTACGAAATCGTCATGCCCCGGTTGGGCTGGAACATGGAAGAAGGCACGCTGGTCGAATGGCTGAAACAGGACGGCGAGACCGTTCGCCAGGGCGAAATGGTATGCACTATCGAAGGCGACAAGGCCGCGGCGGAGGTCGAGTCTTTCGAGGCCGGCATCCTGAAGATCCCGGACGCTTCGCCGCCTCCGGGGCGGAACGTGCCCGTGGGGACGCTCCTGGGCTACGTCGTAGCCAAAGCAGAACTCGAGACCTTTGATCCGAATGTGGGGAGAGCGGACGATACGGAGAGCGAAGTCGTCAAGGCCGGAACGGGCGGAAGCGCCGCGGCCGCACCAACCCTATCGAACGCCGGAACCGCCGAGGGCGCCCCTCGAGCGCAGGACGCCCCCGCCATCAGTCCCCGGGCCCGCCGCGCGGCACAGTCCGCGGGCATCGACTGGCGTTCATTGAAAGGTACCGGACGATCGGGCCGGATCGTGGAAAGGGACGTGCTCGAAGCCGCCCGCCGGCACGAAGGCGGCCGGCGGCTCGATCCTGCGGTGGATAGGACGGACGGTAAAGCCGGCGCCGGCCAGGGCGACATGCGGCAGGTCATCGCCCGCCGGATGGCCGAATCACATCAGACCACGGCGCCGGTCACCATGAACACCGAGGCAGACGTTTCCGCGCTTTCGTCGTTGTTCGAAGAGGCTTACCGCCCGTCCTGGTACGATCTGATGGCCGGGATTACCGCCGTCGCCCTGGACGAGCATCCCGTCATGAACGCATCCTGGCGAGACGGCGTGGTGCTGAACGACGGCATCCACATCGGCATCGCGGTGGATACCTCGGGTGGGGTGATCGTGCCCGTAATCAAGGACGTTCCGGGTAAATCGCTCCAGGAGGTCTCCGCGGCAACAAAGCAGCTGATCCAGGCCGCGCAGGACGGCGGCCTGACGCTCGACCAGATCGAGGGCGGGACCTTCACCCTGACCAACCTGGGCATGTATGACGTCGACGCCTTCACCCCGATCATACATTATCCCCAGTGCGCCATTCTCGGGCTCGGGCGGGCGGTGCCGAGGGTGGTCGTGGTCGACGAATCGAGCGGGAAGACCGGCGTGCGCCGCATGATGGCGCTCAGCCTGACCTTCGACCACCGTATCGTGGACGGTGCGCCGGCCGCCCGGTTTCTGCAACGGATCAAGCAAATGGCGGAAGCACCGGAATCGGTATTCGGCAGGGCGGACGGTATCCAAAACAGACCCAATGACGAAAGAAACTAAGTAGACGAAAGGGACGATCATGTCGATTGAAACATCACCACGGGCGAGCGAGAAAGCGGCCGGTCGATCCGGGGAAAGGACGAAGGGGAACGCCGTGCACGAACAGTCGATCGCGATCATCGGCATGGCCTGCCGGTTCCCCGGCGCACCGGACCTGGATTCATTCTGGCGCCTGCTTGAAGCGGGTGGGAACGCGGTGACCGAGGGGGTGCCCGGATCAGGTACCGGGCGCATCGGCACGCTCTTCCCGGAAGGCGCGGTAATCAGCGACGGCTGCCGGTACGGCGCCTTCGTGGACGACATAGACCAGTTCGACGAGTCCTTCTTCCGGATTTCACCGGTCGAAGCGCAGTTGCTGGACCCGCAGCAACGGATGACACTGGAAACGAGCTGGCAGGCGCTGGAAGACGCGGGAATCGACCCGGACAGTCTGAAAGGCAGCCGTACCGGGGTCTACACCGGGATCAGCAACGACGAGTACCGCATGCTGGTCCTGGAATCCACCCGGCCCTCCGACGCGGCCTCCTGTCTCTACGCGCTGAGCGGCACGAACCTCAACGGCACCTGCGGCAGGGTCGCCTTCGTACTAGGCCTGATGGGTCCCGTAAAGGCGGTGGACGCCGCCTGCGCGTCATCGCTGGTGTCAATCCATGACGCGGTATCGGACCTGCAGCACGGCAAGGCCGACCTTGCCCTTGCGGGCGGCGTGCAGGCGCTCCTGAATCCCCGTATTTACGAATTGCGCGCCGATTCCATGATGCTGTCACCGGATGGACAGTGCAAGACCTTCGACGCGTCGGCGAACGGCTACGTACGGGGCGAAGGCTGCGGCGTGGTGGTCCTGAAACGGCTGAGCGAGGCGGAGGCCGACGGCGACCGGATCTGGGGCGTCATCCGCGGTTCGGCCATAAACCACGGCGGAGCCAGTACGGGCCTGACCGTCCCCCATACGCCCGCACTCATCCGGGTGATCGAAGACGCGCTGGACCAGGCGCAGATATCACCAACGGACGTGGAATACCTGGAGGCGCACGGGACCGGTACGACCGTGGGCGATCCGATTGAGATCGACGCCGTGTCCGAAGTCTACTGCCGGGGACGCGACGCCGATCATCCGCTGCTGACGGGTTCCGTTAAAACCAATCTCGGCCACCTGGAGTCGGCCGCGGGCGTGGCCGGACTGATCAAGGCCGCCATGGTGGTGAAGCACGGGGTGATCCCGAAGCATCTCCACTTCCACGACCCGAACCCCGGTATCGATTGGGATAACCTACCCATAAGGATTACCACGGAAATGACGGACTGGCCGCGTACGAACGGGCGCACGCGCATGGCGGGCGTGAACTCCTTCGGCATTTCCGGAACCAACGCACACATCGTGGTGGAGGAGTACCGCGCGCCGGATGAAGCAGGGGACAGCGGCCGCGAGGTCGCCGGATCGCCGGTCGCCGGATCGCCGGTCGCCGTGGCCGCTTCATTGCCAGAATCGATGGCTGGCGCGCCTGTGCCGTCCGATGACCCGGAACCGCGCAAGACCCGATTGCTACCACTGTCGGGCAAATCGGACGACGCGTTACGCGAACTGGCCGGCCGATACCTTTCCTGGCTTGACCAGCAGACCGAGCGGACCGAAGCATCGCACTCCGGCGACGGCGAGGCCGGCCTGGAAGGATCCCTTTCGGATATGGCGTGGACGTCGGGCGTGGGAAGAAGCCATTTCGATCACCGGGCAGGCATTGCCTTCCACGATATCGGTTCACTGCGGAAACGGCTCACCGAACTGACCGAAGCCGGCCCGATCGAGCACGCCCTGAAACCGGCGAAGGTCGCGTTTGTCTACACCGGGCAGGGCAGCCAGTGGGTCGGCATGGGCCAGGCGCTTTACGAACAGGAGCCCGTAGCCCGTGCAGTACTGGACCGCTGTGAAGCGGTGTTCCAGGAGGTCCGCGGGACCTCGCTGCTGGACGTGATGTTCGGCCGTAACGAAGCGGAAGGACCGCTGAACGACACGGCCTGGGAGCAACCGGCGCTTTTCGCGTTGGAATGTGCGCTGACGGCCCTCTGGTCGAGCGTTGGCGTTCGGCCGGCCGTGGTCATGGGCCACAGCGTCGGCGAACTGGCCGCGGCGCATGCCGCGGGGGTGTTCAGCCTTGAAGACGGGATGCGGTTCGCCGCCACGCGGGGCACCTTGTTGTCCGGTACCGAAGAAGGCGCCATGGCCGCGGTTTTTGCGCCCGCGGAACGGGTCGCATCGGAACTGGAAGGGCTGAACGAAACGGCCGGCGATATCGAAGCGACCGGCGGAATCGGGTGCAATATCTCGGCGGACAACGGGTCGCACCAGGTGGTAAGCGGAACGGTCCCGGGCGTCGAAGCCGTCATGAGGCACTTCGAGTCGGCGGGGATCCGTGCAAGACGGCTGAACACCACCAGGGCCTTCCACAGCGCGCTGGTGGAACCGGCCCTGGACGCGCTGGAAGCGTCATTGGATGGCGTGACCGTCAATGCTCCCTCGATCGCTGTCGTCAGCAATCTCACCGGGCAGGCGGTGGCGCCGGAACACGCATTTGACGGGGCCTACTGGAAACGGCACGCGCGGGAACCCGTGGCTTTCGCACAGAGTGTCGGCACGCTGGCCGCACTCGGCGTGGACCTGGTCGTCGAGATCGGTCCGCACGCGATCCTGGCACCCATGACGGTCTCGTCCTGGCCGGAAACTCCGCAGACCCCAGCGCCCGCGATCGTCCCCAGTCTCAGCAGACCCTCCAGCGATACCCCTGAGACGGAAAAAGGCAGTCTCCTTCAGGCGGTAGCGTCGGTATACGAAGCCGGACAGCCGATACGATTCGAGGGACTCTTCGCCGGGGAATCCAGGCGGAGAATTGCCCTGCCGGGTTATCCTTTCCAGCGCCAGCGACACTGGGTCGAAGCGCCGAAGCAACGTCGGAGCGGCGCCGGCCATCCCCTGCTGGGAGACCGTCACGAGTCCGCTCGCGGCGAGATCACGTTCGAAACGGAGATCTTCCCCGCGGATCCATCCTGGCTGAACGACCACCGCGTTTTCAACCGCGTCCTGGCTCCGGGCGCCCTGTACGGTTCCATGGCCTGTGCCGTATCGATGCTTGAGGGAAGCGGTCCGATGGTTTTGGAAGACATGCAGTTACACAACGCGATGGTCTTCGAAGACGAGGAAGGGGCCGAGAACGGACGACGGATTCAGGTCGTGATCGATACGGCGAAACCGGATTCATCCAGAGGCATGCAGATCTACAGCAAGGGGAATGAAGAAGAATGGACGGTCCATGTCGAAGGGCGCATCGCATCGGGCGCCCCCGATCCGGGAGACGGTACAGGCGGCCAGTCCGGTCAGGCTGACCAGGCTGGCAAGGTTGACGGGCAGGTCGACCTGGAAGCGCTGAAAGACGGACTTTCGCCCGTGGACGTCGCGGGCTACTACCGCCACCGGGCGAGTACGGGGGTCGATCTCGGTCCCAGCTTCCGCACGCTCGGTAACGCATGGTCCCGGCCCGGCGAGGCGGTAGCGGAGGTCTCTATTACGGAACCCCACGACAGGGATGGGCTTGACGTGCATCCCCTCGTCCTCGACGGATGCTTCCAGGTCATGGGCGTTGCGCGGAACGTGGCGGAGACCGAAGGCGGCGCGACCTACCTGCCCTTCGGCTGGGAGCGGATGTGGCTGGCGGGACCGCTGCCGGACCGGGTGGTCTGTCACGTGCTGCTTGGCGAATCCTCGCGCGGCGCCGAGGCGAACCCGGACGAGACGCCGGAAGTACTGAGCGGCGAGATGAGGATTTACGATCCGAACGGCGCCCTGGTCGGCCGCCTGAGTGGATACACGGTGAAACGGGCGACCCGGGCGGCCCTGTTGGCGGCAGTCGAAGGCGTGAATGACCTGCTGTACGAGGTCGTATGGCGCGAGCGCCCCCTGGCCCCCGGAATCGAAGCGGCGGACTTCTTCCCGAGTCCTTCGGAAGTCGCGGGCAACGCACAGTCGTTTACGGGCTACCTGACGGACGCCGGCGTGGATCCGGAGAACCGGAACGCCCTGCTGGCGGACCTGGAACGATGGTCGCGGTCCCGCGCACTCGCGTCGCTGGAGGAACTGGGATGGCAGCGTGAGAAAGGCGCGGTGGTCGATCCCGATGATCTCAGGCAGGCGCTGGGCGTCCTGCCGGAACACACCCGCCTCTTTCGCCGGCTTTTCGAGATGCTCGCCAGATCCGGCGTAATGGAGGAGCGGGACGATGGATTCCGCGTGGTTGTGGGTCCGGAGGATCCGCTCCCTGAACACATGCCCGCCGACCTCGAGGCCTTCGCCGACTGGATGAAGGACAGGTATGACCAGGGCCAGATCGAGATCGGGCTGTTCCTGCGGTCCGGCCTCGCCCTGGCGGAAGTGCTTCGCGGAAAAGAGGACCCCCTGACCCTCCTGTTCAGCAGTGGAGAACCGACGGCGGGCGATCTTTATCTGAAAGCGCCCGTCGCGCGGGCTGCGAACAGGATGCTCACGGAGGCGGTGCAGGCCCTCGTGTCCACACTGCCGGACGGACGGCGCCTCAGGGTGATCGAAGTCGGGGCCGGCACGGGGTCCGCGACCGCGTCCGTCTTGCCCGAGCTTCCGGAGGGCCGATTCATATATACCTACACCGATATTTCCGCGGGCTTCTTCTCCGAGGCGGAAGCCCGGTTCGGCGACCGTGGCGGAGCCATCGACTATCGCCCGCTGGATATCGAAAAGGACCCGATCGAGCAGGGATTCGAGCCGCACGGTTACGACCTGCTGATCGCGTCGAACGTACTGCACGCGACACGGTACCTGACAGAGACCCTCGGTCACTGCAGGGATCTGCTCGCGCCGTCCGGTCATCTGATCGCCCTCGAGAACCTCAGCGGACTGGGTTGGATGGACCTGATCTTCGGACAGCTCGACGGCTGGTGGCGTTTCGCCGACGATTACCGGCCCCACCACGCGCTGGCAGGCCCCGACGTATGGAAGCAGGCTCTTGGCGACGCGGGATTCGCGGAAGCGGAAGTGCTGGGACCCGACGGACCGGACGGAACAGGCGCACCAGACGGACCAGGCAGGCCGGATACATCGGACGCGTCCACGATCCTGGACAAAGGCGTGATTGTGTCCCAGGGCCCGGCGAAGGTGTCCGAGCCTGCCGGCGCGTGGATCCTCACCGAGGACCGGGCGGGACGGGCAGCGGAACTCGCGTCCGCGCTGGCGGCGCGGAACCAGACGGTCTACCTGGTGCGGGACGGCGAAGCAGCGGACGAACTGCCTGCCGCAACCGGTCCGGGTATCGTCAGAACCACCGCGGAATGGGGGCAACGCGAATCATGGCGGTCGCTGATCGAAAGCCTGCCGCAGGACGTACCCTTCAGCGGCATTGCACATCTGGCCGGCCTGGATGGCCCCGGTACGCAGGCCGCCACGCTAGAACTGGCCGCGGAAGTGCAGCGTGCCGGAGCCTGTGCCCTCGCCCTCGTGCAGGGACTGATCGACACCGATTCGACTCCGGCCAGGGGCGTCTGGTTCATCACCCGCGGGTCCCAGGTACTGGAACGGGAGCTCGGCGGTGAACTGGCGGGTGCCGCCCTGTGGGGATTCGGCAAGGGGGTGGCCCGCGAAGCGCCGCATCTGCAACCACGGATGCTGGATCTGGACCCCGCGGAACTGGCGCCGGGTCCCGATCTCGTCAATGAACTCATGTACCCGGACGAGGAGAACCACATCGTCTACCGGCGGGAAGGCCGCATGGTGGCACGGCTGGTTCGCATGGGAGACGGATCCGACCGCCTGGACTTTCCGGAAGACCGGGACTGGGTGCTGGCGCCCGACCCGGCGGGCGTCTTCGACCAACCCTTCGTACAACCGCTCCCGCCGCGCCCGCTCGAACCACGGGAAGTCCGGGTCGCCGTCGAGGCGGCCGGGCTCAATTTCTGGGATGTATTCCGGTCCCTCGGCTTCATCGAAGAGGGTCTCCTGGGACGGGAGATGTGCGGCGTGATTACCGAGGTGGGCGACGAAGTATCGTCCGTCTCGGTGGGAGATCACGTGGTGGGTCTGGGCTTCGGCGCCTTCGCGCCGCTCATGATCACCCATGGGGATCTCGTGGCGCCCGCACCGGAGGGCTTCTCCGTCTCCGGACTCGCCACGGTGCCCAGCGCCTTCGTATCCGCCGCGCTTTCCTTCGAATACTCGGGACTCGAGGCGGGAGAAAAAGTGCTCATTCACGCCGGTGCCGGCGGAGTGGGACTGGCGGCCATCCAGCTGGTTCAGGCCGCGGGGGCCGAGGTCCATGCCACGGCAAGCGCCCCGAAACAGGCCTATCTCCGTTCGCTGGGCGTGGAGCACATTTACGACAGCCGCACGACGGCGTTCGGACCGGAGATCCTCGAAGCCACGGATGGCGAAGGGGTGGACGTGGTCCTGAACAGCCTGACGGGCGAGGGGTTCATCGACGCCAGCCTGTCCTGCCTCAAGCCCGATGGCCGTTTCGTGGAGATGGCCCGGCGCGACATCCTGACCGGGGACGAGATGGCCGCGCTGCGTCCCGACGTGGCATACGACATCCTGGAGTTGGATGTACTTAAGAAGACGGACCCTGCCTGGGTCGGCCGCGTCCTCAGAGGTATCATGGAGCGCCTGGTTTCGGGAGAACTCAAACCCATCATCCACAGCCGCTGGCCCCTGGCCGAAGCGGGCGCCGCCCTGTCTTTCATGCGGTCCGCCCGCCATCTCGGAAAGATCGTCGTTACGCCGCCCCCGCTGGTCACAGGCAGATTGAGGAAGGACCGCACCTACCTGGTGACGGGAGGGCTGGGCGGCATCGGTTGCGCGGTGGCCGGCTGGCTCGCGGACCGCGGCGCCGGCACGATCGTGCTGAACGGCCGCCGCCAGCCGGACGCGGAAGCCGAAGAAGCCATCCAGGAACTCCGGGAGCGGGGTGTGGCGATACAGGTGGAACTGGCGGACGTGACGGACCTGGACGCGGTGGACGCGATGCTCGAGCGCATGGACCGGGAACTGCCTCCCCTGGGCGGGGTGATCCACAGCGTAGGCGTGCTGTCGGACGGCGCGCTGGGGAACCAGCGCTGGGAGAACTTCGAGACCGTGTTGCGGCCCAAGATTCTGGGCGCCTGGCATCTGCACCAGGCAACCCGGGACCGGGACCTGGATCTGTTCGTGCTCTTCTCGAGCCGGGTCGGCGTCATGGGCAACCCGGGCCAGGCGAACCACGCCATGGCCAATGCGTTCCTGGACCAGTTGGCCGGCCACCGACGGGCGCTGGGGCTTCCGGGCCAGGCCATCGCCTGGGGCGCCTGGTCGGAGATCGGCGAAGCAGCGGAGCAGAAAGAACGGATCGAAAGCCAGCGCGCGGCCCTCGGCGGCCGCTGGTTTACCCCGCAGCAGGGCCTGAGGGCGCTGGACCGGCTGGTCCGGCAGGATGGAACCCATTCCGTGGTCATGGCGATGGACTGGTCCGTATTCGAAGAAGCGGCGGAAAGCCGGCCGCCCTTGCTCGAGGACCTGCTCACGGCTGCCCAGGAGGCGGCGGAAGAGGCGCCGGAATCCTCCTCGGACGACGTCCTGACCCGCCTGCGGAACACACCTTCCGCGGAGCGGGAGAACGTGTTGGTTTCCTTTCTGCAAGGGGAAGTGCAGTCGGTGCTTCGGTTGTCGTCCACCCCCGCGCCTACCGTGGGGTTTTTCGACCTCGGCATGGATTCACTGATGGCGGTCGAACTGAGGAACCGGTTGAACCGCGCCCTTGCGGGCAGCTACACGGCGCCCAATACCCTGGTTTTCGACTATCCGGATATCTCGTCTCTCGCCACCCACCTGATGGACGAGATCGGCGACGCGGAATTGGAAAGCGGTGATCCTGGATCCGGCAGTGGCAGTGGAAACGAAGCCGCGGGTTCGGAAGCGCCTGCCGGATCCGGCCGCTTTGCCATCGCGCCCCCGGAAGCGCCCACAGGGCAAGAGAGCGGTGCCTCTGCTGTCCCGGAAGCGCCCACCGGGCCCGCAAGCGGCGCCGTGGCTCGGTCCGAAAACGAAGGCATTGCCATTATCGGCATGGCGTGCCGTTTTCCCGGCGCGCCGGACCTGAATGCCTTCTGGAGCATGCTGGAAGAAGGTACGGATGCCGTCACGGACGTGCGTCCCGACACCGGACTGGCGAGTGTATCGCCGGATCGGCCGGACCAGGGCGACGAAGGTTGGCGTCGCGCAGGGTTCATAGACGACATAGACCAGTTCGATGCGAGGTTCTTCAGGGTATCGCCACTGGAAGCGCGCAGCATGGACCCCCAGCAGCGGCTCCTGCTGGAGACGAGTTGGCACGCGATCGATGACGCGGGAATCAATCCGGACAGGCTCCGAGGTTCGCGTACGGGGGTGTACACGGGTATATCTTCCAGCGAGTATCGTGATTTGATGAAGAACCGGGGAGGCGGCGTCAATTTCCTGGGTACGGCCAGGAGCCTGACAGTAAGCCGGATTTCCTTCTTGTTGGGCCTGGAAGGTCCCTCGGTACCTCTGGAACTGAATTGTGCGTCGGCCCTGTTTGCTGTGCACCACGCTGTGGCCAGCCTCCGTCTCGGAGAAGTGGATATGGCTCTGGCAGGAGCGGTAAATACGGTGCTGTCCCCCGATATCACGTCGGAAATGGCCTACCTGGGCATGCTGTCCAATAAAGGTCGTTGCTACGCCTTCGACGCCAAAGCAGACGGTTTCGTTAGAGGCGAAGGCTGCGCCGTGGTCGTGTTGAAACGATTGAGCGCGGCCCAGGCGGACGGCGACCGCATCTGGGGCGTCATCCGGGGTTCGGCGGTCAACCAGAACGGTGCGACCGCGGGGCCCACGGTGCCCAATGGTCCGGCGCAGGAACGGGTGATCGAGGACGCGCTGGCGCAGGCGGGCGTCGATCCCGCGGAAGTGGACTATCTGGAGGCCCACGGCGCCGGTTCGGCGCTGGGCGACCCGATCGAGGTGCAGGCGGCCGCCGCGGTTTACGGCAGGGGACGCGAGCCGGACCGGCCGCTTCTGGTGGGGTCGGTGAAGACCAATATCGGCCATCTCGAGTCTGCTGCCGGCCTCGCCGGACTGATCAAGGTGGTCATGGCGATTCGCCACAGGCGCATCCCGAAACAACTTCATTTCGAGAAGCCAAACCCGAACGTGGAATGGGACCGCCTTCCCGTGCGGGTGACCTCGGAAGCCGTGGACTGGCCGGCCTGTCCCGAACGGCCGCATCGCGCGGCGGTCAGCGCCTTCGGCATATCCGGGGCGAACGCCCACGTGGTGGTCGAAGGCTATGGGACGCGCGACGATGGCGCGCAATCGGCGGAAACGGTGATCGAAGCGACCGGCGACCGGCAGACCGTCGCGGTGAAACTGCCACCGGGTGTCCCGGAACCGCAACGGGACAATGTGCGTCCCGGGGCGCGGACGAGCCGCCTCCTGCCGCTTTCGGGCAAGAACCCGGCGGCACTCAGGGCACTTGCCGCAAGTTACCTGTCCTGGCTGGATCGGGTTTTCGAGGACGGCTCGAACGCGGAATCGGAAGAGGAGTTCCTGTCGGATATGGCGTGGACCGCGAGCGAGGGTAGAAGCCACTTCAGTTGCCGGAACGGCGTGGTGTTTCGCAGTGTCGCAACGCTCCGCGAAGGACTGGAGGAACTCGCGTCGAATGAGGCCCGTTCAGATTCCGTCGAGTCGAACTCGATCAATGTGGCCGAGGCCGCGCCGAAGGTGGCGTTCGCATATGATGGTTGGGACGACAGATGGCGGGATACCGGCAAGCGCCTGTATGATTCGGAACCCGTGGTACGAGGCGTCCTGGATCACTGTGAAGCGCTGTACCGCGGCGAAACGGAGGCCTCCCTGCTTGATCCCCTGTTCGACGGGGAAGGGGCGGAGCATCCGATCGACGATCCGGCCTGGACGGATCCGGCGGCCTATGCGCTTCAGTGCGCGATCACCGCCCTGTGGTCCAGCCTGGGTGTACGGCCCTCGGCAGTCTGTGGCCGCAACGTCGGGGAGATCGCCGCCGCACAGGCTGCCGGAGCGTTCACGCTCGACGAGGGACTCCGCATCGCACTGGCGCGCGGTGAGATCGCCAGGGCCATGGATATGGGGCGCGATGTATCGGCAGCCGCAGAAGCATCGAAGATCAGGCTGGATGGGATATCCGTATCGACGCCGTCACTCACGATCGTCAGCGGCGCCACGGGAGAAAGGGTGGGGCCGCCGAAGATGGCGGACCTGGACCGCTGGATCCATCGGACAGTCGAAGGCGAGGGATCGCTCGCCGGCCAGGGATCGAGCCAGGGATCGGGCGCTTCGGCGCGAAGCCTGGCCGATCTTGCCGTGGATACGCTGATCGAGATCGGCCCGGAATCGAGGTTTGCTTCGAGTATCACCGGAGCATGGCCGGAGAAGCCGGCGGATGAAGCCGCCGCGGCTCCCACCTTGTTCGGCGGCCTCGCTTATATTGCAGATGAAAACGACGGAGAGGAAGGAGACGGATTCCTGCATGCGGTGAAGACGGCTTACGAAATCGGTTTGCCGGTATCACCGGACGGACTGTTCGCGGGTGAATCCCGTCGAAGACGAGCCCTGCCCGGTTATCCGTTCCAGCGCATGAGCTACTGGATCCATTAAGAGCCAACGGCCACCGACTGCACCAACACACGAAACCCGTCTGCGAAAGCTCGGACGCTCTCACAGACGGGCTGGTATACCGTGCGACAAGTCGAAACGCATGACGGTTGTAACGCGCGACCGTCGTAAGGAATGCTCAGGCAGCGGCGTCCAGCCGGCTGACGAGTTCCTGCACCGTCTTGACGTCCACGCAGTCCTGAGGGGAGAATTCCATATTGAACTCCTCGGCGACAACCTTCGCGAACGCAAGAATGTCCACGGAGGAAACGCCGGCCTCAGTAAGGCTGATGTTGAGATCGTCCGGCAGTGCGATGGGTTGCCCGTCGACTTCCAGGTTGTCCTCAATGAGCTTCCTGATACGATCAGCGGTCGTAGCCATGGATGTCTTCCTTTCCAATTGGGGGGTTAATCAACCTGTAATTTGGATTGCTTGCATAGTATAACGTTCTGCCGTTACTAAATCAAATGAACTTTTTAGAAATCGTATAGAAAACTCGCAGGCGGCAACCGGGAGAATCGTCCTTATGAGTTCTGATGGATCCGTCGTCCGTTCGGGCTTGCGGTTTCAACCGGATGAACCGCCTCCGACGATGCTCTCACTCGGCCTGGGACTGCAGTTGGCCTTGTTGAACATCGCCGCGGTCATGATCATCCCGATGATCGTCATGCGGGCCGCCGGACAGACGGAGGACACCGTCGCGTGGGCCGTATTCGCCTCGGTCGCGATCTGCGGCGCGACCACGATGTTGCAGGTCCTTCGCTTCGGCAGGATCGGTTCGGGCCATCTCCTGGTCATGGGCACGTCGGCGGCGTACATATCGATCTGCATCGAGACATTGGCGGCCGGCGGACCGGCCCTGCTCGCCGTGCTCGTCGTCGTGTCCTCCCTGGTTCCGATCGCCCTTTCGTGGCGGCTTTCGCTGTTTCAGCGCATCCTCACGCCCACGGTCGCGGGTACCGTGATCATGTTGATTCCCGTCACGGTGATGCCTGTGATGGGCGATATGTTGTCGTCGACGCCGGATGGGCAATTGTCGCTCGGCGCCGTCCTCAGCGCCGCGGCCACCGTGGCCGTCATTTCCGGCTTAACGCTCAAGGGTTCAGCGAAGTTGCGGCTCTGGGCGCCGATCATCGGCGTGGCCGCCGGCTCCGTAGTCGGCAGTTACTTCGGTCTGTTCGACGTGGATAGAATCGCGGAGGCGGACTGGATCAACCTGCCCGCATTCCTCTGGCCGGGGTTCGACGTGGGTTTCGGGGGCGATTTCTGGGTGCTGCTTCCCGGCTTTCTGCTGGTGGCGGTGGTCGTCTCGCTCCGTACGATCAGCAGTTGCGTCGCCATCCAGCGTATATCATGGCGACAGACCAGGGCGGTCGATTTCAGATCGATTCAGGGCGCCATGACCGTCGACGGCGTGGGATCTTTCCTCTCCGGACTCGCAGGGACCGTGCCGGGCACGACTTACACGACCAGCGTACCGCTTATCGAACTCACCGGCGTAGCCGCCCGGACCGTGGGCCTTTTCACCGGCGCCGCTTTCGTAGTGCTCGTGTTCCTGCCCAAGGTGTTCGCCCTGGTCCTGGCGATTCCGGATCCGGTCTTCGCGGCATACTTCATCGTGCTGTTGGCGATGCTTTTTATCGTGGGTCTCAAGATCGTCATCCAGGACGGCCTCGACAAGAACAAAGGCTTCATCGTGGGCGCCGCTTTCCTGGTGGGATTCAGCCTGCAGTTTGAACTGATCTACCCGGAGTTCGTCTCGCAGTTCGCGGGGGGCCTGTTCCGGAACGGCATGACCGCGGGGGGCCTGGTGGCTATTCTCCTCAACCTGGCGCTCAGTGCCACCGGACACCGACGCTACCGGATGGAGACGGCACTGGACACATCCGCCCTGACTGAAATCCGATCGTTCCTCGGGGACTTCGCCTCCCGGTCCGGCTGGGACGCGGCCATGGCCGGACGCCTCGACGCCGTCGCCGAAGAAACCCTGCTGACGCTCATCCGGCAAAAAGAGCCCGATAAGCCCGGAGTGCCCGGACAACGAAAAGGGAGTAATCTGCGGCTCGTAGTATCCAGGGAAGAAGGCGGGGCGGTACTGGAGTTTGTCGTCACACCGAAAGGCGAGAACATCCAGGACAGGCTCGCCACGTTACCCGACGATACCGACGAAACTTCTATCGAACAGGAAGTCTCTCTCCGGCTCCTGCGGCACCTCGCGTCTTCTGTCCGCCACCAACAGTACCACGACACGGATATCGTCACCGTTCGCGTCAAGGCCACGACGACGGCAGATCCTACCGATTGACACGATCCGGACGTCTCAGGCCGAATGCGCCAGGCTATTGTTTTCGAGGAATTCCCGGAGCAGTGTTACGCATTCTTCCGGTTGTTCCAGCGGAAAGAAATGCGTCGTCTCGGGCAGGAAGTCGTAGTCGACCGTCACCATGTCGCGCAGGTCCATGGTCGGCAGGTAGGAATAGGGAAGGGTGGGGTCCGCCCCGATGACTTTCGTCGGACATTCGAGTTCGTCAAAATCCACAAGCACAGAATAACTTCTCGAATAATCGATGATCTGGGCCTCGTATTCCCGCGGACAGCGCAGTTCGAAACCGTCCCCGCTATCGGTCCGCCGCAGCGTCGTCTTCGCCATGAGTTCGCGCACCCCGGGGACGACGCGGACGAAACCGGGCGAGTAGCTGAGTAGCTCCACGAAGTCCTCTTCCGTCTGGAACAGATGCCCGCGGCGTCTCGTGGCAGCGGCGACCTGTTCCGCGGCCGCGTCGAATTCGACCTGGCTGACTCCAGGCTTGCAGAGGGGCGGATCGAAGAGGACCAGACCGGCGAAATCAACCGCCGGGCCCGACGAAATCAGATCCTTGAAGGTGGAGATGGTCAGCAATGTGATCAATGCCGAAACGGAGTGGTAGACGCCGACTTTCGGCTTTTGCCCGTATTGATCGTCGATGGCCTCGAGGATCAGGCGCTGGTCGTGGATCAACGTCGGCACATCGTGCTTCTGCTGATCTCCGACGGTATTCCAGCCGTGGTTCCGCTGGTCATACAGGATCAGATCGTAGTCTTCGATGAGGAGAGACCAGAAGGGATAGTAAAGGTCTATGGCGAGTCCGTTGCCGTGACTCAGGACGAGGCGCGGACCTTGCGGATTCCCGTGCCTGCGCAGCACGGTTACGGTCTCGTCGTCCAGGCGGACTTCACACGATGCTAGGGGATCGGGTACGATCCAGGTTTTGTCTTCAGTCATTTAGCCTAAAACCTGCCCTTCCGCCGAAACCTTGAATCAACCCCTTCGAAATTCAAAAACCAATGGACTCGGGTGTGGACGTAAACGTATCTCTCGCTTCGCTGCTCGTCAAGCGTTTAAACTCTATACTTTGAATACTTACTCGTAAGACAAATTCACAGAACGCGAAGCGATTATCGCCCGACGCGGCTCCGGAAACCATGATCAGAAGCTCATGCGTGCAACGAGGCCGATGCGATGGTCGGATGCGCCGCGACGGTCGATCCGCGCGCCGGAAAGCTCCAGGGATCCAGTGCGCGAACCGAGGTCCGCGGCGCCTATGCGGGCGCCCAGCCGCAACTGACGGCGTTCATCCCCTTCGAGGTACAGGTCGCCGAAGGGGGTGAAGAGCACGCCCGTGGGCGACGAAGCGAGGCCGTATCCCACCTCGGCCCGCATGGAACGGGCGCGGCTGTCGCCGCGCAGAGTGGAGGCGTCCAGGGGCCGTTCGCGCCACATCATGCCGGAGTCTGTAGTTCCGGCCCCTATGCGCGGGGCCACGGACATCGAAAAACCCTGGCCGTCAGCCTTCGGCCTCAGATAGGCGATGAGGGAAACGCCGTTCTCGCGGTATCCCTCGGCCGTATGGACCGCCAGGAAACGGCCCCGGGCATTAAGGCCGACGCGACCGCCAGTCAGGCGGAGTCCGCCGGAGACCTCCAGGCCCTGTCCGGTCTGGCCGTCGCCACCGTCGTAGCGTCCGGCCACCTGCGCGTAGGGCGTTACAGTGGTTCCACCTGCGAGGGCGGTCGTACGCGACCCTTCCAGGCCGACGCGTATCCGCTGCACGCCGGTCGCAATGTCGCTCAGCGCGGCCGATTCACTGTCGGAGGTGGAAAGGCGGAGCAAGCCTGCGTCGCCCACCAGGTCGAGCCCCAGACCGTCCGCGGCGACCAGCCGGGATCGTGCGCCCAGCATGCCCATGCGCATGGACAGGTCGCTCGTGCCATCCTCCACCTCGGCTTCGCCGGTGCCGAGTCCCACGATCGACCACACTTCCGTGAAACCGGTGGGGCAGGTCCAGCGCAAGTACGGCAGCACCGCGTTAAGACTCGATTCCAGGCTGCCGCTTGTCACGGTAACGTCGTAATCGGACTGGCCCATCGTACGCGTAAGGGCGATGCCAGCCAGCCAACTGCGCCCCGTGGCCACGTCAAACCCGAGATACGCCGTTTTGAGGTTTCCGTCGAAACTCTCGTCCGCCCCGGGTTCACCCTGGAAGTTCTGCAGGTCGCCCGCGCCCCAGACGGACCACCTGAGCCCGCCGCTGCCGGTCTGATCTTCCAGCGCGTAGGAGAACGAACTCGTCCCCAGCAGGTAGTCGCCGCTCGCTCCACGGCGGCGTTCCGCGCCCTGGAGCAAGGCCATTTCCTTCGACGCGGTCTGCCGGCCGTGACCGGTCAATCCGGCCAGCGCGGTGATGCCCGATGCGAGTCCGTTGATCCTGCGGCCACCCACGGTGATCTCCCGTCCTCCGCCCGCGGCAAACCTGCCGCCTATGGTGGCGGAGACGCCGGACAGCATGCTCCGTCCCATGGCCGCCAGGATGTTCGTGTAAGCCTCCCGTTCCGCCGCGACGGCCGTGACGGTCACGCTGACGGCCAGACTCGCCTCGCCCGCCGCGTTACGGGCCGAGACGGTGACCGTGGCGCCGCCTTTGCGCACCCCCGTTACCGTCAGCGCGGCGCCCGACATGACCGCTTCGACGACGCCGTTGTCCGCCGAGGACGCCGAATAGCTCAGATCCGTACCGCTGAACAGCGGACCCGCGTCGACCGTCTCGTCGTCTCCTGCCTCCAGCGTTACCACCGGCGGGGTACCAATCGTCGCGGGAGCGTCATAGGAATCGGTCACCGAGATCGTGGCGGAATCGAGGTCCACATCCCCGCTCCGGGCGGTAACGACAATCGTCTCGCCCCCGGACTCGTATACCGTGTCGTCCACGACCGTGAAGGTCAGTTCCGTCGACCCCTCCGTTGCCCCGGCCGGTATCGTGATAACCAGATCTCCCGTGACGCTGTAATCGTCGGCGGTGGCCGTGCCGGACAGAGAAAGGTCGATCACCGACGATACCTGAATCGGCGCGCTGGACTGCGTGGCCGTCACCGTCACCGTCTGGACTCCGCCATCCTCCGTCAGCGTGGTGGGAGATACCGTCAGGGCGACCTCCAGCGGCTCATCGGGTGCACGACCATAAAAACCCGATCCAATGATGACGTCTATCGGAAGGACGCTTCCGTCCGGCCTCGGAAATTCATCTTTGAACTGGCGGGCGTATCCCACCTTGGGGATGTCTGCGCTGTCGGTGTCGTCGCCGGGGTCGTCGAAGTAATACTCCACGAAACCGCCTTCCGGGTTGCTTTTCGCCGCTTCGATGACCTGCGGAAGAATGAGTTTTCCGGTCACGACGTCCCGCACGGTCGCTACCAGGGGCCGAAGCTCGAACCGGTCCGGAAAAGCGCCATGAACCAGGATCGTGTTGCTGTTGAGGTCCAGTACGTAGAGGTACACGGAACCATGCCTCCAGGGTCCGTTCGGATCCCGCAGGGCAACCCTGGATTTCGTGGAAGAGGCTCGACCTTCGGCCTGGAAGAGATTGAGAAAGTACTTCCCCGCTTCCCCGACGAAAGCCTTCAGGGTTTCCCGGTCCACCACCTCACTGGCGGTAATGGCCGGGTCGCCGTAATCGATGACTTCTTCATCCAGGTGCGTTTCGTTCAGGTCGAATCCTGCGAGCAGCAAGACCGGGACGCCAAGATGCTCCGAGTAGTAGCTGCCGACATGGCCTGAGGCGCCGGGCTCACCAAAGCGGGTTCCATCGAATGGGCCATCCGGTTCCTGCGACAAGAGGTTTATGAATGCGGCGTATGCGGGGCCCCGGATGGCGGGATCGGTAGATTGCAGCTTGGCCAGATCGGCAGGGGTGACGCCCAGCGCTGTCAGGATCGCGGTATAGATCGAGGCTTTGATGCGCCGTCCCGACAAGGCCATTTGCTTCGCGTGAACATACACCCTGCGGTCGGGCGTCAGTTGCACGAGGTAGGTGGAGCCGGAACGGTAAGGCCCTCCTTCCTGCCTGATGAGACACAGATTGTACAGGTACACGCCGTCTCCTATTTCCACATTCAACCGCTCTCTGGCGGCCAGCGTGAAGTCTCTCAGGCTTGCGCTGCCGTCTTCCACCTGTTGCGCCGTCACTGCCGGGTCCTCGGGAAGACTCACGTCGGCGGGGAGTGGACAGGGTGCGACAATCTCGGGCGCGCGTCCATAAAACCCCGACCCGATGATGACATCGATCGGGAGGACGCTTCCGTCTGGCCTCGGGAGTTCACCTGTGAACCTACGGGCGTATCCCACCTTGGGGACGTCGGCACTGTCGGTGTCGTCAGAGGGATCGTCGAAGTAATACTCCACGAAACCGCCTTCCGGGTTGCTTTTCGCCGCTTCGATGACCTGAGGCAGAATGAGTTCTCCGGTCACGACGTCCCGCACGGTCGCTACCAGGGGCCGAAGCTCGAATCGGTCCGGAAACGCTCCATGAACCAGGATCGTGTTGCTGGTGAGGTCCAGGACGTAGAGGTATACGGAGCCGTGTCGCCAGGGCCCGTTCGGATCCCGCAGGGCCACCCTGGATCTCGTGGATGAGGCGCGACCCTCGGTCTGGAAGAGGTTGAGATAATACTCCCCTGCTTCCCCGACGAAAGCTTTCAGGGTTTCCCGGTCCACCACCTCCCTGGCGGTAATGGCCGGGTCGCCGTAATCGATGACTTCTTCGTCCAGGTGCGTTTCGTTCAGGTCGAATCCCGCGAGTAGCAAGGTCGGGACGCCAAGATGCTCCGAAAAGTAGCTGCCGGCATGGCCGGAGGCGCCAGGTGCACCGAACCTGGTCCCATCGAATGCGCCGTCCGGTTCTTGCGACAAGAGGTTGTTGAGGGCGGCTAATGCGGGAACTCGGATGGCGGGATCGGTCGATTGCAGTTTGGCCAGATCGGCTGGCGTGACGCCCAGCGCAGTCAGGATCGCAGTATAGATCGAGGCTTTGATGCGCCGTCCCGACAAGGCCATTTGCTTCGCGTGAACGTAAACCCTGCGGTCGAGCGTCAGTTGTACGAGGTAGGTGGAGCCGGAACGGTAAGGCCCCCTTCCTGCCTGATGAGACATAAATTGTACAGGTATTGGCCTGCTCCTATTTCCAGGTTCAGCCGTTCTCTGGCGGCCAGCGTGAAATCCCTCAGGCTGGCGCTGCCGTCTTCCACCTGTTGGGCCGTCACAGCCGGGTCCGGCGGAGGAGCAACGCCTTCGGGGAGTGGACAGGATACCTGAGTTTGCGCGTGCGCCGGGCAAACATCGGTTAAGACGCCGTAGAGCACGAGCACGCCAAACACAACAACGAGAAAATTCAGGGTCTTCCCAATGACATGCTGCGTCATCGGAGGCCTCCTTCGCGAGGTGGTAGTGTGAGGCAGTAATACACCGCGGTTAGCATAACTTATCAACCCGGTTGTCCGATCAAGGCTATGATTCGAATCTTCTCAAAGGACGATCATGTTGAAATAGTATCATGTTGAAAATAGTTTTGTTACTAAAGTTCGACAAGATGTTTTCCGGCCGGGGGTGGGTCTTGGACAAAACGCTTTTACACGGTTCGGCCGGGCCTGGACGCACGGGGTCCCTACCAGACCGCTACCCGCCCGTAAGCACCTCCCGGCACCGATCCGCCACGATCCGCTCCTGGCCGTCCTGCAGGTTATGGGGATTGATGGAGAAACCCTCCTCGCCCCTTTCCTGCACGATGATCCTGGGGTGGCCGTCGAGCAAAGCCCGCACCGCGTCATCCCCGGTCAGACCGGCTTCCGGGCCGATGGAGACCCTGAGCTGGGGCACGGCGTAGGTCTCTTCCGGATCGAGCCGGCCAAGGGTAACGTGGGGTATGTCGTCCAGTTCCCCTTCGATGTAGCGTACCTTTTCTTCCCAGGCCGCCGCATCCGCCGCGTGGTCCCGGTTCAGATAGATCTCGAGGGCCTTGATGAACGCGAAGATCTCCTCCCGGCTGACCTTCATCGGCCGGCCGACCGTGGCGAAGGGCGTCCCGTTCACCGCGCAGGCGCTGATCAGGTCCTTTCGCCCGATGATGAGGCCGGTCGACTGGGGACCCTGGAGACTCTTGCCGCCGCTGAATATGACCAGGTCGGCGCCGGCTTCCGTGAACCGGGTCAGCGTGGACACCGGCGGACATTCCGAGGCGGCGTCTACGATTACGGGCACGTCCACGGCATGCGCCATGGCCACGGCCTGTTCCAGGGGGACGGCGTTGTCGTCATTGAAGTTCTTGCCCAGGTAGAAGACCGCCGCCGTGCGTATGCCGTCGCCGATGGCCGCCCGCATGGCCTCTACGGGCGGACCGTCCGAGTCGTCCAGCTCGATCAGCTTCGCGCCGGTCAGCCGGATGGCCTGGTCGTAGGCGATCCGGTGCGTTTTCTGGACGACCACTTCGTCACGCATCCCGGTCGTGTCCGGAAGCTGGCGAATCCGCTCCGGGTCGGTCCCGGTCATGCAGGACGCCGTGGTGATGACCAGGCCGCACGCGGCACTGGCGGTGACGTAAGCCGCTTCCACGCCGAGCATTCGGGCGACCTTCTCCCCGGCTTTCTCATGCAGTTCGTCCAGGATACAGAACTCCCGGGAAGCCACGCGCATGGTCTCCATGATTTCCGGGTCCAGAAGGGCGCCCCCGAAACGCGTAGCCGTGCCGATGGCGTTTATGACCGGACGCACGCCGATGTCTTCATAGATACCCATGGCTTCTAACCCTTTCGCGATGGCCGCAATGCATGTGCCCGGTCGGAAAACCCTTGTCCCGCCGTCAGATCGCACTGCATATTTTACTGTTGTCTCAAGGCAGGTTTCTACTGGAAATTGACGCCGCGCAGACCCATAATCAAGGAATAAAACATGCAGTACGACGCATCCCGGCGGACTTTCGACTGCGAGCCCACGCTCACGGATTCGGAGGTGCTGCGCTTCTGCAGGGACGGATACCTGCATTTCGAAGGCGTCGTGCCCGACGAGATCAACCGGCGGACGCGCGATTACCTGAACGGGAAGATCCCCGCCAATCCGTGCTACATGCCCGAGGGTATAACTGAAGACGACCTGGTCCGGATCCGGAATTCCCATGAACCGAGTTCGATCCTGCTCGAAGACTGGTTCATCGAGCACGTCCTGCTCAACCCCGTGCTGGCGGGTGCGCTTCGCTCGCTCCTCGGCCGTCACGTGGGACTGCCGGTACTGGTCAGCGACCACCGGGTGGCATGCCCTGAAGGTCCCCAGGGGTGGCATCATGACGCCGATCACCTCTTCGGACCGGAGGTCCATTTCGTCGAGGTGTTCTATTTCCCCCAGGACACCCCCGATGAGATGGGACCCACCGAAGTCACGCCCGGCTCCCACATCCGCACGACCAGGCGGACGCAGGAGGAGAACGGCGTCTTGTGTTCGGGTCCCGCCGGCACCATCGGCCTGCATTCGCAAAGCATCCTCCATCGCCGCGGCGCGTCCACGGCAACCGGCCTGCGGCACATGCTGAAGTACAGCTACTGGCGCACGGTGCCTCCCGCGCGGGACTGGATCGTCGAACCGGATTTCGACTTCAGGCACGCCGACTACGGGGGGCACGGGTCCGCCCGTTACGTGGCCCACATGTTCTACTGGCTCTGCGGCACAGGCGATGAATTCCACCTCATCGGCGGCCAGGCGTGGCCCTGGAAATCCGCCAACCAGATCGGGCCCTCCTATGGTTACGGACGTACGGAGGGCTATCTCCCCGACTGGCGCGGGAACAACGACGATGACTATACCCGGTAGCAGGCCCCCTCTGTCCGCCATCTCCGAGAATCGGCCCCGTTTCAGTCCTGAAGAGGCCGGTGAACTCGCCCTTTCCCTGTACGGCGTTTCCGGTGCGCTGCGCGCGTTGCCGAGTGAGCGCGATCAGAACTTCCGGATGACGGCCGGCGACGGCAAGGTGTTCGTCCTCAAGATCTCCGGCGCGGGCGAGCGGCACGGCATCCTCGACCTTCAGCATGCCGCCCTGGAACACCTGGCCGCGCACTACGAAGAAGCCGCCTGGCCGCGGGTATGCCGCACAGGGGACAGCGAAGCCATCACCCGGGTCGATGGTCACGACGGACGCCATCACCTGGTACGAATGCTGACCTACGTCGACGGACGGCCCCTCTGCGACGCCAGGCCGCACAGTCCCGGCCTGCTGAACCACCTCGGCGCCTTCCTCGGACGGCTGACCCGCGCTTTCGCCGGTTTCTCCCACGAGGAGAAGCAATCGGAACTCATCTGGAACATGGACAACGGACCGGACGTCGTGCGCCGGCACGCCGGCCTGATCCCCGACGCCGGCCGGCGCGAGATGGTCATGGATTTCTGCGAAGCGTACGAACAGGCCGTCGGGCCCTGGCTCGACACCCTTCCGCGTCAGTTTATCCACAACGACGCCAACGACCAGAATGTCCTGGTCAGTCTGGTCAGCCGGATTCGCCAGGTCCGCCCCGAAGACCCGGCTTCGAGCGAGCTGGAAGTGGCCGGACTGATCGACTTCGGCGACATGGTGCATTCCTGCGCGCTTTTCGAACCGGCCGTGGCCGCCGCCTATGTCATGCTCGGCAAGGCCGAACCCCTTGCGGCGGCCGCCCGCGTCGTGGCCGGGTACCACGCCGAGCACCCGTTGACGGACCTGGAACTGAAACTGCTCCACCACTGCGCCGTTATGCGGCTCTGTATGAGCGTGGCCATCTCGGCCCACCAGCAGGTGGCCGAACCGGAGAACGCCTACCTGTCCGTCAGCGAAAAGAACGCCTGGGACCTCCTCGAAAAACTAGAGGACGTCCCCCCATCCTTCGCGGAATACCTTTTCCGGGACGCCTGCGGACTGCCGCCGTGTCCGCAGACGCCCGGCATCGAAGGGTACCTTTCATCGAAGCGCGGCGACTTCGCGCCGGTCATGGGTCCCACGGTGGACCTCTCCACCGCCCTGGTATTCGACCTCAGCGTGAGCAGCCCGGACCGGGCCCTGCTGGGAGGTTCCATCGGCGTGGACGACCTTACCAGGGAGGTTTTCCGGCGCATGGAGGAAACCGGGGCCGAGGCGGGGATCGGCCGTTACGACGAAGCCCGCCAGGTCTACACCGCCGGGCAGTTTACCCTGGATTCCGACGAAATGCCGGAACGCCGGACCATCCACCTGGGCATGGATATCTTCCTGCCCGCCGGATCGCCGGTCTTCGCGCCAATGGAGGGGAAGGTCCACAGCTTCAGGAACAACACGCAGCCGCTGGACTACGGCCCCTGCATCATTCTGGAACATGTCGCGGAAGAACGGGAAGGCACGGAGGAACCGGAAGGCACGACCGGCACGGCCGGTTCGGCCCCGACGTTCTATACGCTGTACGGGCATCTGAGCGTCGAATCGCTCACCGGACTATTCGAGGGCAAGCGGATCGAGAAAGGGGAACGATTCGCCACGCTCGGGGACCCGGCGGTTAACGGCGGCTGGCCGCCACACCTGCACTTCCAGATTGTCAGCGACATGCTCGGCAAGCAGGGCGATTTCCCCGGCGTCGGCGGACCGAGCCAGCGGAACGTCTGGCGGAGCCTGTCTCCGGACCCGAACGCCATGCTCGGCGTGCCCCCCGGAGCGTTCCCGCCGGACCAGCGGACGCGGCAGGAGGTCCTGTCGTCCCGCCGCGCGCACATCGGCAGGTCCTTGAGCGTCTCCTACCGGCGTCCCCTGAAGATCGTCCGGGGCCACATGCAGTATCTGTACGACGAGGAAGGCCGCGCTTTCCTCGACGCCGTGAACAACGTGCCCCACGTGGGACACAGCCATCCCCGGGTAGTCGCCGCGAGCCACCGGCAGATGGCGGTGCTGAACACCAATACCCGTTACCTGCACGACAACCTCGTGGACTACGCCGAACGCCTCTGCGCGAAGCTGCCCGAACCGCTCCGCGTGTGTTTCTTCGTGAACTCCGGGAGCGAGGCCAACGACCTTGCTCTTCGCCTGGCGCGGGCCTATTCCGGACGAAGGGACCTGCTCATCCTCGACGGGGCCTACCACGGCAACCTGACGTCCCTGGTCGACATCAGTCCGTACAAGTTCGACGGACCGGGTGGCGAAGGCGCGCCGCCTCATGTCCACAAGGTGCCGCTGCCCGATCCCTACCGCGGTCCGTACAAGGGCTATTCGCCGGAAACAGGCGCACGATATGCGGAGCGCGTACGCGAACGGATCGATTCGCTCGCGGAACAGGACCGCGGCATCAGCGCCTTCATCGCCGAGTCCCTGCCCGGCTGTGGCGGGCAGATCGTGCTGCCGGACGGCTATTTCAAAGAGGCATTTGGGCAGGTGCGCGAAGCGGGCGGCGTGTGTATCGCCGACGAGGTGCAGGTGGGATTCGGACGCGTGGGTTCGCACTTCTGGGGATTCGAGACCCAGGACGCGGTTCCGGACATCGTCACCCTGGGAAAACCGATCGGGAACGGCCACCCGCTGGGCGCGGTGGTTACCACCCCCGAGATCGCGGGCGCTTTCGACAACGGCATGGAGTATTTCAATACCTTCGGCGGGAACCCCGTCTCCTGCGCCATCGGCCTGGCGGTGCTGGATATCATCGAGGAAGAAGGGCTCCAGGCCAATGCCCTGGAGGTGGGCGGCTACCTGCTGGAAGGGCTTCGCGCCCTGGAGCCGGACCACCCCATCATCGGTGACGTCCGCGGCATGGGGCTCTACGTGGGCGTGGAACTCGTGCTGGACCGCGACACGCTGGAACCGGGCGGCCCCCAGGCCTCGTACGTGGCCAACCGGATGCGGGACCACGGGGTGCTGATCAGTACCGACGGCCCTCTGCACAACGTCCTGAAGATCAAGCCGCCCCTGGTCTTCAACCGTGAGAACGCCGACTATCTCCTGCACTGTCTGGGCAAGGTACTGAAAGAAGACTACCTGCGGAATCGGCCGCCGGTCCTATAGCATCACGCCTCCCACCAGATTGTTCCCCGCGTAGACGCCGCGGTAGAGCGTCTGGCGCAGGGGCGGCATGGAGGCGAGCAGCTCCGGATGGGGATCCCAGTTGTGCCACCTGGAGTTTACGGAGTTGTAGCAGCTGAAAATGGCGACGCGCGGATACTTCTCGCTGACCCACGGCCTTCCGCTGTGCGTCAGGGCCTCGGTGAAGAACATCAGCGATCCAGCCGGACAGGTATATGTATCCCAGATCGGCGAGTCCGGCGACTGGATGGAGGACGGCGTGGGAAAGACGGACTTGTGGCTGCCGGTTACCAGGAGCGTGCCGTTCCCCTCCTCCACCGGGTTCAACTCCCAGACCACCCGGGTCAGCGCGGAGTTGGCCTTCCCGGGAATGCAGTGGTAGAGATGGGAGTCGCCGGGGAGCCGCAGCATGCCGTTCCCGTTGTGGGGCCCGAACTCGCCGTCGCCGGCTTCCCGGTAGAACAGAGTGGCCGATTCCTGCCTGAAACCGTAGCAGATCTGGTTGGACAGGCCGGGATAGGCCAGGAATTCGTTCATGAACCCCACCACCCGCGGATGATCCGTCAGGCTTTGCAGCGGACCGCCGAGCGCCGACCGCTCCCGTTCGGGAATGGATTCCGGATCATGGTGCAGCTGCAGGCAGAACGCCCGCATCTCCGCACATTCGGCTTCGGAAAGCACCCCGGGGATCAAAAGCCAGCCGTCCTTGTCGAACAGGTACTTCTGTTCGTCTGTCGGCGGGACCACATCCTTGCCGTCGGCATTCACCCGGGTCAGATCGGCCTGGGATTCATCCAGGCGCGCGCCCAGGTTCTTGTCGATGATAAACGCTCCGTTGGATGACATGCGTATTCCTCCCTGTGATTGATTTGAGAAGCGCGGTCAGTCACCGTCTGATCCGACGGTGTCGAACTCGATCCCCTGGGCCAGCGGGAGATCGGTGGACCAGTTGACGGTATTGGTCTGGCGGCGCATGTAGGCTTTCCAGGCGTCCGAGCCCGATTCGCGGCCGCCGCCCGTCTCCTTCTCGCCCCCGAAGGCTCCGCCGATCTCAGCGCCCGACGTGCCGATGTTCACGTTCGCGATGCCACAGTCCGACCCCGTCGCGGAGAGAAACCGCTCCGCCTCGCGCAGGCTGTCGGTGAAGATGGCGCTGGAAAGCCCCTGGGGCACGTTGTTGTGGAGGTCTATGGCCTCGTCCAGGGTTTCATATTCCAGGATATACAGAATCGGCGCGAAGGTCTCCCGTTTCACGATTTCCGACTGGGTGGGCATGCGGATGATCGTCGGTTCGACGAAGTGCGGTCCCAGGTCCGGACGGTGTTTTCCGCCGGTGACCACCTCGCCGCCCTCGGCCTTCGCCTGCTCGATGGCCTGCATCATGTCGTCCACGGCGTCGGCCGTGACCAGCGGTCCCATGAGCGTGCCGTCGTCGATGGGATCTCCCATGGGCACCTGCGCGTAGGCGCGGGCCAATCGATCGATCAGCGTCGTCGTCAAGCTTTTGTGCCCGATGATGCGACGCGTCGAGGTGCACCGTTGTCCTGCCGTACCCACGGCGCCGAAGACGATGCCGGGTACGGCGAGTTCGAGATCGGCGTGCTCGGTGACGACGATCGCGTTGTTGCCGCCCAGCTCCAGTATGCTGCGACCGAACCGGGACGCGACCCGTGCGGCCACGGTCCTGCCCGTCGCGGTCGAACCCGTGAAGGATACGAGCGGTATGCGTTCGTCATCGAGGATGAGATTCCCCACGTCGCTGCCGCGGCCGATGGCCAGGTTGAACACGCCGTCCACCCCGTGGTCGGCCATGACCCGGTTGCACAGGTGCTGCGTGGCCACGGCCGTCAGCGGTGTCTGACCGCTCGGCTTCCATACGGTGACGTCGCCGCACACCGAGGCCAGGGAAGCGTTCCACGACCAGACCGCCACGGGGAAATTGAAGGCGGTGATGATGCCGATCACGCCCAGGGGGTGCCACTGCTCGCTCATGCGGTGACTCGGCCGCTCGCTCGCGATGGTCAGTCCATACAACTGGCGGGAAAGGCCGACGGAGAAATCGCAGATGTCGATCATCTCCTGGACTTCCCCCATGCCCTCCACGCGGATCTTGCCCATCTCCAGGGAGACGAGCTCGCCCAGTGGTTCCTTGTACGCCCGCAGGACGTTGCCCAGGTCCCTGACCATGTCCCCCCGCTTCGGCGCGGGCAGCGCTCGCCAGGTATCGAAGGTGGCGCGGGCGTGTTCGATCACCCGGTCAAAGACCTCGGGCGTCGCCTGCCGCACGCCTGCGATCGGATCGCCGGTCGTGGGGTTGTACGACGTCAGGATCGGTCCCTCCCCGTGTATCCAGCCGTCCATCCCCGTACAGGCCCCGGCGTTCAAGGCTTCGATGTTCAGTTTTTCAAGCAGTGCCTTCATCTTCGATGCTCCAGTGTTAGGGTTCACACGAAGTCCTCGGCGTCCGGGTCCAGCCGCCTGATCTTCCCCATGTACGCCGTGACGCGCCGGTCGGTTTCGTGAGGATAGTCGAAATCCAACCCTTCGGCGACGGTAACGGCAAGACGCCGAAACAGCCGGGTCGCATTAAACAGGGCATCCCAGTTTTGATCCAGATCCGCTCCCGAATACGTGGACTCGATTTCCGCCCATGTCCCGGGGTCCAGGTAACGCTTGAACCAGCGGCCGTGTTTGTTGGTCGTAACCGACCAGTCGTTTTTCATGCCGATATTCCATTCGATGACTTTTTCAAGAAAAGGGGAATGAACTTTTCTGTTCATGTGCTTTGCCCAGTAGAGTTCATCGCGCCACAGGGCCTTGGCCACATAGATGATGTCCCACCAGAAATCGGCAACCAGTTCGTCGTATTCGTCCTTCGTAGGTCTTATAACGTGGTAGGCGCTGTGATAGGGCAGTATGGGGTCATGTACGATACGGTCCTTATCCAGCAGCACCCGGTAAGGTTCGGGCTCGCCGTTGAGGTCGTGCATGGATTCAGCGTTCGCGATGCTCCAGTCGATCCGTACGCCATCGTCATAGATCACCATGCGGCCAATCCTGACGTCATCAAACAAGGTTGGCAAGGGCGGCGAGCACGTCATCACGGATCCGAACGCTTCCAACCAGTTATCGTCCCGTTTGTAGGGTTCCAGGTCCCTGACGTACACGATCACGTCGTAATCCGACAACAGGTCGACCGTGTCGTTTCCATCGACCCGGCCACTCGACAGGACCAGTCCTCTGATCTGATCGTCCGCTTCCGCCCAGCGTTGTATCTCATCGAAGACTTCCGACGCCTTGCGCATGCTCTGTTCTCCGGTGATCCATCCGCCGACCTGGTCCGTCAGCCCGTTTCCAGCCGGACTTCCGTGACCCTCGGGGTGCTTCCCCCGTTTTTCGCGCCCAGCGCGAGCCGGTACTGTACCCACGGTCCCGCGCCTTTGTCCCGTACCGGCTGGGGTGTTTCGTACCAGGTGCCCGCTCCCCCGGCGCCATGCCACGCCGATCGTGCCAGTGCTTCCACCGAGTCCGCCCACCGGACCTGGGCATGCACCCAGGTGCCCGGGCCGCATTCCGCTTCCCAGTCGATGCCGGCCACGGCCTGTCCCCGGGGTATCTCGTGCGGCGCCGAGACATAGTATTCTTCCGGACCCGCGTCCAACATGTTTCCCGTCTGCACGGCGGTCATGCCGTGGGGGCCGGTCGTGGGCAGCCGGGTGACCCTCCTGGCGTCGAAACCATCGGGACCGTTCCACCAGACGGCGGAATGGCCGACATGGTCGCCCTCGACCTTGTGATAGGCGACGGCGAGGTCGACGCGGCCGTCTCCGTCGAAATCCGCGGCCACGCAGCCCGACGCGGAATGGGTGAACAGCCGGGTGCGGTCGTCGGCCGAGAATCCCCGGCCGGCACGGTTCCAGTAGATGTAGGAATCGATGTCCCGCACGCGGTTGTCGTGGTAGGAGCAGACGAAGAGATCGAGCAGGCCATTCCCGTTGAAGTCCATGATGGACATGGCGTTCACCGCGTTGGACGGCAGGAGGGTGCGGCGGTCCTCGCGTAGCCCGTCGGGACCGTTCCAGTAGATGTGTACGAAGGAGTCGTGGGGCGCCCCGATCGACGGCTCGTGTCCACCGATGACCAGGTCGGGATACCCGTTCCCGCTGAGGTCCGCCGCCCGGGCGCAGGCGCCGTGCCACACGGAAAGCGCCTGGCACCGGTCCATGCTGAAGCCTTCTGGCCCGCCCCAAAGGATGAAACTGTAGTCGTCGGCGATCTGCGGCACGACCAGGTCGAGCCAGCCGTCGCCGTTCAGGTCGACGAGGAAGATCCAGCGCGGATCCTTGTACACGACACCTTCGTATTCGAGGCGGATGCGCTCCGTTCGTCCGTAGTCGAAGCCGTCTTGTCCGCCGTAGAAGATGACGATATCCGGATTATCGAATCCGCAGAAGACGAGGTCCAGGTATCCGTCCCGGTCCAGGTCCGCGCAACAGACCCCGTGAGCCCGCACGGTCGGCAGGCGCACGTCCGGTTCACTCCCGAATCGCCCTTCCCCGTTGTAGTATACGTAGGACCCCGGATCCTGGCGGACCGAGTTCTCGGACGCGTTGGCCAGGATCAGGTCGGGCAACCCGTCGTCGTTCAGGTCACACCGGAGCGCTTCCACCGCGCCCCACCCCGGCACTTCCTGGCGGTGTTCAGGGTCAAACCCGTCGGGACCGCCGTGATAGACGCAGACGGGGATGTCGCCCCTCAGGTTCCGGCTGAACTGGTTGATGAAAACGGTCTGCGGAAGGGGATCGTCCGATGCGCGGGCCATGCGGACCAGCAGCACCCGCCGGGCGTCATGGGTCTCGAGGACGCGCGGCGGCGCCAGCCCGTCCCGGCCCCAGCGGTACGCCAGGGATTCCGATGTATAGCTTTCCGGCGTATGGGTCTGACAGATCACGATCTCGGACCGGCCGTCTCCGTCCAGGTCCCCAACGGCCGCATCGCAGGCGTAACGGCTGGGGATCGCCGTGCGGTTCTGATCGCTGTACCCGCCCTCGTTCCCGTCGTGGTACAGCCACGAACATTCCTCCCCGCCGTGGCGGTCCCGACAGGCCACGACCAGGCTGCATCGTCCGTCGCCGGCCAGGTCGCCCGCGGCGGCGGCGAAGGCGTTCCGGCAGGATAGCCGGACCGGCGTCCCGGCCACTCGTCCCCCTTCGAAAGGCACGAGATAGACCGCATCTGTCCGCGCGACGAATACATGGGGCACACCCCGGATCCGGAGCACGGAGACCAGCGGGACAGCGGGATCGACCTCTTCGGGATAGCCGTCGAGGTCCTGGTCAGCCTGGTCAGCCTGGTCAGCCTGGTCCGGTCTATCCGGCGGGTCGGCATCGACGGAGACGTCGGATGATCGTTCCGGCACGATTCCGTCCGGGCCGCCCCAGTATACCCGGACATCCCCCCGGGCGGTCCTGATGACCAGGTCGGCGAACCCGTCGCCGTCCACGTCGCAGGACGCGGCCTGGTCTGCCTCGATATCCAGGTCCCGGTAGCCCTTCGGCTCGAACCCCAGCGCCGTCTGAGGAAACAGCCGCAACCTACCGCCGGAAACGAAGGCCAGATCCGGCCTGCCGTCGCCGTCGAAATCCCCTGCGGCCACCGAAGTGCAGCAGGGCGCGGGCAGGTACTGCACACGCCCTTCGCCGAGTCCGTCCGGGCCACCGTAGTACAGGAACGCGTTGAGATCCCGCCGGATGCCATTGTAGAACATGCCGACGACCAGGTCGTCGTATCCATCCCCGTTCAGGTCGGCGACGACCCCCGTTCTTGCCCCGTCGGAGGGCAGGAACCGGGAGGTGGTCCGTCCGAGTACCTCATGATACAAGGTGACCGGAGGTTTTTCACCGTGGTTCTGGCTGTTGCAGAAGACGAGGTCTACGTGGCCGTCGCGGTCCAGGTCGAACTGGTGAATGCGTTGCAGCACCCCCGCTCGCGACACGTAGAGATTCTGGCCGCCATTGCTGAAGGCGCCCCGGCGGAAGGCCTCGAAACCCCGGGTAATCCATGACGATGAGACGGAAGTGGAAGGAGGGGAGGACATGGCCATAACCTATGGCACGGCGGTCGTTCAAATCAACCCATTTATGCCGCTTCTCAGTGATCGAACAGGTCCAGCGTCGCCGGAGATTCTCCAGGGGTCTCAGCCGTCATGGCGTCGAGGATTCCGAGGATGTCGCGGGCCACGGGCGTCCGCCGGAATCTGTACACCTCACCCGGCAGCCCCGACGAGGATTCGTCGTCCACGGCGAGATCGTCGGAAATCGCCAGGATCAGGTTGGGAGGGCCGTGGCGCCTGAGTAGGTCGAGACGCGTCCGGACCGCCGAGGAACGCCAGAAACCGAGGAAATCCAGGTACACTTTCGTCCCTGCGGCCGGATGGGTAAAGACATAATCGGGGACCAGTACGCCCCGGCCTCCGAGGTCGATGATTTCCGATCCGGCAGCCATGCGCCAGACCGTTTTCAGCCGGCCGAACCGTTCTTCGAGCCAGGCCACCTCCTCGGGTATCCACTGGCCCGTGGAAGGGCCGATGGGTTTGAGTCCCGTTTCGGGAGTGAGCGTGAACACGCCCTCCCGGCGCCTGGCGCCCCAGGTCACGGAAGCGGCGATCCGCCAGTTCCCGCAGTGCAGGACCGCGGGAAGAAACTGGGCGATCTGCAGTCCGTAGCGCTGGGAGGACTTGAAGAGCGCCATGGGGCCGTCGATATGAATATGGTATGCCCCCGGACCGGTCTGCCGGATCTCGTGGAGCAGCCGGAAGAACTTCAGCTTCCGGAAGAGGTCGCGGTAACGGGCCGGGGTCTCGCCCTCGACATGCAGGTCGAGTTCCGTCGCCCGGAACAGGGCGGCCTGGGCCAGCGCGACGTTGTACCTGCCCAGGAGCCACTCCGGGGTGCAGGACTTGAAAGACTCCAGCCGCTCGGCCGCCTTGAGATCGGCATAGAAGGCCTGGTCGACCTCCTTTGCTTCGATGCCGGCCGATTTCGCCGCCTCGGCCAGAACGGCCTCCCGGTCGATGCGGACCTGGTCCGTGTTCCGGTAAGCCGCCGCCGCTGAATCGAAGATTTCGCTTCGCAGTTCCACCGGGTCGACGGGCGAAGCGGCCGCGAACGTGCAGCGATCCTTCAACAGCTTGCTCAGGCCGCGATGAAACAGGAATTCCGTTCCCGCACCCGTGATATCCGCGAGTTCTTCGTCGAGTTCCTGCCGGGATCCGCCTACATGGCCGTCGAAGGCGCGGATCAGCGTTTCGGCCACGCCCAGGTGGTCCCCGCTCGCTTCGTCGATGTAGGGAAGCTGGATCTGTCCCTTGCGGAACCGGACGCGGAGCAGGTCGCCCGTCAGCATGTCGCGTTCTCCTGAGCCGGCGGCTTCCGGTAGGCACTGTGCTGCCTGCGCCGGGTACTCGCGTATTCCTCGCCCGTCTGCTCGGCCACCAGTTCGTAGAGCAATGCGTGCTTCCCCTCGACGCGGCGCAGGATCCGGCCGAGACGCTGCACATGCTCTCTCACGCTGCCGGTGCCGGAAAGTACCACAGCGATGTTGGCTTCGGGGACGTCGACCCCTTCGTTCAGCACGCGGGACGTGACCAGGAAGGGGTACCTGCCCGCGTTGAACGCCGCCAGGATGTCCTGGCGCTCCTTGACCTTAGTCTGGTGCGTGATGGCGGGGACGAGGAACCGTCGCGAGATTCGGTATACCGTTTCGTTGTCGCTGGTGAAGATGAGCATGCGGTCGCGGCGGTGCTGGCGGATCAGCCGTTCCAGGACGCGCAGCTTGGCCTGCGAACCCTGGGCGATGGCCTTCTGGGCCCGGTAGGCCGTGAAAGCCCTCCGTCCCTCCTCGCTCCGCGACGTCGCCGCCAGGAAACGCACCCATCCACCTGGGCCGGACAGGGCGATCCGCTGGCTGTCCAGGAACGCCCGGTAGGTGTTTCTCGCCTCCTGGTACTCCGTGCGCTCTTCCGGCGAAAGACGCACGCTGATCTTTATGGTCTCGTATCCGGAAAGGTATTCCCCGCTCAGCGAACGGATCTCCTGGCGGTAGACCGTATCGCCGATCGCGTCCCGCAGGAGGTGTTCCGCCCCGTCCTCCCGTTCGAGCGTGGCGGTCAATCCCAGCCGGTAGGGCGCCAGCGACAGGTCCGCGGTCATCAGGTAGGAGGGGCCGGGCAGGTGGTGGCATTCGTCGAAGACCACGAGTCCGAACTGATGGCCGAACCGCTCCATGTGCAGGTACGCGGAATCGTAGGTGGACACGGAGACGGGCTCGATGTCGTAGTATCCCCCGCCGATCAGCCCGACTTCGGTGTCGAACTGGCTGGAAATCACGCCGTACCACTGCTGCATCAGGTCGATGGTCGGAACGACGACCAGCGTGCCGCGCTGGACGCGGGCCATGCACATGAGCGCGACGAAAGTCTTGCCCGCGCCGGTCGGCAGTACGACGATGCCCCGTCCGCCCGCCTTCCACCAGGCGTCCACGGCCTCCTGCTGGTAGGGAAAGGGGGACCGGTCCGACTGGAAGGACAAGTCCAGCTTCCCGTAGGACCGGGCGTCGTCCTGGTGGGGGATGCCCCGGTCGTTGAGCCGGGTGATGATCTCGCGGTAATGTCGCGCCGGCGCGCGGTGCAGCGCCACCCGCCGGTCGAACGCGCAGCCGGGCAGGGACAACGCGTCCACCTGGTCCCGGTCGCCGTGCACCAGGATGGTCCCGCGGTCGAATTCGAGTCTGAGCATGGGTTCCGGGTCAATCCCGTTCTTCGAACAGCTCGTCCCGCCGGGTGGCGAGCACCTCCTTCAACGCGTCGATGAACCGGTCGATATCCTCGTAACTGTCGTAGAAGTGCGTGGATATGCGGAAGACGGGCAGATGGCCGGCCCGCGTGCCGGCGATCTGTATGCGATACTCCTTCCACATGAGCTCTACGACTTTGCTGAGATCGCAGCCGTCTATGGTGAAGGAAGTCAGGAATCCGGACATCTCGGGTCCGGAGGGCACGGTTATGCGGGCGCCTTCGATCTCCGTCGTGATCAGTTCGCGCAGGTACCGGGCCAAACCCAGGCAATAAGGTCTGATCCGGTCTTCCCATCCTATGCCCAGTTGAAAATCGATGGCGGCGCCCAGTCCGGCGAAGTGCGTCGTGTCGTGTGTCCCCGTCACGTCGAACCGGCGTGCGTGGGTCACAGGGAAGGTATTGTATCCCAGAATGGGCGCCGGCAGCGCGCTCAGATAGGGATCCGCGACATAGCAGATGCCCGTCCCCTTGGGCGCGAGCAGCCACTTGTGCGTACTGCTGGCATAGAAATCGCACCCCCATGCTTCGATATCGACCGGCACCATGCCGACCGCGTGCGCGCCATCCACCACGGCCACGGCGCCGTGGTCGTGGGCCAGGGTGGTCAGTTCGTCAACGGGCGCAACAAGACCCGTGGTGCAGTAGACGTGGGAGAAGACCATGACCTGGGTGCGTGGCGTGATATAGGCGGCGAAGGCGTCGACGATCTCCCCCGGGGTATCGGGCGGCGTCGGCAGGGGAACCTTCCGGATCAGCACGTGCTGTGTCCTGGCCATGTGTTCCCACATGCGCTGGACGGAAGGGTATTCCTGGTCGCTCATCAACACCTCTCCGCCGGGCTGCAGGGGCAACCCGCGGGCGGGGACGTTCATGCCCATCGTGGTGTTGAGTACCAGGGCCACGTTTTTCGCGGAAGCCCCGGTGAAATCGGCGACTTTCTCGCGGGCCGACTCTACCAGGGACCGCATGAGCCCGCCGCCCTGGTTGCGCAGCGGGTTCTTCTCCACCTGCCGCAGCCAATCGATCACCTGCTCGATGACCGGTCTCGCCGATGGACCCACCGAGCCGCCCTGGAGAAAGGTCACGCCGTCGTCGAGATAGAACTGGCGCCGTATGTCCGCCCAGAATGCCCGCTCTTCATCAGTTAAGGGTTTGTCTCGCGCAGCCATGGGGCGCATGCCTCCTTTGACGGGATCCCGAGGTCTCGAACATTGACGGTCCTGCCCTGCATGAAATGTGGAGGAGACCGCCCCAATGTCAAGGGGATTAACGGCTTAACGGAAGTCGTATACCATGGTCATATGCCGTGATGCGAGGAAGGCTTCCGATCTTGACAGCAGACACGGGACACGTAAGTTATGAATCCCATTCGCCGGGCTCATTGCCGGACTCCGCGTCATCCAGGAGCGCGTCATCCAGGAGCAGAAAACCATGTCCCGTCCCAACGTCATCTTCATCATGGCGGACCAGATGCGCGGCGACTGCATGAGCTGCGACGGACATCCAGTGGCGGAAACACCCAACCTGGACCACCTGGCCGCACGGGGCGCACGGTTTCCCCACGCCTACACGGCGGTCCCTTCCTGTATTCCCGCCCGTTCGACCGTGATGACCGGCATGGACCAGTGGCACACCGGCGTTCTCGGTATGGGACGGGGACAGGGACCGATACCCAACGACTTCCCCCATACCCTGGCCGGCACACTGTCGGACGCGGGATATGCCACCCACCTGGTCGGGAAGGGCCACTTCACGCCGCAGCGGGCGGACATGGGCTTTCAGTCATCGGAACTGGACGAGTCCGGCCGCCTGATCGCCCAGGGCCTGCGGGACGAGTACCGCCGGTGGTTCGACCGGGAGAAACGGCGCGACATCTCGCCTGACGATCACGGGGTCAACTGGAACTCTTGGATCGGGCGTCCCTGGCATACGGAGGAATACCTCCATCCGACGGCCTGGACCATGAGCCGGGCGATCCATTACATCGCGCGGCGCGACCGCGCGAAACCCTTCTTCCTCAACGTCAGCTTCGCCCGGCCCCATTCGCCCTACGTGCCGCCCGCATGGTACTTCGACCTGTACCACGACCGGGAGACCCCGACGCCGTACATCGGCGACTGGGCGGACATGCACGACGTGCCCTTCGACGCCACGGACGTGAATGCCTGGCACGGGAAGCAGTCGGCCGCGCGCATCCATCGCGGCCGGGCCGGGTACTACGGGGAGATTTCCTTCATCGACACGCAGATCGGCCGGCTCAAGAACTGGATGGAACGGCACGATCCGGCGGCCTGGTCCAACACCTGGGTCATCTTCACGTCCGACCACGGAGACATGGTGGGCGACCACCATCTCTGGCGCAAGACCTATGCCTACGAGGGCAGCGCGAGGATTCCGCTGATCGTCTGCCCGCCGGCTGCCTGGGACGAAAAGGTCAACGCTCCCGTTCCGGACGGCGTGGCCGAACTCCGCGACATCATGCCCACGATCCTGGACGCGGCCGACGTGGACGTGCCGCCCACGGTGACAGGACAAAGCCTCCTCCCACTTATGCGGGGGAAAACCGAAGGCTGGCGAGACTACCTGCATGGCGAGCATTGCTGGTGCTACGCGCCTGAACAGGAGATGCAGTACGTGACGGACGGCCACCGGAAGTTCATCTGGCTGCCGCGAATCGATCAGAAGCAATTCTTCGACCTGGACGAGGATCCCGGCGAGTGCCGCAACCTGGTGGGCGACCCCGCCTATGAAGAAGAAACAGGAAAGTGGGAAGGGTATCTCGTGTCGGAGCTCGAGGCGCGAGACTGCGGATGGGTCGTGAACGGCCGGCTGCACTGCCCGGACGGACCTCTGGTATCCCCTTTCAAAGACGTTCGGTACCAGGGTTGAATCAATAGTCCAGCTATTTCCATGATGTCCTCCTGTGTTTGGGTACCGATACACTAATCGTCCTTGACGGAGCGTTGCCGAGGTGATACAAAATAGTCAGTCAGCACGGCATTGCGAATTCTCGAACAATTTGAGGGACGTCGTGCCCAAATCTGCAGAAAGCCGTTGCCGATCATGAGATCGAAACGGCGCATCGGCCGAGTCTCAACACGTGAGGGAACACACTTTGGACGAGATCGGAACGCGAAAGGAAGATCTGGACACCCCGGTCCTCTGGGTTGACCTGGATCGTCTTGAAAACAACATCCGCACCGTGGGGCAACGGCTGAAGGAAGCCGGCGTGGACTGGCGCCCGCACATCAAGGGGGTCAAGATTCCGGCGATTGCCCACAGGCTGCTGAAGGCCGGCGCTATCGGCGTCACCTGCGCCAAGCTCGGTGAGGCCGAGGTCATGGCCGCGGGCGGCGTCGAGGACATCCTCATCGCCAACCAGGTGGTCGGACCGCCGAAATACATCCGCCTGGCCCATCTCTGCAGGCAGGCGGACGTGAAGGTCGCCGTCGACAGCGACGCCACGCTGGAGGATCTGGGCCGCACCGCGATGGAAACCGGCGTCGAGGTCGGCGTGCTCGTCGAACTGAACACGGGCATGGAGCGGGCCGGCGTCCGGCCCGGCGAACCGGTCGTCGAGCTTGCCCGGCAGGTCCACCGGACCCCCGGCCTGCGTTTCCGGGGGGTCATGGCCTGGGAAGGACACGCCTGCGTGGATGAAGGCTCCGACTGGAAACACGGGGAGATCAGGCGGGCCGTGGGAGATCTCGTGGACTCCGCAGAGCACTGCCGGGCCGAAGGACTGCCCTGCGATATCGTGAGCGGCGGCGGGAGCGGCACGCTGTCGGTCACGCCCGACCTGGAAGGAATCACCGAGATCCAGGCCGGCGGCGCGATCTTCAACGACGTGATGTACACCCTGTGGGGGGTTCGGACCGACCCCGCCATCTTCGTGCACGTCACGGTCACCAGCCGCCCTGAACCGGACCGGCTGATCGTGGACGCCGGGTTCAAGACGGTGCCCGCGTGGTTCGGCATGCCCATGCCGGTGGGCGTCGATGACGTGGTGAGCGTGCGCATGTCCGCGGAACACGGGACCGTGACCTTCACCGGTCCGAATCACGAGATCGCCGTCGGGGACAAACTCGACCTCATGGTGGCGTACACCGACGTCACCCTGTTCCTCCACGACCACCTCTACGGGATCCGCAACGGGGTCGTCGAGACGGTCTGGCCCATTCTCGGCCGCGGAAAACTGCGCTGATCCAGAAAACGCTTCCGGCATGACTGAAACTACCAATTACACTTCGCTGACCCGGTCCGGGTTCGGTGCCGAACTCGGGGACGTGGACCTCGCACGGCTCGATGAAGCCATGGTCAAGGGGGCCGTGGTCGCTTTTCACGCGGCGGGTGGACTAGTGGTCATCCGTAACCAGGGACATATCGAACCCTCCCATCTCCGCCGGTTCGTAACCCGGTTCGGGACACCCGAGGGCAACGAGAAATATGATCCGGCCTTCCTGGTTCCGGGGTTCCCCGACATCCTGCGCATCGGGAACGCGAAGGAGAACGGAAAGTACACCGCGCTCTTCATCCAGGCGGACCCGCCGCCGCTGCTGTGGCACATGGACGATTCTTTCCGCCATCCCCAGCCCGTCGGATCCTGCCTGTTCTGCATCCGCACGCCCCCCGAGGGCGGGGAAACGGGCTTCGCGGGCATGACCGCGGCCTATGAGGACCTGCCGGACGAAGTCAAAGCACGCACCGATTCCATCCGGACCGTCCATTCCTACAATCATCTCAACGAACTGCTCAGGAAGAAGAATCCGCACCGGCCGCCGCTTAGCGAAACACTACTGGCACAGTTTCCCCCGATCGTCCGGCCCCTGGTCGCGCGACACCCGGAGACCGGACGAAAGTCCCTCTACCTGCCCCTTTGCCACATCGAATCCGTCGAAGGGATGTCGCCCGCGGAGGGATCGGCACTGCTGAACGATCTGCAGGCCCACGCGACCGGAGAAGACTACACCTACATGCACCGGTGGCGTCCGGGCGATCTGGTGGTCTGGGACAACCGGTGCACGCTGCACGCCCCGACGCCCTTTGACGACACGCGTTACGAACGGCTCATGTTCCGGCTCACCTTCAGTGGACGCCAGATTGCCGGCTTCTGAGAGGACATGACCGCTTTGGGAAATCGCATACCCTACCAGCAGTGGGGACGGGATCTGGACGCGCAGTCTATCCAGCAGATGGAGCGGGCCTGCGCGCTTCCCGTGGCCGTAGCCGCCGCGCTGATGCCGGACGCCCACGTGGGTTACGGCCTGCCCATCGGCGGCGTGCTGGCCACGGACAACGCGGTCATTCCCTACGCCGTGGGCGTCGACATCGCCTGCCGGATGAAACTGACCGTCCTGGACCTGCCGCTGGGCACGCTGCGGCACGACCGGGGTACGGACCGCCTGAAGAAGGCCATCTCGGCGGAGACGCGCTTCGGCGTGGGGGCCCGATTCAAGAAGCGTCGGAACCACCCGGTCCTCGACCGGAACTGGTCCGTCTCTCCCGTGACCAAAAAAGCGAAGGACAAGGCCTGGAGCCAGCTGGGCACCAGCGGGAGCGGCAACCATTTCGTCGAATTCGGCGAACTGACGTTGAATGAGCCGTTGAAGGGGCTCGATACCGGCACCTACCTCGCCCTGCTTTCCCACAGTGGAAGCCGGGGGACCGGCGCCATGGTCGCCTCCCATTACAGCAGGCTGGCCATGTCCATGCGCCCCGAACTGTCCCGGGAACAGCGGCACCTGGCCTGGCTGGACCTGGACACCGAGCCGGGACAGGAATACTGGGCAGCCATGGAGCTTATGGGCCATTACGCGGAGGCCAACCACGCGTGTATACACCGGCACATGGCCGGCCACCTCGGTGTGGAAGTGTTGCTGGACCTGGAGAACCACCACAATTTCGCGTGGAAGGAAATGATCTCCGTCCCCGGCCCGTCCGGCCAGCGCGACCGGCACGGCCAGTCCGGCCTGCACGGCCGTATACCTGACCGGAAAGCAATCGTACACCGCAAGGGCGCTACGCCGGCAGGCCCGGGCGTGCTGGGCATCATACCCGGCTCGATGGCGAGCCCGGCCTTCGTGGTCCGCGGAAAGGGCAATCGCGCGTCGATGAACTCCGCCGCCCACGGCGCCGGCCGCGTGATGAGCCGGAAACGGGCGATCCGGAGCCTGAACTGGCAGGACGCCAACCGGCTGCTTCGGGAGAAAGGCGTCACGCTCATGTCCGCCGGTCTCGACGAAGTCCCC